>BOJX01000034.1 GCA_016860685.1 Planctomycetota bacterium
GCGGCGGACTGGATCCGCGCGAATATGAAAAAGCCCGTCGTCGCGTTCATCGCCGGTCAGACGGCGCCTCCCGGCAAGAGGATGGGCCACGCCGGAGCGATCATCTCTGGCGGCGAGGGGACTGCGGCGTCGAAGATCGAGGCGTTCAAGCGTGCCGGCGTCGCCGTGTCGAGTTCCCCGGCGGACATCGGAGCGACGATGGCGGCGGCGTTGAAGCGTTGAGAGCGGAACTCACGCTGCGGCGCTGTCGGAATCGGCGGCGGGGCGCAGCGCCTGAACGCAGTCCTGCAACCGACGAACTTGTTTCTCAAGCTCGTCGTGAATTATCGTCAGTTCGTCAAGGATTTTCTGGCTGCTCCTGCGGGCGGTCTCGGCCGGCGCCTGCAGGTCGCTGACTCGCTTCGCCTGCGCGCCGATCCGGAAGACGGCCTGCTCCATCATCGCCAGCTCCTCCTGCGTCTCACGACTCACCACGGTCTTGCGGACGACGAGCATGCGGGCGACGGACACCGCAGCCTTGAGGTAGATGTCGGATGCGGGATCCTCCTGGTCCCAGATCACGAAGAGGCAGGATCCGTCGCGCCGCAAGGGTTCGGAATGCGGGGGCGCGGTGCGTTTTGAGCAGACGAACACCCCCACCTGCGCCTGGCGGTTGTCGCATGCCTTTTTGATTTCAATCAGGGCGTCGCTGTCGCGATAGGACTGGTCTTCCTTGGCCTCAAAGACGATGCGCTCGCCCGGGGCGGCGGAATCCGGTCCGAGGGTGATGACGTGATCGCCGACTTTGCAGTAGGCGATCGCGCCGGTGGTGTTGCCGACGGCATCAAAGCGGTCGCCGGCCTGCTGGGCCAGTTTCATCAGGAACTCGCCGACGGCATCCTCGAAGATCCCGCCGTGGCGCGTCGAGCGATCGATCTCCTCGCGGCGGGCCTGCATCGCCGACAGCGCCTCACGGACCTCGGCCTGAAACCGCACGTTGGCGTCGTTGATGCCCCGCAGCACGTCCAGCAAATGCTTCTGCATCCGCGCCAGGGGCGCACCCTCGTCATCCAGCGTCAACTTCCCCTTGATCACCGCCTGCGTGTCCGTCAGGAGCTCCGACAGGCGCTTCAGCGCGGACTCCGGGTTGTTCAGGTCGAACTCGCGTGTGATGCGGCGCTGGGCGCCCTCCACCTGATCGACCAGGCGCTTCAGCGCGCCCTGCTCGTTGTCCAGCGAAAACTCCGCGCACAGGGCGTTGACGTTGGTTTTCAGGTCATCGCGCAGGCGACCGTTGGCGTCGGTGATTCTCTGCACGAGGCGGGACAGCGCGGAGGACTCGTGATCGAGCGAAAACTCGTTGCGCAGCCTCTCGTGCTGTGCTTTCAGGGCGCCCTCGAGCGTTCCGGATAGCGCCGCCAGCAACCCCTCTTTCTGATCCGGCGAAAGCAGCTTGAAGATCGCGCTTTGGGCGCCGACGTGCCGGGCGAGCGTCTGCGCGATGGTCGAGGTGTCGGCGTCGAGGTGGCGGCGGAGCAAAGCGTCGAACTCGCCGTCCTTGCGCAGGAGATTCGACAACCGCGTCTCCAGCACGCCCGTCTTCGGGTCGAAATACTGTGCGACAAGCTTGCTGACCTGTCCGATCCACTCCGCCGACTGCGCCTTGAGCACGTCGCCGACCCCCGCGACAAGGCGCTGTCCTTCCTCGCGGATCGCCGCGGCGTCGATCGCGCCGCTCGCCTGGCGGATCGCCAGGACGCCGACGCGCAGGGCGGACAGCGCGAACTCCGCGCGGACAGGTCCGTCCGGATGCCGCGCCAGTTCCGCGGCGACCTCCGGATCGCGGACTGACAGGTGCAACGCCAACGGCGCGCGGGACTCCGTCGCACCGGGTTCGAAGCGGACATCAGTCGCCGGGTCGGAATTCATCAGCGCGGTCCACGATGCCTAGGCCTAGCCCTTGCCGCAGCACTGCTTGTATTTCTTGCCGCTGCCGCAGGCGCAGGGATCATTGCGTCCCGGTGTCTTGTCGCTGCGGATCGGCTCAACCGGTTCGGGAAGCGGGGGATCGTCTTCGCCGGGCAGTTGTTTCTTGTATTCGCGCTCCTTCTCCGCCTTGTCGTGAAACCGACGAGCGCCGACGTCGCTTTTCTTGCTCATGCCGTTTTAGACTCCCTTTCAGCCGTCGGAGCGGGATGGCTCCGCCGACCGTCTCTGAAATGACCTTGCAGGAATCATACCGTCATCCTTCCGGGCGTCACCCCGCCCGTGCAACTCCCAAGGCGTGCAGGACGGCGTCCTTGTACACGATCGCCAGCGCCACCGCCGCCCACAACAGGATGCTCGCCCTCATGCCCTTGTCTTTGAGAATGATTTCGGTCGGTCCGGCGAAGATGCCCAGTTCGGTGATCATCGCGTAACGGAACACGCCGTAAAAGACGATCGGAAGCGTGTAAAACATGAGGCGGCGGTCGAAGGGGCTGGGACCACGGTCCATCGTATAAAGCAGGAACGTGATGATCGCGATCCCCGCCGAGACGGTGATCAGGTGGTTCAGCAGGTCGGGCGTATACCGGACGAGGGTCGCCCGATGCTCGCGCGCGTCTTCCTCGTTGTTGAGCATCGCCAGCTCGCAGCGCCGCTTGCCGAACCCGAGGAAAAGACAGAGCGTGAACATGCACGCGACCAGCCACTCCGAGGTCTGGACGCCGACGGCCTCGGAACCCGCCCACGCCCGCAACACGAACCCGGTCGCAATAACGATGACGTCGAGAAGGATGCGGTTCTTCAGCGCGACGGAGTATCCCAAGACCATCACGAAGTACGTGGCGAGAATAATGATAACCTTGGGGTTCAGGAACATCACGGAAAGGGCGAGGGAGGCCGAGATCAGAACCGCAGCGCTCATCAGCGCCGTCGCCGGGCGAATCGCGCCGCGGGCGAGCGGACGATGGCGCTTGGTCGGATGCCTCGCGTCGGCATGACGGTCGATCGTGTCGTTGATCGCGTAGGCGGCGCTGGAAGCCAGACAGAAGGCGACGAACGCCAGGATCGCGTTGATGAAGTCCTCCAGGTGAAACAGCCGTTTCGCCGCGACGGGTCCGGCGAGGACGACGACGTTCTTGATCCACTGCGTGGGACGCAGAAGCTGGAGGAAATCGCGGAAGGGCGCCGCCTCGCCGCGGATAGGCGTCGTGGCGTGCCCCGTCATGCGTACCCGCTTCCCGTGTTCGGGCGCTTCGTTTTCGTCGTCATGTCGGTGATCCTGCGATCCTTGCAGGGGGGGTCCGCGCCAACGCCCGCTGAACGAGTACGAACGCCAGAAGAAGCCCGCCCGTCGCCACCTTCGCCCACCAGGAACTCAACCTCCCATCGAACATGATCCAGGTCTGGATCGTCGCCAGCGCCACCACGCCCGTCAGCGTCCCTACGACGCCGCCTACGCCGCCCGTCAGGAGCGCTCCGCCGATGACGACCGCCGCGACGGCCTCCAACTCCAACCCGACTCCAGCCGTCGGATCTCCCGAGGACATCTCCAGCGTCCGCATGACGCCCGCAAGTCCGGCGCAAGCGCCGCTGAGCGCATACACGGCGATCTTCGTCCGCCCCGTCGGCAGGCCCATCACCTTCGCTGCCAACTCCGCGCCGCCGACCGCGTAGACATATCGGCCGAAAGCCGTCCAGCGCAAAGCCCCGGCAGCCGTAACGAGCACCAGCGCGAAGATCATCGCGTTCAGGTGCAGTCTACCCTGGCCGATCGGCACGGTGAACTCGACGAGTCTCTGATGAGCGGGATGTTCGATGCCGACGCTCGTGAGGCTGACGGAAAGCGCAAGTCCACGGGCGAGGAACATGCCGGCGAGCGTGACGATGAAAGGAGCGAGCCGGAACGTGGCGATGATCCAGCCCGATCCCGCGCCGAGAAAAGCCCCGGCGGCAATTGCCGTCGCGAACGCCGGGACGGGTGGCCAGCCGCGCCCCCCCGTGAGGACAGCCGTCAGGGTGGCGGAGAGGGCGAACACAGAGCCGACCGAAAGATCAATCCCACCCGTGAGGACAACCAAGGTCATTCCCACGGCGACGACGCCCAACGCCGCGTTGCCGTTCAGAAGGTCGAGAACGACCGGAACCTGCGCCATGTCGGGCTGATGCATCACCGCTGACGCAAAAAGAACGACGCAGATCGCGGCGCCGGTCAGGATTCCCGCGCTTTCAGCCGTCCGTCGCATTCACATCCTTCCACGGTGAGTCAGGAGGCAGACCGCCAGCGCCGCAGCACCTTTGACAATCAGGGCGTGCTCGGGAGTGATTCGGCTCATGAGCATCGCCGTCGTCAGCGTCTGCATCAGCAGCGCGCCGAGGACAGCCCCGCCAAGCCGAAGGCGCCCTCCGGAAAGGCGCGTCCCGCCGATGACGACCGCCAGGATCGCGTCCAGTTCGAGATACAACCCGCAGTTGGAGACATCGGCGACCCGAGCGTCCGCCGTGACCAGCAATCCGGCGAACCCCGCGCACAAGCCCGACGCAACATACGTAAGAAACTCGAGGGTGCGGATGCGCAGACCGCAGAGGTGCGCCGCGACCCGCCCAGCGCCCGCCGCCTCCAGATAAAGCCCGACGACGGTGCAGCGCGTGACGACGACAACGATCAGCGTCAGCATCATCGCAAAATGAAACGGCAGCGGAAGCCCGAGGAAATGTCCCGAGGCGAGACGCTCGAATCCCGGTGCGCTCACCGTCAATTGCAGCCCCTCGGTCGGAAGCTGCGCAAGCCCCCGTCCCGCTACCAGAAGGATCAGGGTCGCAATGATCGGCGGAACGCGCGCGATCGAAACCAACGCGCCGTTCCACGCCCCGCAGCCTATCCCCACCGCCACCCCTGCGCAGACCGCCGCTGCGGTCGAACCTCCTCTCGACAGGACCAGCGCTCCGGTCATGCCCGCCATCGCCATCACCGCGCCGACCGAAAGATCGATCCCTCCCAGCCCGATCACCAGCGCCATCCCGACCGCGAGCATGATGACGGGAGCGGCTTGTCGGACGACCTGAACCGCCGCGCCGTCCAGCCGCCCGTCGCGCCACTCAATCCGCCCGAAGCGCGGCGCCAGCAGAAGCGTAAGCCCGGCGATGCCGAGAAGGGCGACGAGCGGGATGACCCACGCAGGCGGGCGCGCGAACCCTCGTCGGTCGTCAGACACCTCGCGCCGCGGCGTTGCCGGACCAGCGGTATGTTCAGGGTCAGGCGGCAGCACGGCGAGAGCCGTCACGGACGGGGGAGCGGCCCGCTGCGGTTCCTCAACTTTGACGTTAGGTGCGGAGTCGTCCGATGCAACCGCTCGTATCTCCGGGTCGGCTCCGGCGATCAGGCGGACCAGGCGCGGCAGATCCGCGTCCTCGGACCGGACTTCGCCGACGCAACGACGATCGTGAAACACAAGGATCCGGTCCGACGTCCGCTGCACCTCCTCCAGCTCAGCGGAGATGAAGATCAGCGACATCCCCTCGGCCGAAAGCTCCCGGACGAGCGCCTCGACCGCCTGCTTCGCCCCGATATCGATGCCGCGGGTCGGCTCGTCGAGAATCAGCAGGCGCGGCGAGGCGGCGAGCCATCGGGCAAGAACGACTTTCTGCTGATTCCCGCCTGACAGCTCCCGGACGGGCTGCTCGGGATCTCGGGAGATGATGTTCAACCGGCGAATCATCTCCTCGGCGATCCGGAGCTGACGGCGGCGGGACATCAAGCCGCACCGCGACAACCGGCGCTGAACCACGAAAGCAATGTTTTCGCGGATTGAAAGCTCGCCGATGACGCCCTCCGTCGCCCGATCCTCCGGGCAGAAGGCGAACCCGCGGCGGATCGAGTCCGCCGGACTGCGCCGCCTCAGGAGGCGCCCGTCGAAGCGTAGTTCACCGCCGTCCGCACGATCCACGCCGAATACAAGACGGGCCGTTTCGGTGCGGCCAGAACCCAGCAAACCCGCAAACCCGAGAACCTCGCCCTGGCCTAGCTGAAACGACGCGGACTCAACCGCGCCGCGGCGCGACAGGTTCCGGCAGGCCAGCAGGGGGGTTGCAGCACCGGTCGTGGGCGCATCGATCCGCCCGGCGGGATCCGGGTGTCCCTCGTCAGCGATGCGGCGACGACGCGGCGAACCCGGCTGAGAGAGCGATCGCCCCAGCATATGCTGGACGAGTTCGACGCGCGGCGTGGCGCCGACCTCGAAAACACCGACGCACCGTCCTTCGCGCAGCACCGTCATCCGGTCCGCGACCGCATACACTTCGTCCAGGGAGTGCGAGATGAAGATGACCGAGGTTCCCGAAGCCCTGATTCGACGGACGAGATCGAGGATACGCAATGCCTCATTGCGATCGAGACTTGACGTCGGCTCATCCATCACGATGACCCGGGGGGAGAGCGGTGCGCGATTCTCGTCGCCCCCGTCGTACAAGGCCCGGGCGACGGCGACGATCTGCCGGACCGCGGCGGAGCACGCGTCGAGACGCAGGGTGACATCGACCTCCAGTCCGAGGCGCTCGAGCGAGCGGCGTGCCCTCTCGCGGACGCCGCGCCAGTCGATGAGGCCCCAGCGCCGCGGCATCCGCCCGAGCATGACGTTCTCCGCCACCGTCAACGTGGGGATCAGTTGCAGTTCCTGATGAACCGCTGCGATGCCGAGGCGCAGGGCATCCGCCGGCGTGCGCGGACGGAAGGGCCGGTCGTCCAGGAGAATGCGCCCCGAGTCCGGCGCATGTACACCCGTCAGGATGCGAATCAGCGTAGATTTGCCCGCGCCGTTCTCGCCGAGCAGAGCATGAACTTCCGCGGGACGGACGGCGAAATCCACGCCGGACAGCGCCTCGACGCCACCGAAGCGCTTTGACACGCCGGTCATGCTGATGCGATCGGTGATCATCCGTGCGACCCGTCCGACCAGGGGTCCGGACGTTGCAGAGACATTTCCTGAACCCGCCGCGCCGCGAACACCGCCGCCGCTGCGATCGCCGCGGTCTCGATGCGAAGCGTATCCTCAGCCAACGCCACGGCCGGAATACCTGCCGCGCGCGCCGCGGTCATCTCCTCGTCCGCCCACCCGCCTTCCGGTCCGATCAGGAGAAGGATGTCGTCCGAGCCGCAATCCGCCAACGTGTCGAACACGCCTGGATCGCGGCCGCCGGCGTCTGCGATAGCGAGGGTTGGCGACGGCGAGCGATGTCGGATCAGATCGGCGAAAGCGGTGGGGGAGTCGATCCGCGGGAGGTCCGCCCGCCCGCACTGCTTGCACGCTTCGATCGCCCACCGTCGCCACCGGTTCAAAAGCGACGATCCCGCCACGACGACGCTTCGCACGCAGGTGAGCGGCGTAATCGCCTCGATGCCGAGTTCGGTGCATTTCTCGACGAGCAACTGCTGACGATCGCCCTTCGGGGGACACACCGCGAGCGAAAGTCGGGGCGGTCGCCGTGCAGACACGATCTGAATTGCGCCGATCTGAACGCAAACGCCTTCCCGCGACGACGCGATCACGCGGCCCGCAGCGATGCGCCCCGCACCGTCAAAGAGCTCCACCTCGTCACCCGGGCGCATGCGCAGCACATCGCGCGCATGATGCGACTCGTCCTCCGAAAGCACCGCTTCACGATGATTGAGGTCAGGGTGATATATCCGCGCCCGCCGCATGTGCGGATTATGTTTCCTTGAGCGTGTCATGCAACGCGGATCGCCGCCGCTGGACGGAATATCCGTCCGGCGGATAAGGTTGGATCCGGTAGGCGCTGCGCCGACGGGGGGCTGCGCAACTTCTTTTGCAGATTTGACGGTTCAGTATTGGAAGGAGTCGGACATGAATCCACGTAATGTCGTTGTCGCCGTCGCCGTGATCGCGGGTCTGGGGTGCGTCCTGGGGTGGCGCAGCGCTTACCTCCCTGAGGCGGGTCGCGCCGAAGCCGCGCCCGCGGCCGTCGAGTCGTTTGCAATCGACGCGGTGCATTCCAAGGCATTGTTCCGCGTGCATCACCTCGGCGCGGGCATGTTTTACGGGCGCTTCAACGACGTGACCGGAACGATCGTGTTCGACGGAACCAGCGCCGCCGGACCGCAGTTCGATGTTTCGATCGCCGCCGGGAGCGTTGACACCGGCAATGATAAGTTAGACGGCCACCTGAAAAGCCCGGACTTCTTCAACGTCGCCGAGCATCCGAAGCTGACGTTCAAGAGCAAATCCGCGAAGAAGCTCAACGATAAGACCTACGAAGTGTCGGGCGATCTGACGATCCACGGCGTCACCAAGCCCCTGACCGCGCAGGTGGACTGGACCGGGACCGCCGAAGGTCGGGGCGGGAAGCGTTGCGGCTTTGAGACCGTGTTCACAATCAAGCGCAGCGATTTCGGCATGACTTATATGCTCGAGGGCGGAGGCCTGGGGGACGAGATTCGCGTGATCGTGTCGCTCGAGGGCATGATCGGCGGAGGTCGCTGACGCACCACGACATCAGCCCTTGCTTGTCGGAGCCTTTGCGTGATTGAACTTGTGTTGAAGGCGGTCGCGGCGCCGATGCTGCTCGGGGCGGCGTTGCTGGCGGCTACGCACCGCCTTGCTCGACAAGACGATAACAACGCCCGGTTGAAGCGGGGCGGCGCGGCGTGGGGAGTTGCGCTGGCGGCGGCCTTTGCGGTGAGCGTCTTCGTTCAGGAAGGGGCGCCGCGATGGCCGCCCGCGGCACGCTGGCACGGGACGGTTTATGCGATCGTGACTGCGGCGTTGATCGGACTGGCGACATCCTTGCCCAAGAACACGCTCTTGAGCTCCAGTATGACTGCGGCTGGCGCCGCAATCGCGGCAGCCGGTTTTGTGAGCCTGCCCGGGGTGGACACGGTGCTGTGGCGGGGGTTGCTCGGCGCGGTCGTAGCGGTGTTGGCTCTCGTGCTCGGGGTGGCGTCACGCCGCAACGTCGGTTGGGTCTGGCCGGTCGGCGGTGCGGTTATCTTCACGGTGCTTTCCGGGCTTTTCATGCAATCTCACTTCGCCAAGGCCGCGGTCGCCTGCGGCGCAGTTGCGGCCTGTTTCGGGAGCGGAGGCGTTCTGATGCTGACCCGGCTGGCAGGTGGGTTCTCGGTCACAGGTGCGGTAACGGCGGCAACCGCGACGGCGGTTCTCTCGTTGACCGGTTACGCCTACGACCCGTCGGGACCACTCCGCTGGACGTGGGCGCTTCCGACGGTCTCGCTGCTCGGGTTCGCACTCGCGGCCGGCGGTCGAGCGTCAAAGCCCGGCTTGCCGCGAAAATTGATCGGGCTGGCGTGGATCGTCGTATGCTGCGGCGCGGCGGCGGGCCTGGATTTCCGGGCGAGGATGTCCGCAAAGGACAAGGCTGCGGATTCCGTGTATTCGCCGTATTAAAGCTGCTTCATTGCCGACACGACGAGATCGTAACACCCGCTTCCTCACGGGCGCGGCTCGGTTCAGAAAATTTGCCTGATGAAGCTGGATCCCGCGGCGTGGTATCATCGAGCGGAGGACCGCGGCACCGAAACCCCGGGCGGGGTTCCGGTCACGCAGGCAAGAGACGAGGAGGGGAGTATGCGACTTGTCAGGTTTGCGGGACATGCGTCAACCGTGGTGGTATGCGGCCTACTCTGCGACGCCGTGATAGCGGACGACGTGTCGCCCGCGGTCATCGCCTCGATCCACGATGAACCGCGCGACGGCTTCGGCGACACGTTCAACGAGTCCCCCTTTGAGGGCCTGTTGCGGCAGCAGTCGACGCGCGAGGATCGGGCGGTGCTGGAATACGATGCGCAGGCTTACGTCGGGCGACCGATCCTCAGCGCCAGGATCCTCGGCCGCGTCAGCGTCAACAACGCCTTCGACAACGGCCCCAGATCGTTCAATCTGCTGGTCTACGCCGGCAACGGCGCAAGAGACCTGGCCGACTTCGAAGCCCCGGGCGTCGTGGTGGGATCGTTTTCGTATCACCCGCCGAACGACACGTTCATCGACTTCGACGTCGACGCGACCGACGCGGTTGCGGATCTGCTGCAAGGCGGCGGCTGGATCGGCGTCAAGGTGGATTGCTCTTCGGAGCCGAATTTTCCGAACATCCTCAGTCCCGCAACGCTCCTGCGCATCGAAGCCGGTGAGCCGTCGGATTGCACCGGTCTCGAGCGGATCGGCAAAGCGAAGTGCAAACAACGCAACGACGTCAACAAGCTGACCGTGAAGCTTACCGGCGGACTTGCGGGCGACGACTACGCCGTGACGCTGAGTTCCGGCGCAACGCGGGCGGGTGCGCTGGACGACGCCGGCGAAGCTGTCGTGAAGTTCAAGCGCCTGCCGTCCGGCGCCGGCACGGCCGACGCCGCCTGGGGATGCGGTGCAACGGACTCGAAGCGCTACGACTGTCCGTGACCGAGCGCGCATCAGGATGCGTGCTCGGTCCGCATGAGTTGATCGGAGAGGGCGGCGGCCTCCTCGGGCGTGCGTACCCGCTCATTGAGCTGCGCGCGGTACACCGCGGCCAGCACCCGGCCGAACACCGGACCGGGCGCGTAACCCGCGCGGGTCAGATCGTCTCCGGACAGCAGCGGCGGGGGGGTCGCCGCCTCCGGGTCGATCGCGTTGAAAGCCGCGGCGACGTTTTGCCAACGCCCCGGGTTCTCGCCTTGCGCCACTACGTCGGCATGCGCCAGCAGCGGGAGGTCGTTCCCTAGCGCGTGCGCCCGCCAGAACCGAAGCTGAGCAAGCTCGTCCGCGTCGGGGCGGGTGAAGCGCGGCGACTCCTGAACCAGCCACGCCGCGCCCTTGGTTTGATCGTTGCTGAGACGAAGGTCGCGGCAGAACGTCCGGGTGTCCCGTGGGCCTCGGTCCAGCAGGATCGCCGCGACCGAAAGCGGCGCACTGATCCGCCCCGTCGGCAACGCGGCCAGCCGCCGCTCGATCCGCTCCGCCTCTTCCGGCTCGAACCGCCAGCCGGGCGCCAGGTGGTCGGCCAGACCCGCGTCGCGCAGCAGGCGCCACGCCGTCGCCCGCCCTGTTGCGGTCAGCATGCGTTCCAGCTCCATCCAGATCCGTTCCGGGCTGATCCGGGCCAGCTTCGCGGCGTGGGTGCGGATCGCCTCGAACGTGAGCGGTTCGATGCGAAAGCCGAGGGCGACCGCAAAACGCACCGCCCGCAGCATTCTCAGGTGATCTTCCGCAAACCTCGCCTCGGGGTCGCCGATCGTGCGAATCACGCCGGCGGCAAGATCCGCCTGTCCACCGACGTGGTCGATGATCCGGTCCGTGACCGGATCCTCGAACATGCCGTTGATGGTGAAGTCGCGGCGCCGGGCGTCCTCGATCTCACCGCAGAATGTCACCTGATTCGGTCGCCGACCGTCGGAGTACGCGGCGTCCGCACGAAACGTGGCGACCTCGACATCCACCCCGCGCTTCCGAACCAGCACAACGCCGAACTGCTGCCCCACGGCCCGCGAGCTGTGAAACAACTCGCGCACGCGCTCCGGACGTGCATCCGTCACCACGTCGTAGTCCTGCGGCGCCCGTCCCAGCAGGCGGTCGCGCACGCAGCCGCCCGCGAAATACGCGGTGTGACCGGCGTCGCGCAAGGTACGCACGATGCTCGCAGCAGCGTCGCGGGCGTCAGGAGTTCGCGGTTTCATCGGCAAAATAACGTGATTGCGTGGCTGCCGATCCGGCGACGATCCTCGCATCGCCAGCCGGACCCGTGCCGGGGAGGATAAGCAATCTCCCTTTCGTGATGAAGGACGACCCGAGCCGAAGCCGCCGCCGTCACCGCAAGGCGCTCCAGAAATCGCGGAACCGGACCTGTCGGCGACGTGTCCCGGGCGTCCGCGTAGGGGGGGTCGAGAAAGACCAGATCGAACGCGCCGCCATCCTCGCGCGTCAGTCGGGCATGCCAGGCGTCAGACGCAACCACGACGGCCTCGGAACCGGCCTGAAGGTCATCGAGGTTCTTCCGCAACACCGCCAGCGCCCGCCGATCGTTCTCGAAAAACACGCAGGATGCCGCCCCACGGGACAACGCCTCGATTCCGATCGAACCGCTCCCGGCGAACACGTCGGCGACGTGGAGGGGTGGAAGCTCGCCGGGCGCCGCGTAGATCGACCCGAGGATGTTGAATAACGTCTCACGAAGGGCGTCGGGCAGCGGTCGCGTGCCGCCGTGCGCCGGCCAGCCGATCTTGCGTCCGCGCCACTTCCCGGAAATGATCCGCATCCGCTGGATGTTACGGGCCGGCGGCGGGAATGCACGGTTGCGGCGGCAGCGCGCCTCGCCGCCTTCGGATGAATCATGAAACTCGACGTGCTGGGATCGGTATTGTGCGCTCAATGCCCGGCGGCCTGCTGCCGTTACGTGGCGCTGCCGCTGGACAAACCGCGCACCGTCCGGGACTACGACGATATCCGCTGGTACCTCATGCACGAGGGGTTCTCCGTCTTCGTTGAGGACGGGGACTGGTACGTCCAGATCGAGTCGAAGTGCAAGAACCTGCGCGACGACAATCTCTGCGGCGTCTACGAAACGCGGCCTCAGATCTGCGAGAGCTATCAACCCGGCGATTGCGACTACCTCGGCGGCGACTACGGCTACGACCACCTCTTTACACATCCCTCTCAGCTTGAAGCTTATGTCGAGCGCAAACTGGGGCGACGGTTGGGCGACCGGTCCGGCGGGACGCCCTCCGCGCCAACTCGAAGGAGGGTGACACCCGTCAACGGTCGCACGCCGCGTAGAACCTCAACTGACGCACAAACCGTGGCGGAACGACGACGCCCAAGCCGATGATACCCAAAGCGCGACCGACGCCTCATCGATGGGGATGCTGACCGCACCGGATCAGCCTAAATGACCGACAACCTGCACTACGAAGCCGCTTTCGAGGACGCTCTCCGCCGCCGGCACCGGCCTTTTCTTCGCGTGGACGAACAACGGCGGGCCGAGTTCAGCGGATCACGGGTCAAGTCGTTCGACTTCGTCGTGCATCAGCCCGACGGCGGCGGGTGGCTGGTGGACGTGAAGGGGCGGAAGTTCCCGTATGACCTCCCGTCGGGGCGGCATTTCTGGGAAAACTGGGTCACCGATGATGACGTGTCCGGTCTGGCGGCGTGGGAGGGGGTGTTCGGTCCGCAGTTCCCGGCGATGTTCGTGTTCGCCTACTGGTTGACGCTGCCCGGCCTGGAACACCTCCTGCCCGGCACGCACCGGTTCCGCGACCGGACGTACGCCTTCTTGGCCCTGCCGGCGGCGCTTTACCGAACCCACGCCCGTCGAAGGTCAAACCGGTGGGGTACGGTCTTTCTTCCCGCCTCCGTCTTCCGCAACGAAGTGCGGCCGGTATTTCCGGCGACCGATGCTTTACCGGCGGCGGGATGAGTCATATAATTCTGCCGAGGACGGGATTTTAAGCCCTTGCGAAAGTCGCGGAGGGGGTCACGATGCGAGCGTGGGTGTTGCGTTTTGTCGGGCTGGTGCTGCTGCTGGGATCCGTTGCGGCGCCCGTCCTGGCCCAGGATCGGTGGATCCCGCCCAACAAGGACCGCGGCATGTTGCAGTGGGTGGTCATGCTGGGCGTCCTGATTCTAATCTGCATTCCCGCGTTCATGAACCCGAAGCGGTCGCACATGGACTGACGCTCAGTTGCTCAGTCCGCGCGGGAGCGCCGGGATGCTCGGGGGCTGGCGGGGGCTGGCGGGGGCTGGCGGGGACTGGCGGCGGTCGAGGAGTCAAAGCGGATGTTCAACAAACGAGCGATCGTGGTCACCTTGGCGGGGCTGAACCTGCTGCTGCTGACGGCCTTGATCATCATTGCCGAGCCGACGCCTGCGGCCCACGCCCAGGCGGGTCCGGGCGGACGAGGCTACCTGTGCGCCACCGCGTCGGTCACCGGGCAGGAGTACGAAGTCTTGTACATCCTCGACATGGGCGGACGCCGGCTTTACTCGCTGGGACCGACGAATCCGCAGAGCGGCAAGCTTGAGTACTTCGGCGTGCGCGACCTGAAGCAGGACTTCCGCAACGAAGGCGCCGCCGCGCCGACGCCTCCGTAATAACGCGTTGCCCCCGATGAAGACGGAACAACAGTGGGTGAACCCCCGGGGATGACGGAAACCCTCGAACCATTTTTGCCTCAGGAACCTTGGAGATCTGACGTGGATCGCAACAACCTGGTCATCGGTGTGCTCAGCATCACGGCCGTCGTGCTCCTGGTCGGATTGTTCATCGTCATTCAGGTGCAGCAGCCGGCGTACGCCGCCGGCATGAGCGTCTCGGGCGGCGATTACATCATGACGGTAGGCAAGGTTCAGAGCACCCCGACGCAGTATCCGGAGGAGCTTTTGTACGTCATTGACGTTCCCGAGTCGAAGCTCATCTCCTACGGCTTCGACTACAAGAGCAAGCGCCTGCACGTGACGACCCAGCTCGACCTGAAAAACATGGCCGCGCAGACCGGCGGCGAACCGCTGCCCGGCGATGCGGTTCCCAACCAGCCGCCGGGTCGCCCGGGAACGCGCCCGCCCACGGGCAAACGCCCGACACCGTGATAAACGGCGCCATTCCTGATCCGAGGTCGCTCGGCGCGCGCCCTTGTTCCAGATACGCAATCTTCCGTTTCCGACATGCCGGGCGCCTCGCGCGGGAAAGGTGGGGCGACGCAATTGGCGCGGGCTGCTCGCCGCCCCCGAAACCTGCCGTCACATGCCGCCGCGATCGGTGTGCTATCCACCGTGGCTGAACGATGCGGGGGACTCTGGATCCGCGAAAACACATCGCCTGACGACGTGCTCTTTCTCAGCCCGGAGTTGGTGTACGTCTGGCTCGGCCCCGCCACCACAAGTAAGGTGTGGCTTGCACCCGCCTGCCCCAAGCCGAATCGTCCGACGAATTTCGGCGCCGGCCAGTCGCCGCCGGCATCGACTACTGTGTGATCACCGTCGGCACCGGAATCACGGAGCACTCCGCCCCCAGCCGCTTCGCCAGCGACTGGGTTCCGCGTTTCCTTCAGCGGATTGATCCGCAGGCCCTCAACAACCTGCCGCAAATGTCCGTTGCGTACTTGGATGAGCGCGGCGTCTGCGTACTTGGACGAGCGCGGCGTCATGATCCTGCGAACCCGTACGCCCGCGGGGGTCCGTTAGCGAGGCGGACGGGAAACGTCGAGCGAGGCGAAGTTGCGACGGGGAGCCGTGATCAGAGCATCGTTGTCCCCCCACCGCCGGTCATTAATGGATGAATGCAACATAAGATATATTATAGGACGTATAAAAGGGAGTCAGCAGGGGGGTCGCACCCCTCGGACAGTCCCAGCGGCCCTCGCAGTACCGTGAAGCCATCGTCGGCTCGGTGTTTTGGATCTCCCCGCACTTGATGATGAATCCGGGCCTCCTCGACACCGGGTTGCGTGCTGCCGGATGCGGATCGGTTTCGCACGAGCCGTCGCTACAAGCGTTTTCCGCTTCGCCGCAGACGGGAGGCCCCCGATGCAGTTCTCAACCAGCTCCGCAGCAGCGTTCGTCCGAGGCTGGTGATCCGGTATTCGTCTCGCTCGAACCGGTACATCAAATCAAAGGTCACCAGCGTCCGGACGTGATGATACAGCGGTCCCGAGGCATGTCTGGCGGCGGCGCACAAGGCCTGATATGTCGCCGGGCCGGTAAGCAGACGACTCAGAATCCTCAAGCGGGCTGCGTGTCCGAGGGCGTTGGCCAACCCCGCGGCGTACGTCAATCCCGGATTCGACGCTGATCTGCGTGCAGCACCTCGTCGTGTTACACGCCGGTTGAGACGCCGCCCCGCCTCGCCGCCCGCGGTCGCGCGGCGCCGTGCATGCGTTGACGGGCGTTCCGGAGCCGCGGCTGCGACACGCCGGACCCGGCGCTTCCCGGTTTGAGCAACCGCCCTGCGGCGCGCGGTACGGGTTCCCTGCCGCACGCTCCTTTTTCCGCTCGGTTTCCCGCTCGTTCGGCGCGTTGCGTCGCCCACGCGATGCACGGATCGCGGCTTCTGCCCCCCCCGCCGCCTCACTGACGATGTCATGTTCGTCTCTCCTGGTTCCGGCCCCCCGTCGTCATCCCGGACTCACAGTGACAAGCCTGCGCCCATCTGATCCTTCCTGCATCCTATCCCCGGCGCCCGGCAGCGTCAACTCAACGCAGTGTATAATATTAAAATATTATTATGTTATAACATTATATTATGTGTAAAGTGACCGATGCAGGTTGACGCGACGGGATGAATCACAACTCAGGCCTGATTTTCGGTTTTCGTCAGAAGCGCGGCGACTTCCGCCGTCGGCAGCACAGCCGTCCGGACATCCGCAAGCGACTTGAGCCCCTCGATCGTCCAGGCGGATTGCAGGGTGAAAGATCCGACCGCTGTGCGGCACAGCCGGGTCAGACATCCACCCGTACCCAGGCGCATCCCGACGTCCCGGATCAGCGCCCGCACATACGTCCCCCGCCCGCAATGCAGGTCGAAGCTCACGACCGGCCACGCATATTGCCGCACTTCGATCGCGTCGATTTGGACCGGGCGAGGTTTCAGGTCCGGCATGACCCCTTTGCGCGCGTCCTTGTACGCCGCCCGCCCCCCCACCTTGATCGCGCTGAACGCCGGAGGAACCTGCTCGACGCGGCCGACAAACGACGCGAACGCCGCCGCCACCTCCGACGCCGACGGCGCTGCGCGCACCGCGACATCCCGCACCGGCTCGTCGAGATCGAAACTGTCGCTGGTAATGTCGAGCCTCGCCTCGGCGACGTACGCCTTCGGCAGGTTCATCAGCCGCTCGACCAGCTTCGTCGCCCGTCCCAGGCAGATCAGCAGGACGCCCGTCGCCGCCGGATCCAGCGTCCCCGCGTGCCCGCTCTTTCGCTGCCGCGTGATCGCCCGCACTTTGTAAAGCGCCTTGGCGGAGGTCACGCCCGGCGGCTTGTTCAACACGATCAATCCTTCCAGCGGCTCGCTCGTCATGCCCGTCCCGCCGGCTGCGGGAAGTCGGCACGAAGAAAGCGACCATCGCGGTAGATCGGCTTCCCGTCCGCCTCGATCACGCCCCCCTTCCGCAGATCGCACACCAGATCCCAGTGCAGCGCGGACTCGTTGCGCCCGCCGGACTCCGGGTACGCCGCGCCCAGCGCCATGTGAAACGTCCCGCCGATCTTCTCATCGAAAAGCGTATTTCGCGTGAACCGTCGCACCGCGTAGTTCGTACCGATCGCCAGTTCGCCCAGCACTCGCGCGCCGGCGTCCTGATCCAGCATCTTGATGAGGAAGTCCTCGCCCTTCGTCGCCGACGCGTCCACGACGCGCCCGCCCGAGAACTTCAGCCGCACGTCGCACACCTCGCGGCCGCCGTGGACCGCCGGAAAGTTGAAGCGCACTTCGCCTTCGGTGGCGTCCTCGATCGGACCGGTGAACACCTCGCCGTCGGGGAAATTGTTCTCCCCGTCGCAATTGATCCACCGCCGCCCGCGTACTCCGAAACGAATGTCGGTGCCCCCCGGCGCAGTCACTCGGATCACGCGCGCCTTCTCAAGCCGATCCGCCAGCTTCTGCTGCGCCGCGCTGAGTTTCCGCCACGCCGCGACCGGATCGCGCAGGTGCAAAAACCCCGCCTCGAACACGAAGTCCGCGTACTCCGCCAGGGACATCTCCGCGTCCTGAGCGCTCGCTGCACAAGGATACTGCGTGCCGACCCAGCGCAGGCGGTCCTTCTTCGCCGCCGCCCGCGTCAGCAGCGTGTCCAGAATCGGCCGCGACGCCGTCTGCCGCATCGCCTGCCGCCGCGGATCCACGTTCGACAGCGCCCGCGTGTTGTCCGACCCCCAGATACCGATGTACCCGTCCACCTGCTGCATTTCCGCCAGATCAAACGCATCCAGCCGGCGCAGTTGATGCGGCTTGCCCCGCTTCAGCAGGATCTCCTCGCATGCCTCCGCCGTCAGCCTCACCACCGGATGTCCCCCGGCATCAAGGATCTCCCGGTAGAGCGCCGCCACCAGCGGTTCGCAGACTGTCGCGCCCTTGATCCGCACGACGTCGCCGCGCCGCACCTTCACCGAGTATTGAACGAGAACCCGGGCAAGACGCTCAAGCCGTGGATCGATCATGCTTCGTTCGCCCCTGTGCGCCACGCCTTCTCGGAAGGCCGCTGACGCCGGATCTCGGCCGTCAAGGCGCGGCAACGTCCAGATTATGAATCCGCGGTCCGTTCAGCTCACGCAGCCCGAGACGCACCCGCCGATCCGCGTCTCGCGTCATTGCCGGGAACGCATACTCCTCAACCCGGGTCTGTCCGGGAGAGATATCCAGGATGTTCCGGTACTGCCGCGGACGCCCCGCCGTCGCCGCGAATCCCCGAAATGAAAGCTGTTCCGTCGTCCGGTTGCGAACCACGTGCCTCACGATGATCGAGTTGCCCCGTCGGAACGCCGTGCCCCAGATATCCAGACCGGCGATCCCCAGCTCCAGCGGAACCTCCATCTCAAACACTCGCGCCTTCGGACCGTCGACCGTTACCTTGACCGCCAGCTTCTTCACCCCCGCCGACGCCGCGCTCGGATACCGCAGTTCGACAGGATACCCGACGCTGCCCCCCGGCGGTACATTGAAGCGGAAGGACGCCGGACGCGCCTCCCACTCCGGCGGCGCGCCGATCTCCACCGTCCCCGCCATCGCCAGACCGGTCGGGTTCCCCAGTTCCAGCGTTCGACTTTGCGGCTCGATGCTGAAGGGCACCGTCGCCGGCTCAAAGCGGATCCGGTCCGCAAAGGCGAACGTCCACGCCTCCGCCCCCTCCACCAGCACCGGCATCGTCGTCAACGTCACCTTCAGCCGCCCGTCATCCGTCATCTCAGGAGCCGACTCCCTCCCCCACAAATCCACCACCGCGTCCGGATCGCCCACCTGAATGACGTGCTCGCGCCCCTGAGATCCCGCCCCCTCATCCCACAACGCCACCGACGCCCGATCGCCCTCGACGAACACCAGAGCCTTCGCCGACTTCCCGAACTGCACCGCCGGGCCCGCCTTCGCATCGGCAATGACGTCGGTGATCGTCCGCAGCAGGACGAACGTCTCCCTCGGAACAACCGCCCCGTCGCCGGGCGCGACCCCCCACGTCTGCGGCACGTACACCGTCCCCGTCGCCGCGTGACGGGCGAGCAGCACGCGCTGCGCCCACCGCGCCAGCGCCGGAAGCCGCTCGTACGCCTTATCCCCGTCCCCCGCGAGAAAAACGTCGATCCCTTCCCCGAATACCTTTTCAAAACGTGCGACCTGTCCGCTAATGTGTGCTCCCCCCACCTCGCGCCCGATCGTCAGGCAGGTTCGCTCCCGATCTCCCTCCGTCGGTGCGCGATCCAGTGACGTCGTTTCCGGAACGCACAGGATCGGTGAACTGAGAAACCGGTTCATCTCCTCCCGGAGACGCCGTGTCCCTGCCGGAAGTTCCCCGCTCAGCAGCAGATCCAGATCTCCGTCCTGCCCCGCCTGCCACGCGCTGATCACCGTCGCGTTGGGCGCCACCACGTCCTCCAGGTCGCGCCGCCAACCCGCCGCGTCGACGTTCAATAACTCCGGCAGCGATAGCGGATAGGCGCCGGCCTCCTCCGCGATCCGACCCGGGATCCCGCTGAAAACTCCCGTCAGATGAAACCCCGACCGCACCAGGCGAAGCAGCGACGGATCCGTGCCCAGTGGGCTGCCGGAAGCGATCGCATCTTGAATCTCCGCATTGCGAGGCCCGGGCCACAAAGGCAGCTTCGCCGATCGTACGCCCTGCGCAATCAGGAGGTCCGCCTCAAGACGCAGCGGCGCGCGATCGCCCGCATCCAGCGCCACCCCGAATGAACGCGCCGTCGAAACGGGACGGTCCTGCCTCCGCCGCGCAAGCGTCACAAACGTCCGCTCCCACTGCGAGAGCGCTTCGCCTTCCACCGACACCCGCAGCACCGCGCGATACACCCCCGGTGGAAACGCCTGCGGCATGATGCGCAGCGATTTCGCTCCCGCACGCCCGCCCCGCCCCGCCATCTCGGAATGCACCACGGTCCCGTCTACATCGAACACCTCGAGGGAGCAGTCCGCGCCGACCTCATCGAACGTGTTGATGACGAACTCGATCCCCGACGGATCCCCCGCCTCGAAGACATTCATCTCGTTCCCCGCGATCACATCGACCGTCGGCAGAACGTGGATCGACACGTCGTCCAGCCAGACCCGCGCGCTGACGTCCTTGAAGGCGACGTGGCCTTGCCGTTGCGGCGACCGATCCCACGTCTCCTCCTGAAGCAGCGCGAGCATCAGCTCGATCGAATGCGCCTCCGTCGGGGCCGTCGGCATCAGCAGATGAACCGCGCGCCACTCCTTTTTCCCTCCGTCATCCGCCAACCACGCCGACTGCATCAGCGTCCCCTCCAGCGGCTCCCTCTCCGCGTTCACGTAGTACGCCGACAGAACGACCCGGGCATGAACCACCCCCTCGGTCCGGACGAATCCGTTGATGCGATAGCTGCGCCGGGGGCGCACGGGTGTCGCCGGACCCCGGTAGACGTAGGCGACGTTGCGCCCGCTCGACGTCAGTCTGAAGCTCGGCGGCGCTGAGCGCCCCACCCCCACGTCGAATTCTCCGACTGCAAACGTCGGGAATCCCGGCGAACGCACCGCCTCCCAGAACATCGGCGTGTCTTCCAGGTTCCCCAGCGCCCTCTCGTTGAAGTCGAAGTGATGCAGCTCTCGCGTCGTCTCAGAGGCTGCAGCGCAAGCTTCCCGGGCTGCGGGGATATCACGCTTTTCCACGCTCACGTCCACCTGCGCCACGGCACGCGGCGCGGCGCTAAGCACGCCGATCGCAGTAAGCAGCAGCTCCCGAGACGCTGTCGCGCGCCGCCGGCCGCGCACTCCCAGACCGACTCTGATCCGAGGCATGTTCTGTTTTCTGCCGAAATCCACCCCCTTTTATCGACGGAAGGCGGGAACGCCTTCCGGGACATCGGCTCCGCTTTCCTCACGCGACCGATATTCTCAGCCGCAACCGTCCCAGCCACAGCATGCAAAGCTGAATCTGCGTCGACATCCTCTCACGCGGATCGCCCGACGGTGCTCCGCTCAGCGCAAGAAAAAGCCCGGAGGCGTGTGCCTCCGGGCGTCCTGTTTCAGTTCTCAACCGAGCATCCGGTGTCGACGGACGACTCCGCATCACATCTCCGGCAGCGTTCCGCCGTAGATGATGTACACCTCGCCGCCGTTGCGGACGCCTTCACCGGTGATGCGGTCGCGCCGCGGATCGGCCAGCACCGAACCCACCGTGAAATCCGCCTTGCCGTCGCCGTCGAGGTCGCCCGCCGTTGCCAGACCGAACGAGCGCCCGCGCGTCGCCTTGACCGCGTTGCCGCCGTTCGCCGCGTCGCCGGCGTCGCCGCCGCCGAGGAAGTCCAGCGACCGACGACCCGCCACGATCATCCCGCGCAGCGCGTCCGTCCCGAGCTGACGAACCGAGACCTCGCCGTTCGGCGTCTCGCTGAAGTCGTTCGCCCCCGAGATCACGTACACCACGCCCGCACGGGTCATCGCGTTATCGAAACCGGCCAACCCGTATTCCGCGGCGATGTCGTCGCGCACGCCGTCGAAATCCTGATCCAGACCCGGCTCGGTCAAAGCGTCCACCGCGTCCGTCGGCGTCGGGTCGAACCGCGGCGTCGCGCCCGGCGCGGCGATCAGCAGGTCGTTGTGACCGTCGCCGTCGATGTCGCCGCCGTCCGCCACGTTGAACCCGAAGTTGCCGTTCTCGTCCAGGAAGTTGCCGGTGATCTTCACCGCCCGGCCCGTCCGCAGCAGCTCGCCCACCGTGATGCCGCCCTGCGGCGTCACCAGGTTCGGATTCGAGAACACGATGATCACCGAGCCGACGCCATTGGTGAACTGGCCCTGCTGACCCGTCGACGCCCGGGCGTTCGGCGCGCCGATCACCAGGTCCGACAGACCGTCGTGGTTGAAGTCCACCCCCGTCGCCAGGCTCGTCCCAAACGCCGCGTTGTCCTCATCCGCCCAAACCACGAAAATGCCGTCCAGACGGTTCGGGTTGTTCGGCGCCAGCGCCAGCTTGCCCAGCACATAATCTCCTTCGAGACGCTTCTCGCGGCGGTACGCCACGTAGACGTGTCCCTTGGCGCCGTTCGCTTCCGGCACGCCCACCATGATGTCCTCACGACCGTCGTCGTTGAAGTCATCCACGCCGAGGATGTTCTTGATCCGCTCGTTGGCCTGGCCGATGATGCGGATCGCCTCCGGGTTCTCGATGCGCCCTGAAATGCTGTCCGTGTTCGAGATCGTGAATGACTCACAGTGGCTCGGTGTGCCCACCATGTACTGGTGCGGCTTGGGCGGAATGCGTCCATTCGGGTCGTCTTCCCACAAATTGTACGGACGACGCTGCCCTGACCGGTTCTCGATCTCGAAATTGATCATGTAGACAATGCCCGGGAACGCGATCGGATCCGGACACCCGTCGTTGTTCGTATCGAGCATATTGTTGACTTCGCCGTCCACCCCGCGCTCCACACACTGGTTCTGCTGATTCAGACCCAGCGTCGGAACCGCCTGACGACGATCCGGCGCGGAAACCAGCAGTTCGCCAGGACCGACCGGGTTGCTGTTGCTCACCGTCATTGACGTCCCGAAGTGGTCCCCGTCCTGCGGACCGCCGTAGGTGCTCAACCCGATGATCCGCGCCCCGAAAGGCTCGATCGGATTATTCCGCGTCGGCGGCGCCGTGTTCCACGTCGGGTAGAATCCGGTCTGGCCGGGCAGGCCCACGTCGGAGAACACCGGCTTGAACGGCGTGCAGCCGCCCGTCCGGCACACGTTGTTCTGGTGCAGCGGATCCGGACACGTCATCGGGTCATACACATAGCTGCACACCGGAACCGGGTACACCATCGATCCCACGCAAAATCCGCAGTCCCAGTTCTGCTGACAGTAGTAGCGTTCATACCAGGTATCGGCGAGCGGTCCGACAAAACCCGTTCCCTGTCCCGGACCCGTCATCGCGTCGTATTGACCGTCGCCCTCTTCGCCTCCGTTCGGACACAAACAATCACCCCAGCAATCGTCACCCATTGCATCGCACAGTTCACTGCAAAGCACCGGTGTGCCGCAATACTCGATGCATGCAGTCTCTTCCTCCTGCGACGGGGGACACTCCTCACCATCGGGACATTCCAAGGGGCACTGGCACGGAACCTCCTCGTCGAGACATGGATTGCGCGAACGAATATCCGCGAATGCCGCCGTCTCCACGCCACCGAACGCCGGACCGTTCACCTCGAACTGCTGTCCGACCAGGTCCAGCCGGATGACCGGCGACAGTTGTTCGCTTTCCGGGAAGATCAGGTTGCGATTCTTGCTGCTGACGATCACCAGACCGCCGCGCAGAAACTGCCCCGGTCGCTCCAGCGAGGTCAGGAACTGATCCGGCGTCAGACCATCCTGAAGCACGTCGATGTTGTGACCGCGGCTGAGCGTCCGCGGAAAGCTGAACACCAGCTCCGGAAGTCTGTCGTTGTCCAAATCCGGGATCACCGCCACCGCCGACAGACCCTGCGTCTGCTCCCGATTCACCGGTTCGCCGCGCGTGCGGATGCCGGTGAACGTGATTCCCGTCAGATCCTTGCCCGTCTTGTTCGCGTTGATGGCGCCCGTCAACCGATCCGGCGTCCCGTAGATCAGGTACGCCTCGCCCTCGCCCAGGCCGTTGGGGTTCTTGAACCCGGGCTTCCCGTAGCGCGCCACGACCAGCAGCTCGTCCGCGTCGTCCCCGTTGAGGTCCGGAACGCGAATGATGCTCGTCCCCAGATTGTCCTCGAAGTTCACGCCCTCGATGATCGCCCCGTCGATCCGAGCGTCCTGCGCCGCGAACTCGCCCAGCCACAGCGTCGGCGGCAGCGTCGTCACGCGCACGTCCGCCGGCGACGGCTTCAGCAGGTTCTCACGGTCGTCGATCGTGAAATCCACCCGCACGAACACCCGGTACACCCCCGACTCGGTCGGACGGAAGATGTCCGTGTCCGTCCCCGAAAGCGGCGGACCCGGCGGGCGGATCTGAATCTCGGCCCCTTCCGGCTGACCCTGCGCGTTGACCCGCTGAGCGTACACCTCCAGCGTCGCCACGTGCGGCGGAACGTTCGTCGTCCACGCCACCTGAACGTTGGCGTTCGGACGCACCGGCAGCGGCGAACTCGGTTCGTTCACCGCCAGCGCCGCGTTCTTCACCACGTCCACCCGACCCGCCGCATAAACCGTCACCGGAATGTTGGCCGAGTCGTCGATCGTCCCACCGACGTTGTAAATCCCTTCCTGAAGGTTCGCCGTCGAGAACGACGTCGTGGTCGTGTCTACCGAGGCGTCGTCCAGCAGCACGATCTCATTGCCGTTGTTCGGCGTCGTGTCACGGTCGAGGAAGATGTCCACGCTGCCGGTCGCGCCCGCCGTCCGGATCGTCGCGTCGAACTCGATCTCGACGATTTCCGTCCCGAACGTCTGAACGTCCTTGATCGGCTTGTTGAACACCAGCGTCGGAGGCGTCGGAGGCGGAGGAGGCTCATCGATCGACACGATCGCCGCCGCAAACCGCGTCACCACCCGCGACGAATCCGCCGCAAACGTCGCCGCGATCGACTGACCCGTGTCCGTGGCGGAGACGCCCAGCCGGTAATTCGCCCGCTGCACGCCCGTCGTATCCCACCGGAACGTGTTCTCGTTCCCGTCGCCGATCGCCAACTCGATGCCGAGCTGGTCCTGCGAGCAGCCTGCCCGATCCACGTCGAGCCCGCCCGTCGTCGCCGGACACTCGTCCGCGTTGTTCGGGACGCCGTCGCCGTCGAAGTCGTCGCCCGCGGCAAGCTGCGTCGGTCCGCACCCGAACGCATCCGCCTGCCCGCGCTCATCTACTGATGTCTGTGGGCACTGATCCAGCGCGTTGAACACGCTGTCCTGATCCGTGTCGCGCACGTCATATGTCTTGTAGAACAACCGCCACCGCACCCGCGTCGCCGGCGTCTTCCGGTTGTCGAAGGAGATATCCACAAACTCGCCCTGATGAACCTGAAGGTTTTCCGTCGGCGCGAGGAACTCCGGATCCGGCGGCGCCTCGATGATCAGGTAGCCCTGGCTGCGGACGGTGCTGTTGCCCGAAGGACGCGAGATGTTCAGACCCACCTGGTACGCGCCCGTTTCCAAGTCGCTGTAAACCAGCGTCACGACCTGGCCGGTGCCGACGGGGGCGTTCGCGGCGAACACCACCGGCGTCCCGACATCGGGCGATCCCGTCGTCGGGCTTTCCACCCTCACGTAGAACGCCGACGCCGTCGCGGGCGCCACGACGTTGTACTGGATCGTGATCTGCCCGCTGCCCGAAACGTTGAAGTTGTTCCGCAGACTGAGAATCTCGTCCCGCTGCGGACTGCCCTGACCGTTGTCGTTCGCGTTGCCGCCGCCGCCCCCGCCGATGTTCGTGCAACTGATGGCGAGGACCAGACCGACCACGCAGGCCGGAAGCAGGTACCACCCTGCCTTATGCGTCTTCGCGTGCCCTGGGTTACTGCGCTCCATGATGCCTCACTCCGAAAAAGGGAAACCTCGGTCCCGCTGGGTCCATCAACGCCGCGCCACCGCCCTGCTTCAGACCCCGGATGCTGCTCCGGTCCCCCGCCTGATACGGGCGATAACCTTCAAGTGCGCCTAAACCGAAATAATTCACAATTCAATCAAGGCGCACCAAAATATATGAACCCGCTAAGATTCCTGTCAACTGCCGACACCTTGACTTTTCTCATCATTCCGGTCCCTCCTCAAGCGCCACGCCGCTTCCGGCGGCCTGAAACGCCCCATCTCACTCGCCTCGTCGCCCTTTCCAGCCCGCTTCCGGCCGGAGGCGCGCAAGCCACTTCAACCGTATGATCCGCGCTCGCGCCACGCAAACCGTAACCAACCGTGCGCCGCCTCGAGTGCGATGAACGCGCCGAATCTGCGGGCGCAACGGGTGCTTGTTCCCCGCGCGCGAAGCGCGGATCATGCCGGACGCTGGCGGGCGCGCGACGCACCTTGCCGCAGGCGACAATCGCCGCTGGGGACGAAACCACGCATGACCGGACCCGAATCTCTCCCGGTAAAGCGGAAACACGTGCTGGTCTGGGGACTCGGACGGCTCGGTGGAGGCGCCGCCGTCACCCGCTGGCTCGTCGATCAGGGCGCTCGCGTCACCGTGATGGACCGCGCCGCGGCGGACAGTCTGCGCAGCTCGATCGCGGCGATTGCGGATCTGCCCGTCGTGCTGCGCCTCGGGACCGAAGATCCTGAATTACTGGCGGAATCCGAGCTGGTCGTCGTCAATCCCGCCGTCGTCAAAGCGCGCTCCGAGTTCTTCAATGCGATCACCCGTCGTGATGTCCCGTGGACCACGGAGATCAACCTCTTTCTGGAGCGCTGCCCGGCCTCCGTCATCGGCGTAACCGGTTCTTTCGGCAAAAGCACAACCTCCGCAATGATCGCGGCCGTTCTGGAAGAACACGTCACGCGGGGCAAGGGCCGCGGCCGCGTCTTTCTCGGCGGCAATATCGGCAAGTCCCTGCTTCCGGAACTCTCACGGATGACGCCGAAGGACCACGTCGTCCTTGAACTGTCGAGCGCCCAGCTTGAGGACGTGCCGCGCGTCCCTTTCTCGCCGCGCGTCGCAGTCCTCACCAACCTGCACCCCCACCACCTGGATCGCCACGGTTCGTTCGACGCCTACGTCAGCGCAAAGCTCAACATCCTGGGGAGTTCGAATCCGGCGGCGGCGCTGGTCATCGGCGATCCGGCGCTGGGGGCAGAAGCGGTCAACCCGAGAAAGACCCTCGGGCCGGGCGAGCAAACCGCGCGAGATTCCCTTGTCGCAGCAGGCGCCCCCGCCGAGAGCGTCGCCGCTGCTCGTCTTGTGCGTGAACACGTCTTGCGGCTGGGCGTTCCCGTGCATTCCGCCCGCTCGCCGCAGATCCCTTGTGAGCTTCTTGTGCCCGGCACGCACAACCGAGAGAACGCCGCCACCGCGTGGACCGCTGCCC
Organism: Planctomycetota bacterium; assembly: GCA_016860685.1. Lineage (GTDB taxonomy): Bacteria > Planctomycetota > Phycisphaerae > UBA1845 > UBA1845 > JABWBH01. The sequence continues at coordinate 27,102 of BOJX01000034.1, forward strand.
GTCTGCTGGGCGTCGAAGAGAAGATCGCCACCAACGCCTTGAGACGCTTTCCCGGCCTGCCCCACCGCCTTGAGGTCGTCGCGGTGATCGACGGCGTACGTTTTCTTAATGACTCGAAGGCCACCTCCCCCCGCGCCGTAGTCACGGCGTTGGATGCGTTGGACGCTCCGGTACTGGCGATTGTCGGCGGCGCGGCGATTGACGAACCGCTGGATGAATGCGTGCAGACGCTCGCGGAACGATGCCGGACTGTCGCCTGTCTGGGAGAGACGGGCGCTCGGATGGCCGACCGCCTGCTCGACCCAGTACGACCGGGATCGCGACCGGAGGTGCTTCGTCCCGACGATCTCGAAACCGCCGTCCGCTGGTCGCGCACGCGCGCCCGCCCCGGCGACGTCGTGCTCTTCTGTCCCGGCGCTACCAGCTTCGACCGCTATGTCAACTTCGAAGCCCGCGGAGCGCACTTCGCCGATTGCGTCCGAGCGGACGCTCTGAACCACCGGGTAAAACCGGACGCTACGACAAACCCTCCTTGCGGAGGGTCTGACGCTTCTTGCAACACCCAACCATCAATCCGAAACACGGGAATTATTAATGGGGTCATCAAATAGTTTACACTCGGAACTCCTCGAATCGTCGAGTCATGCTGAAATCTCTACGGTTCGCCATACGCGATGTAAACTATTTGATGACCGGAGTAATATTTGATGACCGGAGTAATAAGTCCGCTTGACATGACATACGGCGCGCCGGGTTTGCCTCGCCTTACCGCGGCGCGTCTGTGCTCGCTGATCGAACGCGATCGCGTATTCGGATCCGTCGCTGCTGACGACAATATTTCCGTAAGTCGCGGTCGAGTGGATCGCCTCGGTGAAATCAGGGAGATTCTCGAACTTCTCCGCCGTGCCTTCCCTCCAGCCCCAGCGCATCGGGTGCGCGTCCTCGGCGACCGTGAAGGGCATCAGGCCCTGAATGACCTTCTTGCGCGGGTGGGCGAAGCGGTTGCTGTACCCGGCGCTGACGACAGCCGCGTCCGGGCTGATCGCCGCCGCCCAGGCCTCAGATGTGGACGTCGTCTCGCTTCCGTGATGCCCGATCTTGAGCACCTCGCACTCCAGCCAGGCCTGATCGTAACGCTCTAGCCAAATCAAGCGTGAATGATCGGCCTTTTTCTGCGTCACGACCGCCGCGTTTGCGGCGCGCGGCGAGAGGTGGCGGCCGGGCGGTCGCTTAAGCGGCGGCAAGTTGTGGTTTGCGGCATGCATACTTCGACAGCGTGTTCACAAAGGCCCTTGCCAACCGGTGCATCCAGACCCCGGCATCCCTTTCCGAATTCAACAGCGCAACGGACAGCAGCGGGCCTCCGCGGTCGGCAGCGGGCGACACAACGCCTCCGCCGCACGCAGCAGCACGTGTTGCCACGGATTCCACGACAGCAGCTTGAACACCACCCGCCGCCCCCCGCGGACCCCCAGCGCCGGCACGCGGATGAACGCATTCATGAACGTCTTGAATTCCATCCGCAAGACGGACTGCTTCTCACTTTTGTGCCGCTCCTTCCAGGGACCCTCTGCCGGCAACCACAGCGCCAGCCACGCCTTCAGCGACCACGCCAGCGCCGCCATCACCATGTACGCCCAGTGGCTCACCAGGTCCCCCACCGGCATCCGCAGCGCGTGCACGCCATGTTTGAGCTGATCAATCAGGTTCTCCTGGTCACACCGGCCGTGCGCCGTCTCGACGACCGTGCTGCAAACGTGCGCTCGATCATTGGTGATGGTGAAGACGTACCGGTAGTCCGTAAACAGCCGCTCCTGCCCCTTTTCCACCGCGATCCGCTTGCGCACCACGATCATGCGGTAGGAGCGGCGACACGCCTGCGGCGCGTGCTCGAACTCCGCCACCTCCTCGCCCAGCCCGCGGGCCTTGTCCGTCAGCTCGTAGCGGATGTTCCGCGCCTTCAGCATCGGCCGGGCCTGCTCGCTCCACTGCCGCACCCGCAACCGCCACGCCATCCGCCGCTTACGTTCCGCCAGTCTTTTCGCTCTACTCTTGCTCACTCGACAGGCCTCCTTGCAGGACCGCGCGGCCGACGCCGCGCGGGTGTTGTTACCCTGCAAAACACGGCATTTCGAGTGTTTTATTGCACAAGAAGGCCAAGAATTCACGCTTGATCAGGGGCTAGCGTCACGGCTTCGGGGCCCAGCTCATAGAGCTGCCGGGCCAGCGCTTCGTCGAAATCGCCGCGCAAGGCCCGTGCCAGCAGCGCCTCGGCGTCCACCCCCTTGCCCGGCGTTCGCATCATGCCGCTGGAATAACCGAAACAAACGCCTGGCGCAAATTGCCTATCTTGCCATTTTGCCCCTCACGATTCAGAGGCCGGGATTCACGCAATCGGCTGAAGAGTTACCGATCACGTACGTCGATAATGAGAACGTCGACGGTGACGAGATCGCCGTTCGGCATGAGTTTTACGGCTCTAACGAATTGGGACCGCCGAAGCCCTTCGTGGAAAACGTGTTTCGAGGCGTCGTGACCGGGGTCGCGGAATCGATCGAGGTGCTGCGGCGCCCTGAACCTCGCATTCGATTGACCCTCCTCGACGTTCGGGCATGATACGCCGTCATGGAGCCGCTGGACGTTGCCGATCGGATCACCGCCGAAGACCTGCGACCCATCTGGTCCGCCATGGACACCGACGAACGCGTTCAGGCGTTTCACCTGCTGACGCCTGACGACGGCAGCGACCTGTTCCAGTCTCTGACAGTGCTCGACCAGGTGGAGATCCTCACCGGGCTTTCAGTGGGCGAGCGTCGGCTCTGGATGCGGTCGCTTGCCCCCGACGACGCCGCCGACGTATTGCAATCGCTCCCCCCGGAAAAGCGCGAGGCGTGGCTCGATCTGCTCGACGAAGCCACGCGGCGCGAGGTGCGCGTGCTGCTGGCCTATGCCGAGGACGAGGCCGGCGGTCTGATGAGTCCGCGCTTCGCCCGCATCCGCGCGGCGATGACGGTGGATGAGGCGATCCGCTACCTGCGCAAGCAGATTCAGGGACACCTCGAGACCATTTACTACGCCTACGTGCTTGACGCGGAACAACGCCTCATCGGCGTGGTCTCGATCCGCGAGCTGTTCGCCGCCCGTGGAGACGGTCCCGTCGCCGACGTCATGAGGCGCGAAGTCGTCAGCGTGCCCGAGACCATGGACCAGGAAGCCCTGGCCAAAGTCTTCGCGGAGCAGGACCTGATGGCCATTCCCGTCGTGGACGAGGAAGGCCGCATGAAGGGCATCGTCACGGTGGACGACATCGTCGACGTCGTTCAGGAAGAGGCTACCGAGGACATTCAGAAGCTCGGCGGTATGGAAGCCCTCGACGCGCCGTACCTGCAGACGCGTTTTCTGCCAATGCTCAAGAAGCGCGCGGGGTGGCTCGCGGCGCTGTTCATTGGAGAGACGCTGACGGCGAGTGCGATGGCACACTATGAAGACGACATGAAGAAAGCCGTCGTGCTGGCGCTCTTTGTGCCGCTCATCATCTCGAGCGGAGGAAACTCGGGCTCACAGGCCTCAACGTTGATCATCCGCGCCATGGCCTTAGGCGAGGTGCGCCTGAGGGACTGGTGGCGGATCATTCAGCGCGAGATGTCGTTCGGGATCGCGCTCGGAGGCATCCTTGCAATGATCGGACTGGTGCGAATTCTCATCTGGCAAGGCCTGTTCCATACCTATGGCCTGCACTACTTGAAAGTTGCGATAACCGTCGCGATCAGCCTGGTCGGCGTCGTGCTGTGGGGAACGATGTGCGGCTCCATGCTCCCGTTTGTCATGCGCAGGCTGGGGTTCGACCCCGCCAGCGCATCCGCGCCGTTCGTGGCCACGCTGGTGGATGTTTCCGGCCTGGTCATTTACTTTTCGGTCGCGCAGGTCGTGCTCCGGGGAATGCTGGTCTAGCAGCCCGTGGTGAAAGTCCCTCTTGACACGCCTGATATACTCTTTGGGGTCAGCGTCAAGAGTGGTCACGGAGGATGGTCATGGCGATGGGCAGGCGGAAGAAGCAGGCGCAGTCGTCGTTTT
>BOJX01000035.1 GCA_016860685.1 Planctomycetota bacterium
GATCGACTCGCCGCGCATCCGCTGATGCGGGCGCTCCGCGTGGACAAACTGACGCTCGCAGCGCTGGAGGCGACACTGAGGCATTACGCGGACGACAGGGAGGCGCTGCGGTCCGTCCCGGCGCTGGCGATGCTGAACGCGCCGCTGGCGGAGCTGGCCGACCGGGCGAACGACCTCGCCCGCCGGCTTCAGGAGGCGGCGCCGTCGGAGCGGTTCCTCGTCGGCAGCGACACGACGTACGCGGGCGGCGGGGCGATGCCCGTGGTCGAGTTTGAAACGGTGGTCGTGCGGTGGGTTCCGTCGTTCGCAACGGCGTCGGATGCGGCGGCGCGTTTGCGCGGCGCGGAGGTTCCGGTCGTCGCCCGGATCCGAGACGACGCGGTGTGCTTCGATCTGCGGACGGTGCGCGCGGCGGATTTCGACGATCTGATCACCGCGGTTGAAGGCGTCGTTTATGACGCTGCGGGTGAGGAAGACAATGATATTGATGAGGACGACGGGCCTCCCGATGCTCGCGTGCGCCTGCCGGTCCTGTGATTCTGCGACGGACGGATCACGCATCATTCAGCCGGGGGTTGAGGCGACGCGATCGGTCGTTTTCGACGAGCGATTCCTCACGCTTGACTGCGCTGCGCCACCTCAGGGTCGGGCGCTGGCCGGCTTCCGAACAACGAATACAGCGCCGGCAGCACCAGCAGCGTCAGCACATTGTCGGAAAGAATCCCGCCGATCACGACGGTCGCCAGGGGGCGCTGCACCTCCGCCCCGACGCCCGTGTTGAGCGCCATCGGAACAAACCCCAGCGCCGCGACCAGCGCCGTCATCAACACGGCGCGCAGCCGCATCAACCGCGTCTCCAGGATCGCCTCGATCACCGGAACGCCGGCGGCGATCCGCTGTTTGATCGTTGAAACCAGCACCAACCCGCTGAGCATCGACACGCCGGATACCGCCACGAACCCGACCCCCGCCGCCACGGTGAAGTCCATCCCGCGCAAGTGCAGCGCGACGACGCCTCCGAACGCGGCGAAGGGCGCCCCCGTCAGCACGATCAGCGAATCCCGCACGGTTCCGGTGCTCATGTAAAGCAGCAGGAAGATGGACGCCAGCGCTAAAGAGGTGATGATCAGCAGGCGTCGGGTTGCGCGTTGGAGGTGCTCGAACTGGCCTCCGAAAGCGACGAAGTATCCGGGCGGCAGCAGGATGTCCTGCGCCAACCTCGCGCGGAGGTCCGCGACAAACCCGCCCAAGTCGCGGTCGCGAACGTTGCATTGCACGACGATCCTGCGCTTCTGCCGCTCGCGCGTGATGGTTGAGGGGCCCTCGGTCTCCACGAGATGCGCAAGCTGCGACAGGGGAAGGCGCTCACCGGACGCCGTGGGCACCAGCAGGCTCCACAACGCGTCCGGGGCGTCCCGAAACTTCTCGTCGAGCTTGATCACGAGGTCGAAGCGCCGCGGTCCCTCGCGGATTTCGCCGATCTCGATTCCGCCGACGGCTTCGACAAGCTCGAGCACATGCGCCGCGGGAACGCCGTAACGGGCGACGGCCTCCGGATCCACGCGCACTTCAAGCATCGGCTGACCCGTGCTCTGCTCCGTCGAGACGTCCGCGCTGCCGGGCGTGGCCTCCACAATGTTCTGCACCTCTCGCGCTAGGGCGCGCAGCTGCTCGAGATCGTCGCCGAAGATCTTGACACCGACGTCGGCGCGGATCCCGGCGATCATCTCATTCATGCGCATCTCGATCGGCTGGGTGAACACGGTGCGCATTCCGGGCATGCCGGTCAGCGTGTCCGACATCGACGCCGCCAGTTCCGCCTGGGTCTTCGCGCGGGTCCACTGATCGCGGGGCTGGAGGGTGAGAAAAATGTCCGTCAGTTCCAGACCCATCGGATCGGTGGCGACCTCCGCCGTGCCGGTGCGGCTCCAGATGTGCCGGATTTCGTCCGGGTACTCCCGAAGCAGCAGCTTTTCAAGCTCCGTCCCGTAGCGCAGCGACTCCTCCAGCGAGACCCCGGCCAGGCGGATCGTGTTGATCGTGACGGCTTCCTCGTAGAGACGGGGAATGAAGGACGCGCCCAACTGCGTCGCCAAGTACGCGCCCCAGGCGATCGCTCCGGCGCCCGCGGCGACCGTCAGCCGGGGGAACCGCAGCGCCAACTGCACAAAAGGCCGGTGAATCCCGTGTGCGAACCGGACCAGGAAATTCTCCCGCTCCGTCACCTTGCGCGGAAGGAAAAAGCTGCACAGCACCGGTGTCAGCGTGATCGAGAAGATGAGCGAACTCATCAAGGCGAACACCACCGTCAGCGCCATCGGCCTGAAGAGCCTGCCCTCGATCCCCTCCAACAGCAGGATCGGCAGGTACACGATGATGATGATGAGTTCGCCGAACATCGTCGGGCGCCGCACCTCGACGGCCGCATCGCGGATGATGTCCAGGCGCGGGCGCAGGCTCCCGAGATCGTGCTCCTGCCCGAGGCGGCGCACGCTGTTCTCAACGATGATGACGGAGCTGTCGACGACAAGCCCGAAGTCGATCGCGCCCAGACTCAGGAGGCTCGCCGCGATTCCGAACTGGAGCATTGAACTGAACGAGAAAAGCATCGCCAGCGGAATCGCCAGCGCCACGATCATGCCCGCGCGGATGTTCCCCAGGAACGCAAAGAGCACGGCGACAACCAGGAACGCACCTTCATAGAGGTTCCTTTTCACCGTCGAAATGACGTGGTCGACCAGGTCGGTCCTGCGGTAGACCACCTGCACGTCCACGTTGTCCGGAAGCGAGCGCCGAACCTCGGCGAGGCGCTCGTCCAGCCGCCGCGTCACGTCGTGCGAATTCTCGCCCATCAGCATGAACCCCAGGCCGAGCACCACCTCGCCCGCGCCGTGCGCGGTGACGCCGCCTCGGCGGATCTCGAAGCCCGCCCGCACGTCCGCGACGTCGCGGACCTTCACCGGGACGCCGTCGCGCGCGAAAACGACGACGTTGCCGATCTCCTCCGCCGTCGTCGTCAGCGCAACCCCGAGCACCAGGTGCGCCTCGCCGGATCGGACGACGTAGCCGCCGCCGACGCTGCGGTTGCTCTGCTGAAGCGATTCCACCAGATCGTCGAGGGTCAGCCCGTACTTGATGAGGCGCGCGGGGTCGATCAGCACTTCGTACTGCTTGCGCTGTCCTCCCCAGGTGTTGATCTCCGCCACACCGGGCACGCTGAGCATCTGCGGGCGGATGACCCAGTCGTGCAGCGTGGTTAACTCCGTCAGCGACGGCGGGTCGTCGCCCTTGCCGGTCAGCAGGTAGTGGAAGACTTCTCCCAAACCGGTCGCAACAGGCCCCAATTCCGGAGGATCAATTCCCTCCGGCAACGCGACGGCGCCCAGCCGCTCATTGATCCGTTGTCGGGCGAAGTAGATGTCCGTCCCGTCCTCGAACGTCGCGGTGACCTGCGACAATCCGAATTTGGAGATCGAGCGAACTTCGGTGAGCCGCGCGATCCCGGCGACGGCCGCCTCGACCGGCTCGGTCACCTGGCGCTCGATCTCCAGCGGCGGCAGCGCCGGCGCCACCGTGTTGATCTGCACCTGCACCGGCGTGGTGTCAGGGAAGGCGTCGATGTCCAGCCGCGACATCGACCACAGCCCCCACGCGACCAGGATCGTCGACAACAGGATGACCGCCGGGCGGTGGCGCAGAGACCAATTGATGATCCAGTTCAGCATGATCGCGCTCTACCGTTTCAACCGCGCTCGAACGTGGACGCCGCAAATCGCCGTCATTTCGGAAGGGCTTCGACCGCGTCGCAGCAGCCGGCGCCGATGCTGTCCTTGAGAATCTCGGTTTTCAGGAGAAAGCTGCCCTTCGTGACCACCTGCTCCCCCGGTTCAAGCCCCGCCAGCACCTCGTACTGATCCTCAACCGGATGCCCCAGGCGCACCTTCCGAGGCCTGAACACGCCCTCCTCGCCTTCCATCCTGACAAAGACGAGGTTGCAGCACCCGTCCCACTGAACCGCTTCGCGCGGCACCATCGTGCAGGCCTCCTCGACGCGCGTGGCGATCTGCGCTTCGCCGAACATCGAGGCGAGGAGCAGTCCTTCACGGTTGTCGAGTTCAACACGAGCCTGGACGGTCCGCGTCTTCGGATCCAGGCGCGTGTCGATCCAGGCCACCCGGCCGGGAAACGACTCGCCCCGAAGAGCGTCGACGGTCACAACTGCGCTGAGACCCGCTTTGACAACCCTCAGGTCGTCCGGCGGAAGGCTGACCCTCGCCCACATCCGTCGCGTGTCCGCCAGGGTCAGGATGGATTGACCCGCCTCAACCCGCTCTCCGATGACCGCGGAGCGCTCGACGAGGACGCCTTCAAAGGGCGCAACCAGTTCCAGATGCGACGACATCTCCGACTTCCGCAGCACGTCGTCGATCTGCGAATCCGTCATGCCCAGGTTGCGCAGCGACTGACGGGCTTGTGTGACTTCAATACGGGCTTCGGCGAGCCTGGATTCCGCCTCATACAAATCGCGCGCGGCGTTAATCTTCTGCGCCGCCAGCTCCTGCTCCCGCTCGAAGTCCCCCTCAGCCAGGCGATGGCGCTCGACCGCCTGAAGCAGCCGCGCCTTCGACGCGCCAAGCTCCGCGGAATCGACGATGACCAGAACCTCCCCGGACGCGGCGGGAGCGCCGAGGTCTTTGCGCACCTCGACGATGATCCCCGCAGTACGGGACGACAATCGGGCATAACGGTTGGCGTCGTATTCGATCTCCGCGTTGCGGGTCAGCGTGCGGGTCAGGCGCATCGTACGCGCCGGAGTGTATTCCAGACCGGCGTCGCGCGCGATCCGCGGGTTTTCGAACCGAATCACGGTCTCCGCCTTGTCGCAAGTGACGCTGAAGTCTCGCTGCGACCGGGGCATCGCGGACACCACGACGGCGTCCCCGGATCGATCCGCGGGTTGTCCAGCGCTTTCCCGGACGACCGCAGTCGCGGTCGTCCGGGCGTCTGCGGACCCCGTTCTAAACGCCTCCCACCTTGCGGCTACTTCAGGATGGCACTTAACGCATTGCGTCTCCGGCAGATCGTGCTCCTTGCACCAGTCTCCGGCCTGCTTGAACGCGTCGATCAGCGAGTCATCACAGCGGGTGCAGACGGACTCGGGCACGCCGTGTCCGCCGCACCAGCCTTTGTCCATCGTGGGCGGAACGGGGCTGGACTGCGGTCCGAGCGGTTTGGCGTGGACCCGTTCAGACGGAGGGGAGCCTCCCGGCGTTGCGGCGCGGTCGCAGCCGACGCCGACGGACAAGGCGGTCATCAACACAACAGGGGCGACGCGATAAAAGCGCGCGTACGTTTTCATGACGCATGACTCCCGAACTTGCGTTGGTTCTATGAGCGCCGTGCAGTCACGGCGCGCAGCAATAAAGGCGGTCAGGTTTCCTGTCGTTGAGGGCGCGTGCGAGGCCGGCAGGCCATCAAATGCGCAAAGGCCGGTCCGACGCCGAGTAAGGCAGGCGGGGCAAGGCGGGGTAGAGCTCGACGCGGGAGAGGCGGTCGCCCGTCCGCACAGCAGGCGAGACGCAGGCGATATCTAAGGCACAGGGTTCGGAGGAGATCGTGGGAGCGGCGGCGCCGTCCGAAGCATCCACGGGCTTGATCACGGCGCCGCACAGGTCGGCGCACGGTCCGCACCGCTCCCTGACGGGCGCGTCGGGCGCGGGCGACTCGTCCCGGGAGTTCCCGCCCTCCTTGTCGCAGCAGTCCCGCAAACAAGTCGCGTTATCGGACCGGGGCTTTTCGTGTGCGCAGCAAAGCGTCAACACCCCACCCCGGCACAATGCAGGCAGCAGGGCGACGCATGTCCCCAACAAGGTCAGTGTCATACTGCGCATAACGGGAATGATATCGACGGCTTCAGGCGTTTTCAATCATGACGGAGGCGGAGGCCTGTCTGATGTTGCAGATTTTGCGCAATCCGGCGGTCTGAAAGGGCGCCCTTCCTTTCGGGGCAACCGATGCTGGAAAGCCCACGGACAGCCGATATACTGGATATACTGAAGGAACAGATGCGGTTCGGGCCTATCACCAACCTGTTGACGACGGCGATGACGCTGCTGTGCCCCGCCTGGTGCGTCGTCGAATGTGCTGCGCATTGTGATAAGGCGTGCGAGCCGGTCGTAGAATGCGGCGGGTACGACGGCGACGCGCATCACGGACCGCATGCGCCGCATCATCAGCACGATTCCGGCGGGCAGCCGGAACATGACGCTGAACACACCTGTATCTGTACGACGGCGGTCCGCACGGCCGGTTCATCCGGCGGCGCGGCGGAGACTCAGGATCGAGTTCCCTGTGCGATCGTCGAATCGGCGGCTCAGGCCGACGCCATTCTCTCCTCCCTCGAGCGCGTCCGAGCGAGTTTCAGTCGCTCCGCGACGTTACGCACCCGATATCGGCCGTTGCTGATCTAGCCGGCCGGATTTCTCGTTCTTCCTGAATCGTCACTCTCGATTTCGAGGCGTGCCGCGAGACGAGCGTTCGCGCAGGGAATCGCGCGCAGGCGGAATCCAGCCGTACCTCGGAGATTTAAAAGCCTTCCGTGCGGAGGCGAGGCGCGTCGGGCTCATCACTGGAGTTGGTTTATGCGCGTTGGGAAAAAATCCGCCCGGCAGGCGGTCGTGCTTGCGGCGTGCGCCGGCGGCGTCGTGTGCGGAGCCGGTGCGGGGTGCGCGAAGGTCAATCCACGACCGGATTTCGAGCAGGTTTCGGAGCTGGTCGGGGCGTCCGCGGGCGGCGACCTTCCGCCGAATGCCGTGTACGCAGGCGAGGACGCCCTTAAGGCCGAAACCGACGCCCTTCTGGCGGACGGTCTGACGTCGGAGACGTGCGCGCGGTTATGTGTTCGCCGGAATCCGCGGGTACGCGCGGCGCTGGCGCGCGTCGGGGCGGCGCGGGCGGACGTGGTGCAGGCGTCGCTGCTGAGCAATCCCGGACTGTCGCTTTCTTCGCGGTTTCCCGACGGCGGGGGGTTGACCAACCTCGAGGTGGCGATCGCCCAGAACCTCTCGGATTTGTGGTTGATTCCGGTGCGACGGCGCGCGGCGGAGGGTGAACTGGTGCGGGAGGTTCTCGAGGCGGCGCGGGAGGTCTCGGAGACCGTTACGAGCACCCGGGCAGCCTACTTTGAAGCGGTCACGGCGGATGAAGCGGTGGTGCTGGCGCGAGAGCACCGGGAACTGACGGCGCGCCTCGTGGAGATCGCGGAGGCGCGTCGGGACGCGGGCGTCGGCAGCGAGATCGACGTCAACGTCGCGCGGGCGGAAGGCCTGCGTGCGGAAGTCGCCGCCCGGGAGGTGGAGCGCGAGGCGTTCGAGGCGCGGCGGCGGTTGTGCGTTCTGCTCGGCGTCCCCACCGACCCGCGGGCGATCGTGCTGACGGAGGCGCTGCCCGAGGCGCCGGACGCGAGTCTCGATCCGGAGACGCTGGTGGAGCTGTCGGTGTCGGGGCGGCTCGACGTGCGGGCGGCGGAGGCGCTGGTGCGGCGGGCGGCGGCGCGCGTGACAGAAGCGCGGCGAAGCGTGTTCAGCGAGGTCGAGGTCGGCGTAGCGATGGAGCGCGCGGATCGTCCGCCGGGCGGCGACAAAAACATCCTGTTTAACACGCTGCACGAGTCGGCGCACGCCGGCGAGCTGGTCGGTCCCGAGCTTTACCACCCCGACGACGACGGTCAGGACGTCATCCTCGGTCCGACGCTGAGTTTCGCGCTGCCGATCTTCGATCAGAACCAGGCGCGCCTCGCCCGCGCCGAGTTCGAGTTGATCGAGGCGAGGCTCCTGCTGGAGGCGCTGAAGCTCGACGTCGCTCAGCAGACGCGGTCGGCGTGCGTGACGGCGGCGACGGCGTGGGGCACATCCGTCTTTTATCGCGACGAACTGCTGCCCCTGGCGCAGACGAATCTTGAACTCTCGCGCGAGGCTTACCGGAGCGGAAAGGTTTCGGTGCTGTCGGTGGTTGAGGCGCAGCGGGCGGTGGTGTCGGCGCGGCGTGAGCATCTGAACGTACGCGGCGCGTCCGCCCGCGCGGTCAGCGAGCTGGAGAAGGCCGTCGGTCTGCCCATCACACGGATTCTCGCACCTGAGCGGAACGGTGTTGATGAGGCGGAGTCCCCGTGAAGGTCGAGACGAACAAGGAGTTGAAGCGGATGAAACGGATGCTTCTGGTGGGCGTGGTTGCAGCGCTGAGCCTTATCGGCGCCTGCCGTCGCCCGGCGCCGGCCGGTCCGGAATTGCCGGAGCGCCCGGCGGCGCCGACGACGAACCGGATCGACGTCCCGGACACGGTGCGGCGGAACCTCGGGATCACGTTCGCCCGCGTTGAGAAGCGCGCCGTTTCGACAGTGATCCGCGTACCGGGGCAGTTCGAGCTTCAGCCGGAGGCGCGTCGTGAATACCGCACGATGTTGTCCGGGCGCGTTGAACTGGACGTCCAGCAATACGATGCGGTGAAGGCGGGCGCGGTCGTGTACCGGCTGGCGTCGCCGGACTGGCGCGAACTTCAGCAGAAGCTCAGCGAGGCGGAATCGACGATCCGGCAGACGGAGGCGCGGGTCGGGTCGATTCCAGCGCTGATCGCGGCGCACCGCCATCATGAGGAGATTCTTGAGGAGAACATCGCGTTGTGGGAGGTGCGGGTCGCACAGCTTCAGACGTCGCATGACGCGGGAGTAGTGACGATCGAGGAGCTTACCTCCGCGCGCAACACGCTCTCCCAGCAGCGGGCTGAGCTGGCGGAGATTCTCGAGAAGGAAGCGGACCTTGAAGGCCAGGTCGCGGCGGCGCAGGCGGAGCATGACGCGGCGCACGCCCGGTTTCTTCTGCTGATCGCCACGGCGTCGACGCTGCTGGGAATGCCCGCGGAGGATCTGGCGGCGCCTTACGCCCTGGACGAGCACCTGCACACGGGGATTCATCGACATGACGAGGCGGAGCAGGGATTGCCCGCCGCGAAGTGGCGGCGGATCGACGAGGTGGAAGTGCGCGCCGCGATGTCCGGAGTGGTGGCGTCCCTGGACGTGACGGGCGGGGCGTGGGCGGAGCCGGGAGCGCTGGTGCTTACGATCGTGCAACCGGAGCGACTCCGCTTCCGGGCGATGGCGATGCAGAGCGATCTGGGGCGGCTGGCGGACGGTCTGCCGTCGTCGATTGTCCCTCCGAAGGGAGGCACGATCGATCTGAAGGACGCCATCGAGGCGACGTTGTCGATCGGACTGGTCGCCAGCGCGCGGGAGCGGACGGTGGAGGTGATCGCGGTTCCGAAGCGCGCGGCGGCGTGGGCGAAGGCCGGCGTGACGGCGCATCTGGAGATCACCACGGCGGGAGGACGGCCCGAACTGGCGATCCCGGTGTCCAGCGTGATTCAGGACGGGCTGACGAAGGTGTTCTTCCGTCGGGATCCGAAGGCGCCGGACAAGGTGGTGCGCGTGGAAGCCGATCTGGGGGTCGATGACGGGCGGTGGGTGGTGGTCAAGAGCGGGGTGAAGGAGGGAGACGAGGTCGTTCTCGACGGGGTGTACCAACTCATGATCGCGACGTCCGGCAGCGTGCAGAAAGGCGGACACTTTCACGCGGACGGGACGTTCCACGCCGGGGAGGACGAGTGATGCTCCAGCGCCTCATCGGTTTCTCGATCAAGTATGCCGGGTTCGTCGTGATGGCGGGAGGTCTGCTCCTTGCCTTTACGGGGATGCAACTGCGTCACATGCCGGTGGACGTGTTTCCGGAATTGAATGCGCCGACGGTGGTGATTCTCACGGAGGCCGGCGGTTTCGGCGCGGACGAGGTCGAGCAGTACGTCACGTTTCCGATCGAGACGGCGGTTAACGGATTGCAGGGCGTGCGGCGTGTGCGCAGCTCGAGCGCGATGAGCCTGTCGATCGTCTGGGTGGAGTTCGACTGGGGCGTCGAGATCCTGCGGGCGCGCCAGCTCGTGTCGGAGCGATTGTCTGCCGTCCGTGAAACGCTGCCTCCGAACACGCATGCCGAGATCACGCCGGTGACGTCCATCACGGGAGAGATCATGCTGCTGGCGTTATCGTCGCCGAACGGTCGGGCGACGCCGCTGGAGGTGCGATCTTACGCGGAATTCGACCTGCGGAACCGGCTGCTGGCGGTTCCGGGCATCGCGCAGGTCGTGGCGATCGGGGGCGAGCTTCCGGAGTACCAGGTCAACGTTCATCAGGACCGGCTGGCGCTTTACGGGCTGACGCTGGAGGAGGTGGTCGAGGCGGCGCGCGAGGCGCACAGCGTGGCGAGCGCCGGATACCTGCCGAACGTGGACCGACTCGAGCTGCCGCTGCGGCAGACGGCGCGGGTGCAGAGCGCCGACGACATTCGCAACACATTGATCAGTTATCGGGACGGGTCGCCGGTGCTGATCGGGCACGTAGCGGACGTCGAGCTGGGACCAGCGCCGGCGCGCGGCACAGCGGCGGATCGGGGCGTGTCGGCGGTGGTGATGAGCGTTCAGAAATCTCCGGGGACGAACACGCTGGCGCTGACGACGGAGATTGACCGTGTACTGAACGAAGCGGAGAAGAGCCTGCCCGACGGGATCCTGCTGAACCGCAACGTGTTCCGGCAGGCGGAGTTCATCGAACGGTCGGTGAACAACGTGGTGGTCGTGATGCGCGACGCGGCGATCATTGTGGCGATCGTGCTGGTTCTTTTCCTCCTGAATGCGCGAACGACGATCATTACGCTGACCGCACTGCCGCTTTCGCTGGCGTGCGCCGTGCTGATCCTCCGGGCGTTCGATCTGTCGATCAACGTGATGACGCTCGGGGGGCTGGCGGTGGCGATCGGCGAACTGGTGGACGACGCGATCATCGACGTGGAGAACGTCTTCCGGCGCCTGCGGGAGAACGCGGCAAAATCGGAATCGCAGCGGTTGCCGGTGGCGCAGGTGATCTTCGACGCGAGCAACGAGATCCGCAGTTCGGTGGTGTTCGCGACGATCATCATCTGCATGGTGTTCGTGCCGCTGCTGTTTCTTCAGGGGCTGGAGGGGCGGTTCTTCCGCCCGCTGGGCGTCACGTACATCGTGTCGATCCTCGCGTCGCTGGGGGTGGCGCTGACGGTGACGCCGGCGATGTGCCGCCTGCTGCTGCGTGTGAAGGCAGGCGGTGGAGAACACGGGGACGGTTTCCTGGTGCGGTGGCTGAAGCGGCGGTATGAGCCGTCGCTGCGGTGGTCGATCCGGAATCGGGGGGCGGTGCTGACGCTGGCGGCGGCGGGGACGGTGTTTTCAATCTGGATGGGGAGCACCTTCGGAACGAGCTTTCTTCCGGCGTTCAACGAGGGGACGTTCACCGTGTTCCTCTTCGCGCCGCCCGGGACGTCGCTGGAGGAGTCGGACCGGGTGGCCCGGGGCATTGAGGCGCGGCTGGCGGGCATGCCGAACGTGGAAAGCGTGACGCGGCGCACCGGGCGGGCGGAGCGCGATGAGCATGCCGAACCGCCGAGCAGCTCCGAGATCGAAGTGACGGTCGGTCCGGAGGGATCGAAGGAGGCGGTGCGCGAAGCGATCGACGGCATCCTCACGGACGTTCCCGGGATCACGACGATGATCGGTCAGCCGATCGAGCATCGGTTGTCGCACATTCTGTCGGGAACGCCCGCGGCGATCGCGATCAACGTATACGGTGACGATCTGGCGCGTCTTCGAGCGCTGGCGGGGCAGATCGAGCAGGCGCTCAAAGCGATTCCGGGGACGCGTGACGTGGCGGCGAACCGGGAGGTCACGGTGGTGTCGCTGCCGATCCGGTATCGGCATCAGGATCTTGCCGCGGCGGGACTGACGCCGGGTGCGGCGGCGGAGCAGGTTCAGCGCGCGATCCACGGGGAGCGCGTCGCGGAGATTCATCAGGGCGTGCGGCGGTATGACCTGGTCGTGCGGCTGGCGGCGGAGGAGCGGCAGACGGTGGACCAGGTGAAGTCGCTGCGTCTGACGGGCGCGGGCGGTGCGACGGTCCGCCTGTCGGAGGTGGCGGACATCGGTCCGGAGCGGACGCCGAACCTCATCGCGCGGGAAGGCGCCCGGCGGAAGGCGGTCGTGTCGTGCAACGTGGCGGAGGGGCATAACCTCGGCGACCTGGTGGCGCAGGTGCGCGAGCGGGTGGACCCGATCGTTCACGCCGCGGGTTACAGCGTGCATTACGGCGGGCAGTTCGAGGCGCAACAGTCCGCGTCGCGGACGATCCTGATCGCGGGGGTGGGGGTCGCCGTGGTCATGTTCATGCTGCTCCAGCTTTCGACGGGGTCAGGGCGGGCGGCGCTGCTGGTGATGACGAACCTGCCGCTGGCGACGATCGGCGGGCTTGCGGCGGTCTACCTCACCGAGACATCGCGTCCTCTGGGCAACACGCTTTCGCTGCTGGGGCTTTCAGCGGAGGCGTATGAGGCGCCGATCATGTCGATCGCGAGTCTCGTGGGCTTCATCACGCTTTTCGGGATCGCGGTGCGTAACGGCATTTTGCTGGTGAATCATTATGAGCATCTGATGACGCGGGAAGGCAGATCCCTCGGCGAGGCGATCGTGCAGGGTTCGATGGAAAGACTGTCACCGATCCTGATGACGGCGTTGTGCGCGGCGCTGGGCCTCCTGCCGATCGCGCTGGCGCGCGGCGAGCCGGGCAGCGAACTGCTGGCGCCGCTGGCGATCGTTGTGTTGGGCGGGCTGGTCAGTTCGACGTTTCTGAATCTTGTGGTTGTGCCTGCTGGGTACGCGCTGGTTTTTGATCGAAAGCGTTGAGAGCGAGCCTGGCGCCGCCTGCGGCGATAGGGGATTCGTGGTTCAGAAGAGCTTGTTAAAGGAAGGAACTGACGCATGAAAGCAGGTTGGATCGCCGGAGGGGTTGTTGCGGCTGTCATCATATTGAGCGGATGCGAGCGGAAACCTAAGCCCGAAGGATCCAACGCCAACCTAGCGCCTGCGCCGGTCGGGAACTCGAACCTATCCGACAAACCGCCGGCGCCGCCTGAACCTTCGCCTCCGAAGGACGGCGAGCCTGAAGAGTCCGGTCACGGCGGGCCGGTGATCGGACTGGGCGAGCAGGACGTCAACGGCTTGATCATCCGCGCGACTCGCGACGCGGGCGAGCTTAAGCCGGGAGGGGAGGCGGCGGTGGACGTCTGGATCGACGGGGGGATCGGCAGCGCGAGCGCGGTCCGATTCTGGATCGGACTTGCGGACGGCGAGGGATCCGTCAAGGCGAAGGCTGGTGTCGAGGGCGAACACTGGCATATTCATGTGGAGATACCGGATCCGATGCCCGAGGCTGCGCAGCTCTGGGTCGAGATCGAACTTGAAGAGGTCGAGCCGATCCTGGTGGCGTTTAATTTGACGGAAGAGGATTGAGTTATTTGGCGCACCCCGGTTGCCCTGCGGGGTTTCGCCAGCCGATCAAGCCGGGCGGTCAGCGCCGATACCTCGCCCTTGCGCAGCGTTTTCTTCGGTATCGAACTCGCAGGGAAGGATTCCGAGCGGTCGCACGGTGGCATGGCAAGTGCTGAAGCATCCTTTCTGAGAAGTCCGTCACAAGAACTGCGGGCCGGGGCTGCGGTTGCAGGGAGCTCGGGATTGCACCCGAGATCCGTCCGCGCATCCGCTGCGTGAGGACTTCCGGGAGCACTCAACCGTGAAACCGATCCGCGCCACACTGGACGGCAACGACGCCGTCGCCTCCGTCGCCTACCGGATGAACGAAGTCATCGCGATCTACCCGATTACGCCCTCGACGCCGATGGGGGAGAAGTGCGACGAACTGGCATCGCGGCGACGGCCGAATCTCTGGGGCGCCGTTCCGATCGTGCAGCAGATGCAGTCCGAGGGCGGGGCGGCCGGCGCGCTGCACGGCGCGCTTCAGACCGGCGCGCTGGCGACGACGTTCACGTCTTCGCAGGGGCTGCTGCTGATGATCCCGACGATGGTCAAAGTCGCCGGGGAGCTGACGCCGGTGGTGTTGCACGTGGCGGCGCGGAGCCTGGCGACGCACGCTTTGTCGATCTTCGGCGATCACTCGGACGTGATGGCCTGCCGGGCGACGGGCTTCGGGATGCTGTCGTCGGGCAGCGTGCAGGAAGCGCAGGACTTCGCCTGCATCGCGCAGGCGGCGACGTTGCGCAGCCGCGTGCCCTTCCTTCACTTCTTCGACGGGTTCCGCACGTCGCACGAGATCGCGAAGATCGAGGTGCTGTCGGACGACGATCTTCGCTTCATGCTGGATGAGGCGGACCTGGCGCGACATCGGCGGGCGGGGCTATCACCCGATCATCCGGTGCTGCGCGGGACGGCGCAGAATCCGGACGCTTTCTTTCAGGCCCGCGAGGCGATCAACGCCTTCTACGCGGACTGCCCCGGTCACGTTGAAACGGTGATGAACCGCTTTGCGGAGCGGACGGGGCGCGTCTACCGCCTGTATGAGTATTACGGAAGCCCGTCGGCGGAGCGGATCATCATCGTGATGGGTTCCGCAGCGGAGACGGTCCGTGAGACGGTGGAGGCGCTGAACGCCCGGGGCGAGAACGTCGGAGTGGTGGTTGTGCGGTTGTTCCGGCCTTTTGATGTCGCGGCGTTCGTCGCGGCGCTGCCGGCGACGGTGCGGTCGATCGCCGTGCTGGATCGCTGCAAGGAGCCGGGGGCGATCGGCGAGCCGCTTTACATGGACGTGGTGACGGCGCTGCACGAGGGGCGCAGCGGCCAAGACGGCGTCACAATCCTCGGCGGACGTTACGGACTGTCCAGCAAGGAGTTCACGCCGGCGATGGTCAAGGCGGTGTACGACGAGCTGGCGAAGCCGCAACCGAAGCGCCGCTTCACGGTGGGGATCGTTGATGACGTGACGCACCTGTCGCTGGACGTGGATGAGGCGTTCGACATCGAGCCGGACGACGTGGTCCGCGCTGTGTTTTACGGGCTGGGCGCGGACGGGACGGTCGGAGCGAACAAGAACTCGATCAAGATCATCGGGGAGAACACGGAGAATCACGCGCAGGGGTACTTCGTCTACGACTCGAAGAAGAGCGGAGCGATGACGATTTCGCACCTGCGGTTCGGTCCGCGACCGATCCGGGCGCCCTACCTCGTGCGGCGCGCGGGGTTCGTCGCCTGTCATCAGTGGGAGTTCCTCGAACGTTATGACGTGCTGGAGACGGCGACGCCGGGGGCGGTGTTTCTGCTGAACGCGCCGTTCCCGCCGGAGCGGGTCTGGGACGAGCTTCCGCGTGAGGTTCAGGAGTCGCTGATTGAGAAGCGGCTGCGTTTCTTCGTCATCAACGCGAATGACGTCGCCCGGCAGGCGGGGATGGGCGGGCGCATCAATACGGTGATGCAGGCGTGTTTCTTCGCGTTGTCCGGCGTGCTGCCGCGGGAGGACGCGATCGCGGCGATCAAGGACGCGATCCGGGCGACGTATCAGAAGCAGGGCGACGAAGTCGTGCGCCGCAACTGGGCGGCGGTGGACGCGGCGATCGGCGCGATGCACGAGGTTCCGGTTCCGAAGGCAGTCACGGCGCGGCACGGGCGCAGGCCGCTGGTGCCGGGCGAAGCGCCGGACTTCGTGCGGAAGGTGACGGGGCTGATGCTGGCGGGAAAGGGCGACCTCCTGCCGGTCAGCGCGTTCCCGGTGGACGGCACGTGGCCGACGGGGACAACGCGCTGGGAGAAGCGCAACATCGCCCTGGACATCCCGATCTGGGACAAAGAGCTGTGCATCCAGTGCAACAAGTGCGCGATGGTGTGTCCGCACGCGGCGATCCGCGTCAAGGCGTACGACCCGGTGCTGCTGGCGAGCGCACCGTCCACGTTCGAGTCGGCGGAATACAAGGCGAAGGACTTGAAGGGACAGGCGTATACCGTGCAGGTTGCGCCGGAGGACTGCACCGGGTGCAAACTGTGCGTGGCGGTCTGTCCGGCGAAGGACAAGTCCAACCCGAAGCACAAGGCGATCAACATGGCGCCGCACGCGGAGCACCGGGACCGCGAGCGCGTCAACTACGACTTCTTCCTCGACCTTCCGGAGTTCGACCCGACGAAGCTGACGCGGTTCGACGTCAAAGGCGTGCAACTGCTTCAGCCGCTTTTTGAGTATTCGGGGGCGTGCGCCGGCTGCGGCGAGACGCCTTACCTGAAGCTGATGACGCAGCTTTTCGGCGACCGGGCGTTAATCGCCAACGCCACCGGGTGCTCGTCGATTTACGGCGGAAACCTGCCGACGACGCCGTATACGGTGAACCGGGAAGGGCGCGGTCCGGCGTGGTGCAACTCATTGTTCGAGGACAACGCGGAGTTCGGGCTGGGCTACCGCCTGGCGCTGGATCATCGGCGCGAGCTGGCGACCATGTTGCTGCGGAAACTTGCGGGCCGGATCGGGGAGGCGCTGGTTTCAGCGCTGCTGGAAGCGGATCAGACGAGCGACGCGGGGCTGCGGGCGCAGCGCGAGCGCGTTGCGGAGCTGAAGCGGAAGCTGGCGACGATCGACGGCGAGGACGCCCGGCTGCTGCTGCTGCTGGCGGACGACCTGGTGAAGAAAAGCGTCTGGATCGTCGGCGGCGACGGGTGGGCGTACGACATCGGCTACGGCGGGCTGGATCACGTTCTGTCGCTCAACCGCGACGTGAACATCCTCGTGCTGGACACGGAGGTGTACTCGAACACCGGCGGTCAGGCGTCGAAGGCGACGCCGGTGGGCGCGGCGGCGAAGTTCGCGGCGACGGGCAAGGCTGCGGACAAGAAGGATCTGGGCCTGATGGCGATGAACTACGGGCACGTGTACGTGGCGAGCGTGGCGTTCGGGGCGAACGACAATCACACGGTGAAGGCGTTCATCGAGGCGGAAAGCTACCCCGGTCCGTCGCTGATCATCGCCTACAGTCACTGCATCGCCCACGGTTACGACCTGCAGTTCGGGCTGGATCAGCAGACGCGGGCGGTGCAAAGCGGCATCTGGCCGCTGTACCGGTATGACCCGCGGCGCGTGGACGCCGGAGAGCCGCCGCTGGTGCTGGACGCGCACGCAGGGAAAACGCGCGTGGACGAGTACATGCGCAACGAGACGCGCTTCCGGATGGTGGAGAAGCTGGACGCGGAGCGCTTCCGCTTCCTGGCGAAGCGCGCCGCCGAGTCCGCCGTCCGCCGCGTGGCCGTGTACGAGCACCTGGCGCAGCTTCGTGTGCCGAGAGGCGGGGAGGCGCCGAAGGAGTCCGTCGCGGACAAGACGCCGACGGTCGAGGCGGCCGCAGCACGCTGACACCGGTTGGGACGACGACCTGAGGCGCGGGTTCCACGTCAGGTTCAGCCGCGTCCGAAGCCGGGGACGATCTCGCCGGAAGGCTGAGGCGCTGGTCTACCTGCGGCGCAGGGTCTCGACCCAGTGAATGAAGCCTTGTTCGGGATCGTCCTCACTCGTCGCGGCGATCGTGCCGGTTTTCTCCAGCGTCGCGCCGCGGAACCGGAAAGTGTCGGTGTATCCGGGTCCGTACTGGATCTGGAAGACGAGGTCTTCGCCGTCGCGGATGAGGCTGGCGGTCAGCGCGACCAGGGCGGGGTCGCGCGTGAGCTTCTCATCCGGCGCCGGGTTCGTACTCCACGCGACCGTGCGGTAAAGCAAAGCGGCGTCGGACAGCTTCTTCGCCTCTTCGACGGCGAAGTGAATGCGGACGTCGTCTGAAAGGACGCCGACGTCCTTGTGCCGGGAGACGATCTGAATCTCAACGACGGGGCGCCCGTCGAGCGTCGAAGGCTTGATCGTCACCTGCGCGGGATAGCGGTTCGTCGTGCTGACCGGCGTGGGCGCGTCCTCGCCCGGCGCCGTTGCGTCCTTGCCGGGCGTCTTTATCCAGGTTTCGTAGACGTAGATCCCCTCGCCCGCCCACTCCCCGACGGGCAGCTTGAGTTCGGCGCGGACCGCCTGGCGCGCAGCGAAGGCGGCGACGGCGACGGTCGCAGCGAAAGCGACGCCGATCATGTACATCAAGCGGAATCGATTTCGTGACAAGCTCATGACATTTCTCCCAGGTGCGGGTATCCGGGGCGTTTGCATCCGACGCGCAGGGATACCCCCCTCATATTGTACCCGCGGTTCAGTCGAAGGTTGAAGAATCTCGCTGCGAACTGGAAGCCCGGCGTCACGGAAGGAGCTCCGGCGGCCAAGTCGCCGCCGGCGTCCGTCGGGGAGGCGAAAAATCGGAGCGCCTACTTACTGGCCCCGAGCGGCAATGCAACAACGTCCGGGTTCCGGTTCAGGCATCCACAAAGTTCTTTCTGGCGGTCAGGTCGCCGCGCGATCCTCCTGTCGTCGTCGCCGCGGGTACAAGATCGGCCAGCGAAACAACCTCGATCCCCTGCCGGATCAGACACGCCCGCACCAGCCCGAGGAAAAACGGGGACGGGCTCAGCGGTCGTCCGGTCAGCTCCGGATGCGCCTGCGTCGCCAGGAAGAACGGATGCACCGACTCGGGCAGCTCGACCACCTGCATGATCGGGTGCTGCGGCGCCCGGCCGGAAAAGATCAGCCCCCCGGCTTCGAGACGCTCGATGTAGTCCGGGTTGACCTCGTAGCGGTGCCGAAAGCGGAGCCGAAGGCGCTCCGCCCCGCCGGCGAGGCGCGAGATCAGCGAATCCGGCGTCAGAATCACGTCGAACCCGCCGAGGCGCATGTTGCCGCCGAGTCCTTCGAGGCGCTTCTGCTCCGGAAGCAGGTCGATCACCGGGTCGGGGCAGTCGCGGTCGAGCTCAGTCGTCCCCGCATGACGAAGGTCGAGCACGTTGCGGGCGTACTCGATGACGGCCATCTGCATCCCGTAACAGATGCCCAGATAGGGCACGCCGTTGCGGCGGACGTGTTCGATGCACTCGATCTTGCCGTCCACGCCGCGGAAACCGAACCCGCCGGGAACGATGACGCCGTGAATGTGGCGAAGGCGGTCGGCGACGTTCGCGGCGGTCAGCTCCGTGCTGTCCACCCACTCGAGTTGCACGCGGGCGTTCAGGTGCGTGCCCGCGTGCTCCAGGGCCTGAATGATGCTGGCGTAACTGTCGCGGACCGAAGTGTACTTCCCGATGATGCCGACGGTGACCGGATGCTGGCCGCCGCGGAAGCGTGTGATGTAGGCGTTCCAGGTGCGGCGGGCGTCCTCCTCGCGTTGTTCGTCGACCAGGGGGTGGAGGTGAAGAATGTCGAGGACGGCCTGGTCGATGCCGGCGCCGTGGAGCATCTCGGGGATGAGGTAGATGCTCTCGCAGTCGTGCATCGAGAAGACGCGCTCCATCGGAACGTTGGCGTAGAGGGCGAGCTTCTCGCGGGCCTTCTTCGTCACCGGGCGGTGCGCGCGGCAGGCGATGATGTGCGGCTGGATGCCCGCGGCGTTAAGCAGCTTGAGGTTGATCTGGGCGGCCTTGGATTTCTGCTCCCCCAGCGACTGAGGCTCGATCACATACGTGAGGGCGACGAAGCAGAAGTTCTCCGCCCCCTCCTCGTAAGCCATCTCGCGGACCGCCTCGATGTAATACGCATTCTCAACGTCGCCGACCGTTCCGCCGATCTCGACGAAGATGACGTCGGCGGCGCTGGCGACCGCCAGTTCCCGAAGGCGGAATTTCACCTCGCCGGTGACGTGCGGAATCATCTGCACGTCGCGCCCGAGATAAAGTCCTTTGCGCTCCTTCTCGAGAACGGTGGCGAAGATCTGCCCGCTGGTGGAGAAGTTCAGACGCGACAGATCCTGGTCGAGCATGCGCTCGTACGTCCCCAGGTCCATGTCGCACTCCATCCCGTCATCCAGGACGAAGACCTCGCCGTGGCGGAAGGGGTTGAGCGTGCCGCTGTCGCGGTTGAGGTAGCCTTCGAGCTTGATCGGGGCGACCTTCAGCCCCTTGTCCTTCAGGATCTTCGCCAGCGAACTGGAGAAGATGCCCTTGCCCAGCCCGCTCATCACCGTGCCGAAGACGACGACGTACTTCGTCCGCCCCTTAACGTAACCGGCGGGAAAGGGAGTGTAGAACTCGGTGTCGTCGGTCAGGTGGCTGACGCCGGAAAGAATGTCGTTGCCGCTCATGATCGGATCACGGAAAAAGGGTTCCAGGGTTCACGCGTCGGGAATCGTTCCCGGGTCGGCATTCCGCTCCGACCGGCGATGACGCGCGGCGCACCCGCTTCGTCGGCGCTTTCAGCACGCCGCCGCCGTCCGCAAGCCCTCTCTCCCCGCCGCCAGCACACCCGGTGCCGCTTATCCGTCACTCCCCGTCGCCCGGCGCACAAAGGCCGCGTAGTCCTCCGGCGTGTCGATGCCCGGCATCTGGGGATTCACGATCAGAACGAAGATCGCGCGGCCGTTCTCCAGCCAGCGCAACTGCTCAAGCGATTCCGCCTCTTCCAGCACGCTCGGCGGCATCGTATCCCGATCGGCCAGTCTGAGCAAGACGTCGACGCGGTAGGCGTACACGCCAAGATGCAGAAGCCAGCGCCCGGGACGATCCACCTCGCCCCGGGTCGCCCGCGGATAGGGGATCAGACTGCGCGAAAAATACAGAGCACGCGACCGATGATCGACGACCACCTTGACGCAGTTCGGATCCGCCGGGGAACCCGGTCCGCTTGACGGTCCAGCGTCCGAAAAACCAGCCGCCAAGGTATGAACGCCCTCGGCACGGTCGGCGGACGGGTTGCGGACCGCCTCAGCAAGGCGAATCAGAACCGCCGGATCGATCTCCGGTTCGTCGCCTTGAAGATTCAGAACGAAATCGTGGGGGGAAAGGCCCAACAGCCTCGCCGTCTCAGCAACGCGGTCCGTCCCCGAGGGATGATCCGCGCGGGTCAACACCGCTTCGCCGCCGAAGGATTTCACCGCGTCGGCGATGCGCGAGTCGTCCGTCGCAACGACGACCCGATCCACCCCCGCGCCGGCCGCGCAGGCTCGTTCCCAGACATGTTGGATCAGGTACTTGCCGGTCTGACGCAGCAGCGGCTTGCCGGGAAGGCGCGACGAGGCGTAACGGGCCGGAATGACGGCGATGACCGACAAGGCTTCCTCTCCGCACAAACAACGGCTTCGGCTGCGCTGCCACCTCTCAAGGGTCGGCGCGGTGCGCCAAGTCTGACACGTCGGCGTCACACCGGCAAATCGAGGCGACGCCGGAGCGTGCCTCCGATTCAGGATACGCCGAGGACCGTCAGCATCATGAGCGTTGCCGGAACCCCAGCATCCGGAACCCCAGCATAACCCAGAACCGTCGAACGCTTCACGACCCCGCGAAAGACGCAGGCTCGTCGGCCGTTTTCCGGATCCCGAAGGGATTGCACGGCCAACACCCCCGACAGCCGTGTGTACCTTCCGGCGCCGAGGCGACCTGAGTCTCCACGTAGGCGCCGGTTGCCGGGCATGAAGACGCTGCTGCAAAACCGAACCGCGCCCGTCAGGAAGCGAGCCTTTCGGGCCTTTCACGCGGGTTTTGAAACAGCGCGCAAGTTCGCACCCGCTTACGATCCTGCGAATCCACGCGGCGAGAAGTCCCCTCTGACCGGGATAGCCGACCCTCACGGATCCCGGAGGGACCGCCTGACAACTCTGAAAAAGGGCAGCGCGCCCGCCGGGACGAGAATTTCATCGGGGAAAACCAGCATCACAAAGACCGATCCGGGGGGTTCAACAGGCTGTGATGAGTCGATGCATCGGACGAACACCTAAGTGCCGTCGCCCCGCAAAATCCTCCGGGAGTCTCACCCCCGGAAGCGGCGTCAGAAAACAGCCCAGCACGTCAGTGCTGGGAAGCCGTCGCAGATGACCCGCAAGTCCCGGAGGGACGACAGAGGTTCGAGAGGAGGGAGAACCCGCCACCCGCTGTCACACGCCGCCCTGGACTCGAACCAGGAACCTTCGGTTCCGTAGACCGATGCTCTATCCAATTGAGCTAGCGGCGCACACGATCCGGACGCCGACGAAGCTTGATCGCCCGACATCCAAGGCCGAATCCTAGATGCCGCACCCGCCGCACGTCAAGCAATCGCCCCCGCGCTGCGGGCCTCCAAACCGCTGGGGCTGACCGTCTGAAACGTCACCTTCGAGGTCGCCCGGTTCTTTCAGCGCAACCCGGAGGATCCCGGCGTGATCGTGGCCAAGGTCGAGGAGGGGCGCAAGGCCTGCGTGGCGAAGATCCGGCCCTTCGAGACCATCACCCATGTCAACGGCGCCCCCGTCACGGATGTCGCGGCGTTCGAGAAGCTCATTGAGGATCAGCAGGAACTGCGGTGGTCCGTGCGGCGCATGACCCGAGGGCGCATCGTCGTCATCCACCTGCGGGAAAGCGACTGACGCCTGAGGCGGCGGACCGCGGAACGATCGAAGACGCCGATCGACGATCCCCCGGAACGGCGCCACGCTTTCACCGGAAATCCGCCCTGTCCCGTACCGGTGCGGCGGGGCTGTCGAATCCCTTGGAGCGGAAAGCAGGAGGCACGGCGGGGAGGGAGGATCTGAAACGCAAACCGGGCGCCGGGGGACTCGAGCCAAGGGGGTGTCCGGCCGGTCCGCCCTCTCCGCGGACCTGCACGGCTGCGACCCTGGACCCTGTCCCGCCCGGCGCCCGGCGGTTCCGGTTGGAGGCGTTTCAGCCCCTGAACCGGGCATGATTCTCCTGAGGAACCCCCCGTCAGGATCGCCCCGCCGGCGACGTCGATCAGTCGTCGCATTCCACGTCGCGGCTGACGCCGCACTCGAGGACGGTCACGGTGTAGTCGTCGTCATCGACGTCGTCATCGTCGACGCGCACCTTGAGCTTTGCGCGACCGCGATCGTTGACCGTCACGATGAAGTCCTCCTCGTATCCGTCGTCGCCGGTGATGCGCACAGTCAGCGTCGCTCCCGCCTCGCCGTTCTTGATCCGCACACGGATCAGGTTGCCCTCGCGATCGTCGCGATCGTCGCAGGAGACCCGGATCTGCTCCTGCCCGGTGCATTGCGCCTGCGCCGGACCTGCCGCAATCGTGGCCACGATCGCCGCGCCAAGCACCCCCAACCCCCAAACCTGTCGTTTCATGCTCGTCCTCCCTTGTTCTGCCTTAATGAACCTGTCTTATCCTCAGCAACCTTAGCTCATATCCCTTGCGTTTCAGCCTGGCGGGATCGTTCGATTTTCGCCGGGTCTTTCTCAGAGATTCTCTTTCACCCTTCGGCGCCGATGCCGGGCTTGAAGCTCCAGCGGCTTCGAGGCTGCGCCGGCGGCCCCGGGGTCGCCCCCCGGGCGCGCCGGTTCGCGACTCACAGACGATCACCCGCACGGGACTAGCATCCCTCGAACTGGCCGTCGGTGTCGCCTTGCACGTCGTTGCCCTTGCACTTGGGGTCGGGCGTGTTGCTCTCGCCCTGCAGATTGCCGTCGATGACGTTGCGCTTCACGAGGATGCGCCGCGCCTGGTTCGAGGAAATCTGCACGTTGCCCTCGACGGTGTTCTTCAGGACGCGGATGTCTCCGCCTCTCGTGTTGTTCTGGAACAACTGCACGCTTCCGCCCACGAAGGTGCGCTTCAGCAGGATGGCGCCATCATTGTCGACCTGGAAGTCGCCGTTGATCTCCGAACTGCTCACGGAAACCGACGCCGCGCCGTCAGACTGAATGTTGCCGCCGACGTAGATGTTCGTCGCTTCCAGCGTTGCGCCGTCGCGCACGAAGATGTTGGCGTCCACGCGGGTGCCGTTGAGCACCGCCGTGGCGCCTTCTTCCACGATGAGGTTGTCGACCTCATCGTTGGGGCCGAGTTCGCAATACCCGTCGCAGACATAATCGTCGGCGTGGACCATCGGAACCGCCGCCATCAACGTCAACGAGAACCCAACCGCCGTTCCAAGATTCAATCGCATTACCTTCTCCTTTTTGTCATGCATCCAGAGTTTTCGTGGCGACGCACACGGTCGCCGCCGTTTGGGACCGGTGGATGAACCCGCGTTGAACCTCCACCGGAAGCCGCGCGACGAGCGGCGTTGGAGCATGTCTCGTACCGCAGGAAACGCCCGATAAGAGCGTGGCTTTGGCGGTGAAACAGCGATTTAGCGAGAGAAGAGCGCTTGATTTCTGGACGGTTCGTCTGATTCCTGGACGACGGCGCGTTGTCCGGTGGAGGGGCGCAGGTTGCTTACTGCGGCGGCGACAGGGCGAAGCGCTTGATCTTCTGGTAGAGCGAGCTTCGGGCAAGCCCGAGTTTCGCCGCGGCGCGCTCGACATGCCAGCCTTCCTCCAGCAGCACGCGCTCGATGTGCCGCCGCTCCACGTCTTCGAGATGAAGGGGGGCGTCGTCGGATGTCGCATCCGCGTCCCCGGCCCGCGCCGGGGCGGCGGACGCCTCGAACCGAAGTTCGTCAGGACTGAGCGTGCTCCCCGCGGTCAGCAGCAACGCTCGTTCGAGGACGTTGCGCAGCTCGCGGACATTGCCCGGCCAGTCATAACGCTGCATCCGCGCCTCGGCCTCGGCGGTCAGACTTACGCGGCCCCGCCCCAACTCGCGGGCCAGGGAGTCGAGGATGCGCTGGGCAAGTCCGGGCACGTCCTCCCGGCGCTCACGCAACGGCGGCAGCACGAGCTGGATCGTGTTGATACGGTAATAAAGGTCGCCGCGGAACTTCTTTTCGCGCACCAGCTCCGGGAGATTCTGATTCGTCGCGGCGATCAGGCGCACGTCCACGCGACGGTCCTTCACCTCGCCGACCCGGCGGAAACGCTTCTCCTCCAGCGCTTTGAGCAAGCGCGGTTGGATCGTCAGGTCAAGATCGCCGATTTCGTCGAGAAAAAGCGTGCCCCGGTCGGCGACCTCGAGAAGCCCGGGTTTCGTCGCCAACGCCCCGGTGAACGCGCCTTTCTCGTGCCCGAACAATTCGCTCTCGAGCAGCTCGCGCGACAATCCCGCGCAGTTGAGGTCCACGAAAGGCTCGGCGGCGCGCGGTCCGTGATCGTGCATCCACCGGGCCAGCACGCCCTTCCCCGAACCGGTCTCACCGCGGATCAGCACCGACGCGTCTGAATCCAGCACGGGAAGAACGTCCGTTTTCAGCGCCCGGATGAGCGCGCTCGTACCGAGGAAAGGATCGGGCGAACCGCTCCGCGCGTCCCGCCGCCCTTCCGCAACCCCCTTCCGGCGATCGCGGCGGTCGTCGATCTCTCGCCGAAGCACCACCAGCAGCGACGTCAGGTCCACGGGCTTCGTGAGGAACTGATCGGCCCCTTCCTTAATCGAGCGGACCGCCAGGTCGATCGACCCGTGCGCCGTCAGGATCAGCACCGGGACGCTCTC
This sequence comes from Planctomycetota bacterium, assembly GCA_016860685.1. Classification (GTDB taxonomy): domain Bacteria; phylum Planctomycetota; class Phycisphaerae; order UBA1845; family UBA1845; genus JABWBH01. The sequence goes on from BOJX01000035.1 coordinate 25,331, forward strand.
GTCCGCGTCCTTCATCTCGCGCAGCAGGCCGCTCGTGTCTCCGTCCGTCAGAAGGTAGTCGAGCAACACGGCGTCGGGACGGCGCGCCAGGAACGCCGCTCGCGCCGCTTCCTGATCGCCGGCCTCTTCAATGTCGAAACCGTGCGTCTCAAGAAAATCGCGCACGCCGAACCGCACCGACGGCTCGTCATCCACCAGCAGAACCCGCAGGTTTCCCGCCACCCGTCCGTCACCTCCCCGTTGTTGTTTCGCACCGAACCCGACGCGATGACGCCATCAACCCTCCGCCGGAAACCGCGCCGTCAACCGCGCCCCGCCTTCGGACCGGTTCTCCGCGAACACCGCGCCGCCGCTGGCGGTCACGAGCCGCTCCACCAGGGCAAGCCCCAGACCCGTTCCGCCCGGCCGGCGCGAGAAGAAAGGATCAAACACCCGTCCGACGTCCTCCGCCTTGAACCCGGACCCGGAATCTTCAACACGAATTTCCGTCCAGGTCCGCGCCTCCTTCGCCGTACGCGTGCAGAACACCCGCACCGTCGAACCGCGCGGGGCATGCTGGATCGCGTTCTCGATAAGATTCTCCATCGCCCGCGCGAGCCGCCGACGGTCGCCCGAAACTCGTGCGGAGGATTCCACACCCTCGACGACAAGCCGCACGCCCGCCGTGTCCGCTCGCGCCTGACACGCCCTCACCGCTTCCTCGACCGCCTCGCGCAGATCGACCTGCTCCCCGTGATCCGCCGGGCGACCGTACTCCATCAATTCATCCATCAGCAGCGCGACGCGACGGTTCTGCTCCCGAAGAACGCGCACATAAGGCTCGGACTCGTCCCGCGTTCCGATCCGAGCCTCCATCGCATCCAGTGCCGACGACATCGCAAAAAGCGGATTGCGCACCTGGTGCGCCACGCCCGCCACCAGAACGCCCATCGCCGACAGTGTTTCAGACCGGCGCAAGGCCGCCTCGAGGCGCGACCGCTCCTGCTCCGCCCGCTCGCGCTCTGCGATCTCCTCGCGCAGGGCCGAGACCGTCCGGCTGAGCCGGGCTTCACTCTGCTCCAGCCGCTCCTTCGAGACCAGCGTCTCCCCGAGCCGCGCGATCATCGCGTTGAACGCCCGCGTCAGGTCGGCGAACTCGTCGTCGCTCACCGGCGTCAGTCGTTGCGTTAAGTCCCCGCGGCTGACCGTCTCCGTCCCGCGCGCCAGGAGCTTCAGCGGCCGCGTCACCGTCCGCGTCAGCGAAAGCGTCGCCAGCATCGCCGTCAGCACGAACGCGGGCATGATCCAACGCACCCGCTCGGCCACCACCGTCGCCGCCGCGTCCGCCTCCTGCCGCGGACGACGCACCTGCTCCACCGCCAGCGGCTGAATCCGCTCGTCGAGCAAATCATCGATCTGTCCACGCAGTTCGAGGAACGCCTGCGTCGTCCTTCGGACGCGGTCCTCCAGCTCGAACACATCGGCGATGTTCGCCATCGCCACATCGAAATCCTCCTCGATGAAGCGGATCGCGTCGCGCTGCTTCGGTTCGGTCCACGTGACGTTCCGCAGACGCTTCAGCGTCGCGCGGCATTCGTCCATCCGGAACGTCCACTGCTGGGATTTCGGCGACGTCAGTTTCGCCAACGCCGCCGCCGCCTCCTCCGCGTTCCCCTGGATCCGCTCGGCGTCCTCCTGCCGACGGAACCAGCCGTAAGCGGCGACCGACATCCCCATCTCGGCGAGGTCCGCCTCGATCTCGTGAAGCAACTGAAGCTCGCGGAGGTGATCCTCCCGGTTCGGATCCCGCGTCGCCTGAAGGTGCGTGTCCAGAACCTCGTCCATCTCCTCCAGCCGCGTCAGGACGTCCTGAAAGGTGCCGGCCTGCTGCTCCCGCAGTTCGATCAGTTCGCGCCCCAGCGCGTGAAACTCCTCGAACAACGCCCCCAGCTCGTCTGCGTTCCGCCGTTCCTCGTTCGTGGACGCCAGCCGCCGGTACTCGGAGAAATACGTTGCAAAATCCGCCGCGTCGTCCTCCGTGAACCACCGGTACATCGGATCCAGCGTGTTCACGTACCCCAGCGTCCAGACCGCCAACTCCTTGACGTTGATCTCCATCTCGTGCGTCGCCGACTTGGCCGGTTCATGAACTTCCGCAAGACGCCGCAGCGCCTGCTGCACGTCGTCCAGACCGTGATACGCCACCGCCACCGCCACCGACCCGAGGGCGACGATCGTCACGCACGTCGCCCAGGTCTTTGTCGCCACGTTAATGCGCATGAGGTTCGCTCCGACGGGAGGAGACGCGCCGCCTCGCAGCGGGAACGCGACACCGACCACTCTCGGAAAGGACAACGTCCCGGACCGCTTCCGGTCGAGAGGAGGGCACGAACGCGCCCGGGACCGGAACTCCGTGGGCGGGATTATACTCGATCCCGCCCTTGCGGCGAAACCAGCCCGTGGGTTCTCGGGCCTGAGGGCGCGACATCCGAGCGGGATCATCTTCGCAAAGACCGCATCAGGGCGCGCGGGGGACAGAAACAAGGCCCGGACCTCAATCTCTTGCGGATCAAGATCCGGGCCGTCTTAAAAAGCTCACGCGCGCTGCTTCCGCCCCCCGGCGCCGGCAGAGCGTTTACTTGCGCAGGTAAACCCAGACGAATCCGGTGCGTTCCTCGATCATGAACGCTTCACGAGCCTTGTAAAGCTCGTCGAACTTCTCGTAAAGCGGTTCGAGCTTCTCCATGTCCGGCGGATCCGTCTGCGCTGCCTGCATCTGCTTTTGCAACTCCTCCGACGCCGCCTTCCACTCCGCCCGGCGCTTGACGAAGTCGGCTTCCGAGACCCCCTCCCTCGGCGAAACGAGCGCCAAGGCGTCCCCGACCAGCACGTCGAGCTTGCCGTCGCCGTTGACGTCCGCGACGCATACGCGGGTGGATCCCGCCGGCTCATTGACCTCGTGCGGGCGACGACCCTCATTCGGATCAGCAGGCCCCGGAATCAACGCCGCGAACGCCTTCAACACAGGCGTCTTCTTCGGTCCCGCCGTGTTCTCCGCCCACTGCACGCCGCCCGACGCCGCGCCGCTGAGAACATCGACGTCTCCGTCGCCGTCCCAGTCCACGATGCACGGATCGCCGTGATGACCCTGAACCTGAAGGTGGGTCTCGCCCGCCTTGATCGGTTCCGGTTTCGGATTGAACTTCCCGGCGCCTTCGCCGCGGAAGAGGTAGAACTTGCCCGAGAAGTTGCCGACCACCAGATCCAGGTCGCCGTCCGCGTCCCAGTCCACCGCCGTCGGACGGGTGCAGATCGACTCGACGATCTCCTTCTCGTTCGGCATCGGGATGATCAGGGGCTGACCGTCCGTGCCGTTAAGCGTCTCCGCCTTCTTGAACGTGCCGTCCGCCTGCCCCCAGAGCACCTGGAAAAGCCCGGCCATCGGTTGTTCCTGACGTGAATACGAACCCGAGAGCAGGTCGTGGTGTCCGTCGCGGTTAAGATCCACAAACTGTGGAGTGGAGCTTGTGCATCACCAGACCCCCGGGACTTGAGCAACCTCTCCTCCGGCTTTGAGCCACTCCCCTGGTCCGAACTTCATCCCGCCCAGCCCTTTGAAAACGCGGATCTTGCCCTCCTTGAACTGCCCGACGAGCAGATCCGCCTTGCCGTCGCGGTCGAGGTCCGCCAGGCACGGAAACGCATACCCCGGCGCCTCGACCTTGATGATCTCGTCGCCGCCCTTGAGTTGCACCGGCTTCTCAAACTCCGACGCCGCCACCGGCCACGCAGCGCCCGCCATCAGCAGCAAAACCGCCAGCCTCTTCATGAACGTGTGCTCCCGGTCCGGGTCGCGCGCTCCCGCCGGCGACGCCGACCCGGACAAAACCACCTTAATATATCGACCTGACCGGGGATGGACGATCCTCTGACCGGAATTGACAGGGGAGACCTCCCTTCCCGCGACGTCTCAGCAGCGAGTGATGACGCTGCCGTGAGTTAATGCGGACGGGCGTCGAGATCCAGTCCCGCCAGTTCCCCGCGTCGCAGCTTGTAATACCCGACGGCGGCGATCATCGCCGCATTGTCGATGCAATAAGGCATCGGCGCCGGGCGGAACGCGTACCCCCTGCTCTGACATGCCTCCTGCATCGCCTGGCGCAAGCGGGAGTTGGCCGCCACGCCCCCGCCCGTCACCACCGACCGCACGCCGATCCGCTCCGCCGCAAGCAGCGTCTTGCGCACCAGAACCTCCACCACCGCCTCCTGAAAGCTCGCCGCCAGGTCCGCCAGATCCTGCGGTGACAACCGCTCCAGACCGCCCGACGTCCGACCGTGACCGTGAACCTCGTACATCACCGCCGTCTTGATGCCCGAGAACGAGAAATCCAGCGAGTCCCGCCCCAGCCACGTCCGCGGAAAGTCATAACGCTTCGGGTCGCCCTGCCGCGCAAGGCGGTCGATCTGCGGTCCGCCGGGATACGGCAGGCCGAGGATCGTCGCGACCTTGTCGAACGCCTCGCCCGCGGCGTCATCCGTCGTCGCGCCCAGCAGCTCGATCTGATCCGGATCGCGCACGTGATACAGCGATGTGTGTCCGCCCGAGGCGATCAGCGCCGCCGCCGGCCACGGAGGAAACTCCGCCCCCAACGCCGGGCTTAACGCGTGCGCCTCGATGTGATGCACGCCGACCAGCGGTTTGCCCCACGCCCACGCCAGCGTCTTCGCCCCCGTCACCCCGATCAGCAGCGACCCCACCAGCCCCGGCGCGCATGTCACCGCGACCGCCTCCACCTCATCCCGTCCGCACCCCGCCGCAGACAGCGCCTCCCTCACCACCGCGTCCAACCGCTCGATGTGCGCCCGCGACGCGATCTCCGGTACGACGCCACCGTATTTCGCATGCAGATCGAACTGCGACGCGACCACGTTGCTGCGGACGTGGACGCCGTCGTCCACCACCGCCGCAGCCGTCTCGTCACAACTGGTCTCGATCCCGAGAATGCGCGTCACGTCTGATTTCCCTGCCTCTCACAGGAGTATCCAGCGCCGGTCTCGCGCGATCAACGCCGCCGCGTCGCGCGGACGCTCCCGTCGATCGGTTGCCTGCCTTCTGTCGGAAAGATACGTTGAACGCCCGGAAAAAGGAGCCTGACAATGACGAAACCGGCGGTGGGCTTGATCGGAACGGGCATCATGGGCGAACCGATGGCGCGGAACCTCATCAAAGCGGGGTTTTCGCTCACCGTCTACAACCGCACGGCCGCTCGCGCCGACGGTCTGGTCAGGCTCGGCGCCGCCC
>BOJX01000036.1 GCA_016860685.1 Planctomycetota bacterium
GCCGGCGCCGCGCGAAACCGCACTGAAACACACGTATACCTTCAAAGCCTCTCCGCCCGCCGCGGCGTCGTGGCGAAGGATGATCGCCGCGGCCTCGATCTTCATGCGGAGTCCCTTACGTGCGTCCTCGACGCGGATTCCCAGCTCGTCACCGCGGCCGTCGACGGCCGCGCGGAGACCTGGGCCAGGGTCACGATCGAGGATCTCACGATCGAGGGGCCTTCGATCTTCGTCGACGTACTCCAGGAAAGCGCCCGCGTGGACGCGCCGGGACGCCTGATGTTCCTGTCCCTCCGCGACCTCGACGGCCGCGATCTGTCTGAACCGGCGCCGATGACCGTCGCCTGGAAGACGTCGATGCGCTTTGTCGGCGAGCGTAATCGCGCTGAGTTCAGCGGCGGCGTTCACGCGGAAAGCGGGAGACATGTGTTTGATGCGCAGGAGCTCTCGATCGACTTCCGCGACGCGCCGCCGCCCGAAGGCGCCGTCGCACCGCCACGCAACTGGTGGATTCTCTCCGACCTTGTCGAGCGACCCGCCGCTCGGAGCGCGGACCGCCTGACTGACCGCAACCGACGCAAGCAGCCGGTCTTTCTTACCGCAACCGGCCGCGTTGCCGCGGTTCTGGCTAACCACGACGACAGCGGAACGAAGCTGCTGAGTCGTTCACGGCTCGCCGGACCGGCTCTTACGCTTGACCTGCGGGAAGGGCGCCCGCGTCAATTGTTGATCGAAGGCGAGGGAACGCTGTCCCTTGAGGATTATGAAACCGCTGCCGCAATCCCCCCCGCCGCGGGAGACCGCTTCCTCGCCGTCGATGTCTCTGACGATCGCTCGCAGACACTCATCACCTGGCGAAACCATCTCATCTACGATCTTGATCAGAACAGGGCAACGTTCACCGGCTCTGTCCAGCTTCAGTACCTGACCGGGCGTTACATGGTGCTTGCGGAGGAACTCGGTCTGCGCCGTGACAAGGACGCCGCAGAAGACGAAGGGCGCGAGACGACGCTGGATTGCGACCTGATGATCGTCGATTTCGCCCGCGGAGCGGCGGAAGAGCCTGTGCGCCAGGACGCTCCGACCGGGATGGACGCGCGGCGCATCCGGCAATTCCGCGCGAAAGGCGCCGTCCGCCTCAATGACGCGCAGTTGATCCTTACCGCTGATGATCTCGCGTACAACCGCCCATCCCAGCAACTTCTGCTCGAAGGCGCGGCGCCCCGTGGTGCGGAGTTGTTCTTCCGCCGCCCGGGATCGATCCCGCAGAGACTCACCGCCCGCCGACTGTCCTGGGATCTGGTCAACCAGGTGGGAACGATCATCGAACCGCTGGGAACCGGCGGCTCCTGATGCACCGTTTCACTTGCGCGAAAACGCCTACGCCGATGCAATCTCGCGCATCATTTCTTCGGGAACGTCGAGATTCGACGCCACGCTCTGAATGTCGTCATGCTCCTCAAGATCCTCGAGCAGCTTGACCGCCTTCCGGGCGGTTTCCAGATCCAGCCGGACGGGCGTCGCCGCGGTCATGCTCAGATCCGAGGACGCCACCGGAATCCCGGCCGTCTCGATCGCCGACTTCACGCTTTCGTACGCTGCCGGCGGCGTCGTCACTTCGAATCCGCCGTCCACCTCCACCACGTCGTCGGCCCCCGCCTCGAGGGCGACCTCCATCAACCGCTCCTCGCCGATTTTTCCGCCCTCGATGCTGATGATCCCTTTCAGCGAGAACATCCAGGCGACGCAATTCGGCGTGCCCAGGTTTCCTCCGCCGCGCTCGAAGATCTTCTTGACCTCCGGGGCCGTGCGGGTGCGGTTGTCCGTCAGCGCCCGGCACAGGATCGCCACGCCCCCGGGGCCGTATCCCTCGTACGTCACTTCCTCGTACGACTCACCTTCCAGCTCCCCGGTCCCCTTCTTGATCGCGCGGTCGATCGTATCCTTCGGAACGTTGACCGCTTTCGCCTTGTCGATCGCCAGCCGCAGGCGCGCGTTCTCGTTCGGGTTCCCCCCGCTTCTTGCGGCCATCATGACGTCACGGCACGCCTTGCTCCACAACCGTCCGCGCTTCGCGTCCGACGCCGCTTTCTTGTGTTTGATGTTTGCCCAGCGTGAATGTCCCGCCACGTTGCAACTCCCCGAGCCTCGCCGTCTTCCCCTCCGAAGGCGCTCGCCGGCTTACGCCCGTCGTCGCTCCGGCGCGGCGACGTCCGCGACCTTCGGCTCGCTCCCGGCGCCTGCCGCTTGCGCCTTCGCCGCCGCAAGCTCCCGCACCTTCCGCGCGTCCGCATCATCCGGCGCGTCCGCCAGCGCCCGGTCCGCCGCCGCAGCCGCCCGGTTCCACGCCTGCACCGCCTCCTCTTTTCGACCCGTCCGCCACGCCGCGTCTCCCAGGTGATCCAGGACCACCTCATCATCGCGGCGCTCGGCACGCGTCGAACGCAGAATCCACGTGTATGCGCCCTCGAAGTCGCCGGACTTGTATAACGCCCAGCCGTAGCTGTCGAGGTACGCCGGGTTCCGCGGCGACTGCGCCACCGCGAACCGCGTCATCTTCAGCGCCTGCTCCAGCCGCTCCCCCCGTTCCGCCAGCAGATATCCCAGATCGTTGTTGATCCCGGCGTCAAGCGGCTGCATTGCATAACACCGCTCCAGCGCCTCCAGCGCCTCCGCCTCGCGTCCCGCAAAGTGATACCCCTGGTACGCCAGCATCAGCAGCTCGCCCTGCCGACCCGCGTCCAGCGTCCCCTCCAGCAACAATTGAACCCGCGCCACAGCGTCGGAATACCGCTTCGCCAGCAGCAGCTCCTGCACGATCATCACCTGAAGCTCGTGCAACCGCGCCGACACCACCGCCTCGATCCGCTCGAGCCTCGCCCCCGGTCGTCCCTCCGCCTCGCGCGCCGCCTGCGTCACCTCGTCGATCCACGACTCCACGAAGCGGATGTACTCGTCGTGCCGCTCCGCCCGACGCAGGACGCTGCTGATCCGCTCCCGGACAAGATCCCGCTCCGCCGTGACTTCCAGAAGATTCCGAAGCACCTCCAGCGCATCTTCCGGACGACCCACAAGATTCAGCTTTCCCGCCAGAACGATCGCATACGTGTCGCTGGCCGGGTCTTCCTCCAGCCAGTCCAGAACAATCCGCAACGCGGCGTCCGACGCTCCGCCCGCCGCCAACGCGTTCACGTACATCTCCCCGATCAACCGGTCGCCCGTCGCCTCAAAGACGCGACGCGCCAGCTCTGACGCCTCCTTGGCGCGATCGGCGGACAGATGCTCCTCGATCAGGCGCCGCGTCCACGGACCCCCGTCCGTCTCCCCCGAGGCCCACCCCTCCAGCCGCCGCAGCCGCTCCTCATCCCGGTGCAGCAGCCCCAGCAGTTCGAGTATCCTTTCCCGGTAGGCCCCGCGCGTCAGGGGGTCCAGGTCCGCACGCGCCTCCTCCGCCTCCGCTGACGAAAGCGCATCCTCGAACCGCTGCACCACCGTCAACGCTTGCACGCGTTCCAGCCGCCACGCATGTCGGTTCGGGTAACGCTCCAGCCACGGCTGCATCCGCTCCAGTGCTCGCTCAAACGCAAGCTCCAGCGCGTCCAGCCCGACCAGCCTCAGGAACGCCTCCTCGTTGGCGCCGTCCAGCGACAGCGCCTGCTCATATCGCGCCCGCGCCCCCGCATAATCCTCCGCGACAGCGCTCGCATCCCCCAGCAGCACCAGCGTCCTCGCGTCCGGTCCGTTCCGCTCGACCGCCTGCTCGAGAATTTTTCGAAAACCCTCAAGATCGCCTTGTTGCCGCCGCTGAACTTCCGCCACGCATCGCGCCAACGCTGACGACGCCGGGGCGATCGCGTCGAACTCCTTGAGCTGCCTCGCGACCTCGTCGATCCGGCCCGTCCGGAGATATTCCAGCGTCAGAAGCTCCCGCGCCTCCACATTCAGCGCATTGACCTCCAGCACCGCCTGAAGCTGCTGCTCATACTGAAGCCGACGATCCGTCCGCGCGTAAATACGCGCCAGACCCAGCAGCGCCTGCTCGTCCCGCCGGTCGAGCTGCAGCGCCGCCTTGAAATGAAGCTCCGCCGCTGCGAGATCATCCAGCCCCAGCGCGGCCTCGGCGCTGATCCGCTCCAGCCCTCCGTCCTCGGCCACATCCGGATTCCGCCGCTTTGCCGCCTCACGCGCTTCTGTCCACCGATATTCCGAAAGCGCCGCACGTCCGATGACGCGCCGTGCCGCGGCATGCGCCTCGACAAATCCCGGGTGTTCCGCGAGTTCCGCCCGTGCCGCCGCCGGACGCCCCCCCGTCAGCGCCGCCACCGCACGAAAATACGACGCCTCCGCCGAGCGCAGCTTCGGTCGCGTCGCCAGCACCCCCTCGACGCCCGCGGCGTCCAGCGACTCGAACGCGCCCGACAACAACCCCAGCAAGCTCGAATCTCGCTCCGCCGCAGCCGAACAAAGCTCCACCGACTCCTCATAACGCCGAGCCGTCAGCAGCGCCGAGATCAACCGGTCACGCACGCCTCTCCCCTCAGGCACACGCAACACAAATTCCCGCAGCACCTCAAAACAGGTTTCGATCCGCCCCCGACGCGCGCAGATCTCCACCAGCGCCGTCGCCGCCGCAACATCGGTCGGATCACCCGCAAGCCGGTTCCGCAGGTCCGCGACCATCCCCTCCGGCTGACCCAGCTTTTCATAAACCTCTTCCAGCAGCGGAAGCGTGCCCGGATCCGCAAGCGACAATCCCGACGCAAGACGCCGCGCCTCCTCGCTGCGACCTGCCTTCAGAAGCAACCGCACATGTCGTTCCCGCTCCGCCGAAGTCGCCGTCCCGCGCTTCGCCGTCGTTTCAAGCCGCTTCAACGCCTCATCCGGACGCCCGAGGCGCTCAAGAATCTCCGCCGCGCGTCCGCTGACGCCCACGTCATCCTCACGCAGCAACGCCTCCGCATCCGGACCCGCATCCTCAGTCAAGGCGTCATATTGCTCCAGCGCCGCCGTCAGGTACCCGAGCTGATTCAACGCGCCCGCCAGCAGGTGTCGATCCGACGCCGCAGGACGCTCTCCGCGATGCACCGCAAGCAGCACCGCCAGCCGAAGGTGCTCCACCCCCTCCGCCAACCGGCCCTGCTTCAACGCCGCCCGCCCCAAAATGCCGTGCATCGACGCCAGTCCCGCGTCGCCCTCCAGCGCTTGCCGAGCCGATGTGCAGGCACGCTCCGAATTGCCCGCCAGATCGTGAAGGATCGCCTGACGCTCCAGCAACGCCGGATGCTTGGGATCGTAGCGCAGCCCGCGCTCAAGCTCGAGGAGAGCTTCCGTGTAACGCTGTTGTTTCGACAGATCGTCCGCGCGGACGAGCGACTCCGTCGCACGCGACGACAACGCTCGCGGCAGCGATAACGTCGGAAGCGAAAAAGAAGGGGGAACTTCCGACAGCGTCAGATACGCCTTCTGCCGATCGACGCCCTCCGCCGGTTCCCCGCGCGACAACCCGCCGCTTCGTACGCATCCGCCCGCGCACAAGATCGACCCGATCCACGCCGCAACGATGATCCTCACGCCGCGATGCACTGACCCCGCTTCTCTCAACGCCCGACGGATCGAAGGATCAGATCGCCCGACCGTATCTTGCTTGTGTGTCACTTGCGCGCCTTGTTCCGGACCGACGACTTGGACCTTGCCTGAGCCTGCCTGGGTTTCGAAGCTCGTGCAACCCCCGGCGCGGAACGCGCGGACGACGAGGAAGACTTCCCGTCCGCCTTCGCCTTCGCTTCGGGCTTGGACTTACCCGCGGACTTCGCCGCAGGCACGACGCCCGACCGCGAAGGACCGGAAAAACGCTGAAGCGAGGCCGACTCCATCACCTGCGCGAACGTCTGCGCCTCCTGCGCCTTCACATGCCGCTCCAGAAACCCCTGAACCTCCTCGCGCTCCGCCTCCGGCGACACCCATCCCTCGCGCTTCATCCGCTCCAGAAGACGGTCGTTCACCGGAATCGCGTGCGCGCCCAGGCTCCACAACAGAACCGACGCCGTCACGTACGCGTCGAACCCCGGAAGGCTCTCGAGGTACTTCCGGGCGTCTTTCACTTTCCCTTGCATCAGGCGGTCCAGGCTCATTGCGTTCTCACGCCGAAACACGCCGTTGAGCATCCGGATCAGATCTTCGCACGACTCTCGCGGATGTTTCAGCAATCCGCCCACCCATGTCGAAAGCTCCTCCGCCGTGGAGACCCGAACCTCGTTCCAGTCCACCACCCGCTTGAAAATTCGATCCAGCGCCGCCATCCCCGCCGCCAGTCCGTCATGCCGCCCCAGCACCGCCGCCGCAGCCTGACGCAGAGGATCCGTCGCGCATCCCGCCCCCGGCTTCCGATGAGTCTTCGCCAGCCGAAGATACGCCTTCCGAACCCGATCGGCGTAGACGCTGCCGTTCTTCATCCGCTCGAACCCTCCGTTGAAGGATCGTCCGCCTCCGCACCCGCGCTGACCTCACCCCCCGCTTCACCGGGCGCTCTTTCCTCTCCCCCCGTCTGGTTTGATGCGATCAGGCGTAACGTCTCCTGCGCTTCGATAAACGCCTCGTCCAGCTCGAACGACACGCGAGGGCACTGCCGCACCTGCAACTCAGACGCCAGCATCCGTTGCAGATGCCCTGACGCGCTGCGCAGCCCCGCCAGCGTTCGCGTCACGACGCCGCGCGCCCCGTGGACCACCACGAAAACCCGCGCCGCAAGAAGATCCGCGCTCACCTCCACCCGCGTCACTGACGTCAGCGGTTCAATCCGCGGATCATTGAGCTGCCCGATCGCCCCCGCCAGCACCGTGCGGATCGTGCTCGCCATCTTTTCACGTCGATACGGATTCACCCGCTCTCCACCGTCAAACGCAACCGCCTCGAGTCCTCCGTCGCAAATGCGTCGGCGGCGTTCGGACCGCGGACCTCCGATCCGCATACAAACGCAGCCCTCCGGTCCGCCGTGCGGAACCGGCTTCCGGATCAGAATCGATCGTAAGGAGCCTGCAACGCATCGCGCTAGTTTCCCCCCGCCGATCCTGCCCCGCTGAGCACCTGCGTCCGGAACTGCCCCGTCCCCACATCGATCCGGAACATCCGCACGACGCGGGGCTCGGCCCCGACGCTTCCGCCCGACGTGTCGTAAGGCACCGCCCCGATCCGCGCCAGCGCGTCCATCACGTACGTCCGGTCATGCAGGGGCACGCCGTAGTACTCCAGCTCTCCGCGCACATGCTCCTCATCGAATCCGAACCGCGGCTCCGACGGAAGATAGCGCGTCACCAGGTCGCCGACCTTCAGGCTCGCCGGCACGAAGAACGCCGTCACCGACTCCCACCCGTCCTTCCGCAACTCGACCTTGTACTGACGCACCACGTACGTCTGATCCGTCTCTTTCGTCACGAACACCGACGTCGCCCCGTCCGGCAGGAAGTACTGGCGCGCCAGCGCATTGCTCGCCTCGCCTTTCTCGGCCGATTCCAGCGCCCGCCGGAACGTCGAGTTGTAATCCGGGTACGCCTTCAGGCTCTTGTCGTTCCACGGCAGCGCCGCCTCGACGATGAACACGCCCTCCGTCCCGCAGAACGTCTCCCCCGACGCCATCCGCTTCGATCCCGGCGCCGTTACGATCCGCTGACCCATCGTCCAGGTTTTCTGATCGACGAGGTAGACCTCCGCCCCCGGCGGAACCGCCGACACGTACAATCCACCCTCGCCGCTCAGGTCGGTCAGCCCGAACGTGACCCGCCGGGGCCTCGGTTCGGGCGACGGCTGATGCATCCCCGACGCCTCCTCCGGCGCTTCCCCGGGCGCCAGCGCCGGAAGTACGTAATTCCGCGTCACGATCACCACCGCCGTGATCGCTGCCGCCGCGTACGTCAGTTTCAGGATCACTTCGCGCGGGCCCGATTCCGCCGAACGCCGACCGCCCGAAAAAGGACCGCCGCCCCGCGCCTTCCGCGGCGGTGAAGCCACGGCGGACGTCGCGCTGACCTCCGACATCAGGAAGTCCAGATCGTCGGCGCGGTCCGACGGAACCCGCACCTCCTTGCCGCAGTAGTTGCACTTGACGTCACGACCCGCATCCTCATCCCGGGCACGCACCGTATGACCGCAGGGGGATTTGAACTCGATCATCTCCGACGAAGCTCCCGGTTACGTAAGGGTCTGCGCAACCTGCACGAGATCGAACGTCTCGAGGATGTCCCCCACGTGAAGGTCCGTGAATCCCTCCAGCATCAATCCGCATTCCTTGCCCGCCCGAACCTCCTTGACGTCATCTTTGAAATGCTTCAACGACTCGATCGGGCACCCCTCGCGGATCACCACGCCGTCCCGCACCACCTTCACCCGGTGATTCCGTGCCACCACGCCGCTCGTCACGTAGCACCCCGCCACCAGACCCACCTTCGTAACCCGGAACAGGTTGCGGACCTCCACCGTGCCCCGCGCCTCCAGATGCTCCTCCGGCGTCAACAACCCTTCCATCGCACGGCGGATCTCGTCGCTCACCTCGTAGATCACCCGGTGCGTCCGGACGTCCACCCCCTTCTCGTCAATCAGCCGCTTCGCGCCCGGCGTCGGCTCCACCCGGAAACCGATGATCACCGCGTCCGAAGCCGCCGCCAGCAGCACGTCGTTCTCCGTCACCGCGCCGATCCCCGAGTGACGGATCGAAAGCTTCACCTTATCCGTCGGAAGCTCGCCCAGCAGGTGATGCAGCGCGTCCACGCTTCCCTGAACGTCCGCCCGAAGAATCACGTTCAGCTCCGGAATCTCCTCCGCGTCTCGCCGCGCGAAGATCTCCGCCAGCGATCGCGCCTTCCGGATGCTCGTCCGGGCTTCCCGGATCCGCGTCTGACGCACTTCCTCCGCGATCTGCTTCGCCCGCGCCGCCGAGTCCAACTGGTACAACCGGTCGCCCGCCTGCGGGGCTTCATCCAAACCCCAGATCTCCACGGGCATGCCCGGGCCGACGGAGGTCACCTTCTTTCCCAGATCGTTCATCAGCGCTCGGACTTTCCCGCTCGCCGTCCCGCACAACACCACGTCCCCGACCTTCAGCGTCCCTTCCTGCACCAGCGTCCGAACCACCGCGCCGACGCCGGGCTTCGTTTCCGCCTCCACCACCGTCCCCACCGCCGGAACCGTCGGATCCGCCTTCAGATCCATCAGTTCCGCCATCGTCATGATCGTCTCCAGAAGATGGTCGATCCCCTCCCCCGTCGTCGCCGACGTCTCCACCACCTCCGTTTCACCGCCCCACGCCACTGGTGACAACCCGTGCTCCGCCAATTGACCGTAGATCCGCAGCACGTTGTCCCGACCCATGTCGATCTTGTTCAACGCCACCAGAATCGGAACTTTCGCCGCCTTCGCGTGGTTCAGCGCCTCCAGCGTCTGAGGCATCACCCCGTCGTTCGCCGCCACCACCAGCACCACGATATCCGTCAGGTTCGCTCCACGCTCCCGCATCGACGTGAACGCCGCGTGGCCCGGTGTGTCCAGAAACGTCACCTTCACGTGGTCCCGCTCGAAGTGATAAGACCCGATGTGCTGGGTGATGCCCCCGTCCTCCACGTCCACCACCCGCGAACGCCGGATCCGGTCCAGAAGGCTCGTCTTCCCGTGATCCACGTGACCCATGATCGTCACCACCGGAGGCCTTGGCGCCAGGTTCGGACGCGGACGCGCCGTAAACTCCTCTTCCAGAACATCCAGCGACGTCTTCGCCGGCATCACCTCGACGTCCAGACCGAACTCCAGCCCCAGCAATTGCGCGGTCTCCGCGGTCAGCGTCGTGTTGATGTTCGCCAGAATCTCCAGCTTCTGAAGCAGCGTCTTGCACACCAGAATCTGATTGATCCCCGTCGCCGCGCAGAAGTCCCGGACCGTCGCGGGCTCGTGCAGCTTCGCCGTCAGTTTCGGACCGCCCGCCGTCGGACGGTTCTCGTCCTCGCCCCGGCGCCGATGAATCTTCCGGCCCGTCGCCACCCGAAGCCGCTCGCGCCGCTCCGCAAGATCCTGGTCACGCCACTCCTGAAGTTTCTCGCTCGTCGACGAATCCACCCGGGTCGATCGACGCGCGTTCTGACGGATTCTCGCCGCTTCTTCCGCGCGGTCCGTCCGTCGCGCCGGACGCACTCGACCCGCATCTGCCGGGGCGGTTCCCGCATCTCGACCCGGCGGCGCCACACGAGGCCGAGGCGTATACGCCTCACGTTCCGGCGCCTCATATCGCACAACCCGAGGCCCCGTGATCCGCGCAGGCGCAGGAACGTTCTGCGGACCGATCGGCGTCACCGGCTGCGACGCCTCCGCCGCCGCGCGACCCGCGCCTGGCGCGGGATCCGCCTTCGACGGCATTTCGGGCGCCGCAACCGCCGGCGCGGGAGCAACGACCGGACCTGCCGATTCCGACGACTCCGCGGGAATGACCGGATGCGATTCCTCCACAACCGGCGCGGCGACCGGACCCGGCACCGACTTCGGCACGGAAGACTCCTCCACGAATCCCGCAGGAGGCGCTGCCGGCGCCGGTGCTTCCGCAACCGGAGCAGACTCCGCCGCCGCCGGGATTGTCGGCGATTCCACGGACGGGAGATCAACGTTGTCCGACTCGCCCGGCGTCTCGTCCGTCTCCTCCTCAACGCCGACCGCCACTCCGCCGCTGTCCGCCTCGGATTCCCCTTTCCGCTTGCGACGACGAACGCGAACCTTGTTCAGGTCGATCTGCTCCGCCGTCTCCACCGCCGTGTCGCTGTGCGCCCCGGAAAACCACTCCCGAATCGTCGCTTCCAGACCGGCGCTGAGCGTCGACATGTGGTTCTTCACCACGTCGCCCAGCCCCTCCGCCCGGCATTTCTCAAGGATGGCCTTGCTCGTGACGGAAAGTTCGTTCGCCAGGATGTGTACCCGCATCTTCTCCAAAAAAGCTGCCTCCCCTTGCCGCGACCGGTTCTGCGTCCCCCGAACCGTCCTCGTGTTACTCGATGTGCACGTTCTGTCCTTCAGGATCCTCTTCCGCGGCGCCGCTCGCCGCCGGCGCGCCGTCGGTCGTTGTCCCTTCCAGTTCAGCCTTGCGGTCCGCCTCTCCCAGCCCGCCGTCCGCGGAAAGATCCGATCGACCGTTGTCGATCGCCTCTCCCGCCAGCAGGGAACCGTCGAGTTCCCCGGTTCCCGCCGTCGCCTCGATCGTCTCCGTCGCGCCAGCGCCCTCCTGCGACACCAGACGCGCCGCCTCCGTCACCGCCGCTCGCTTCGCCGCTTCTTCCGACGCCGCCACGATCCGCTCCGCCAGGTCCTGCGGAACCTCAAGCTCCTGCACCAGCGGTTCCGCGCCCACCAGCGCCAAATCCCCAACCGAGATGATTCCGATCGCCAGAATCTTATCCAGCAGCACGTCGTCCACCCCCGCGACCGCACGCAACGTGCTCTCCATCAGATCCAGCGATCGGTCGTATTCCACCGGCGTCAGAATGTCGATGTCCCACCCCGTCAACCGCGACGCCAGCCGCACGTTCTGCCCGCGCTTCCCGATCGCCAGCGACAACTGGTCGTCCGCCACTACCACCACCGCGTGACCCAGCTCAAAACACAGGAAGACTTCCTTGATCTCCGCGGGCTTCAGCGCATTCGTGATCAGAATCTGCGACGACTCGTTCCACCGCACGATGTCGATCTTCTCGTTGTTGATCTCCTCGACGATGTTCTTGATCCGGCTCCCGCGCACCCCCACGCACGCCCCGACCGCATCCACCTTCATGTCGATCGACGACACCGCGACTTTCGTCCGATACCCCGGCTCCCGCGCCAACGCCCGGATCTCGATGATCCGCTCCGCCACCTCAGGAACCTCCGCCTCGAACAAACGCTTGATGAAATCCGGATGCGTCCGCGACAGCACGATCCGGATCTGGCTGGCCGACTCCCGCACGTCGAGAATCATCGCCCGCACCCGGTCGCCCGGATGATGCGTCTCGCCGGGAAGCTGCTCGCTGCGCGGAATGATCGCCTCCCCGCGCCCGAGGTTCACCACCAGCGTCCCCCCCTCCATCCGCGACGCCACCCCCGTGATCAGCGTCCCCACCCGCTTCGAATACTCCTCAAACAGCGAACTGCGCTCGTCTTCACGCAGCTTCTGGATCATCACCTGTTTGAACGTCTGCGCCGCGATCCGACCCAGCTCGACCATCGAAACCGGACGACCGTCCAAGGTCGCTTCGATCTTCCCCGACCCGCGATGGATCTTCACCACGATCTCCTGCGCCTCGCCGTAAGCCCGGCGCATCGCCGATGCGATCCCCGTCTCGATGTCGATAAAGATGTTCTCCTTATCGATGTTCTTCTCCCGGCTGATCGCATCCACCATGTGCAGCAGGTCTGAACTCATGTCGATCCCACCGGCCGACTCCGTCGACCGCCCAAAAAACAAAAAAAGTGGGCGGCGTCGCCGCAGGCCCACTTGAACGCGACCTCTCTCACCATGTCCTGGCGCAGCCTACATGGTGCCTTCTCCCCGTTCCTGGTGTGGAACCCGATCGGCGCAAAACCGCGCGCGAAGATCTGAACGATCAACTCGCACAGCTATCCACTCCACATCCCACACACGTCGCGTACATGTTCCTGCCCTGCACGCCCCGCGCCCTGGCTCGGCGCACGCGATGTCCGCATGCCGACCCGATCCATCGGCGCCGCGTCCAATAATCCAATCCGACCGCACTTTTATCGGCCGGAACCTCACATTCGAGCAAGGCGAATTATAAGGCCCCTCAACCCTCTGTCAAACCTTTCTACGCCGCCGCGATCCCACCTTCCCGCCACCCAACCCGAGAATCCAAACAACACGAGTTTGTTCCACAAAAAATGCGCAAACAATTGAATAATAAAAACTTATACTCGGATACCCCAAGCCCCCGTCGTCGTCGCCACCGCCGATCCGTTGCGTTCCGCTCCAAGCCCCCAGGCCGCCGTCTTGTTTGCCTCCACGTTTCGCCCGGCTAGATTGCGTTCATGTCTTCTTCGCCCGATATCGCAACGCCTTGGACCGTCCAGCGCCTCCTTACCTCTTCCCGTGAATTCTTGGCTCAAAAAGGAGTGGACGACGCCCGCCTCTGCGCCGAAGTCCTCCTCGCCCACGTACTCCAGTGCCGAAGGATCGAATTGTATGCCCGGTTTGACCGCATCCCCGACGACGACCAGCGAACCCGCCTCCGCGAACTGGTTAAACGCGCGGCGGCGTCCGAGCCTGTCGCCTACCTGACCGGTCAACGCGAGTTCTTCTCCCTCGAATTTCACGTCACCCCCGACGTCCTCATCCCCAGACCGGAGACGGAACTCCTCGTCGAATCCGTTCTGGATGACCGTGCCCGCGCCTCCCACCCCAACCCACGAATCCTCGAACTCGGCGTCGGCAGCGGCTGCATCATCATCAGCATCCTCAAGCACATGCCCGCGGCGACCGGCGTCGGCGTCGACATCAGCGCCGCAGCCATCCTCGTCGCTCAGGAGAACGCCCGACGACTCGGCGTCGGCGATCGGCTTAAGACCGCCGTCGCGGACTGGCTCGCGCTTCCGCCGGACGCCATCCCGCCAGAGGGGTTTGATGTCCTCGTCGCTAACCCGCCTTACATCGCCGCCGACGCCGTGGCGGAACTCGCCCCCTGCATCCGCAACTTTGAACCCCCCCTGGCGCTGACCGACGGCGCGGACGGGCTGGATTTCTACCGCCGCACCGCCGCCGGCGCACGAACCGTTCTCGCCGCGGGCGGGACCCTCTTCCTCGAGATCGGCGACCATCAGGCGGGCGCGGTTACGGATATCTTCACCCCCGCCGGTTTCCATCGCGTCGCCTCGGGACGCGATCGCATCACCGGACGCGAACGCATCTTGCATTTCGTCATCGACGAGCGTAAGTAAGGGGATCGATGCGATCGGGATGCGCGCGGCGGGCGCGCGCCCTCGCGGAGGGTGAAGCGCGCGATGCGATCGGTTTCGCGCGGCCCGCGCCGCGAACCTGTCTTTCTCCCGGAGCGCTGACATGGACGTCTTCGAGATACACGGCGGGAATCGGCTTCGCGGAACCATCCAGATCGGCGGATCCAAAAACGCCGCGCTCCCCCTGATGGCGGCGGTCCTGCTCACCGAAGGTGAGACGATCCTCCGGAACGTCCCTGACCTCAAGGACGTCGAGTTGATGGGCGAACTGCTCGCGCAGCTCGGTGTCTCCGTCCGGCGCATCGAGCCCGGCATCCTGCGCCTCAGGGTCGAGGATGAAAGCAACAGCCACGCGCGCTACGAACTGGTCAGCCAGATGCGCGCCAGCGTCTGCGTCCTCGGCCCCCTGCTGGGCAAACGAAAAACCGCCCGCGTCGCCATGCCCGGCGGATGCGCCATCGGGTTCCGTCCGATCGATCTGCACGTCCGCGGCTGTCAGGCCCTCGGCGCCGATTATGACCTCGCCAACGGCGACGTCGTCCTCAAGACCAAGCGCCTCGCCGGAACCGAGGTTTTCCTCGGAGGACCCTTCGGCTCGTCCGTCACGGCCACGGCCAACGTCATGATGGCCGCCGTTCTCGCCGAGGGCGCGACGGTGATCGAATCCGCCGCCTGCGAGCCTGAAGTCGCCGACCTCGCCGTCTACCTCAACGCCTGCGGCGCCCGCATCAGTGGACACGGAACTCCGCGCATCGTCATCGAGGGCGTGGACGCCCTGCGCGGCGTCGAGCACACGATCATCCCGGACCGCATCGAAGCCGGAACGTTCATGATCGCCGCCGGCATCACCAACGGGGAGCTCGAGCTCGCCGGCGCCCGCCTCGATCATCTCGTCGCCGCCGTGGACGCCCTGCGCCGCGTCGGCGTCCTCGTGAAGCGGACCGACACGGGCGTCAACGTCTCCGCCGCCCGCCGACTCGAACCGATCGAGATCACCACCCAGCCCTACCCCGGTTTCCCGACCGACCTTCAGGCGCAGATGATGGCCCTCCTGGCCCTCGCCGACGGCAACAGCGTCCTCACCGAGAAGATCTACCCTGACCGCTTCCTGCACGTCGCCGAGCTGAACCGGATGGGCGCGCACCTCCGCAAGGAAGGCCCCACCGTCATCATCGAGGGCGTCAAGCAACTCGTCGGCGCGCCGGTGATGGCATCCGACCTCCGCGCCTCCGCCGCGCTGGTCCTCGCCGGCCTGATCGCAAAAGGGCGCACCGTCATCCAGCGCGTCTACCACATCGACCGCGGATACGAACGCATCGAGGAGAAGCTCCGCGCCGTCGGCGCCGACATCCGCCGTGTCAAGACCTGAGCGACGTCGGACCGTCACCCGCCCGACAGCGCCTGAAAGAAGAAGATTTCCGTCGTTTCGGAAACCGGATCCGAGAGCGTGACGCGATCGCGGATCCGTTCGTTCCCGACGAAAATGTTGACGTGCTTCCGGACGGCGCCGGCGTCATCCACGAGGTATCCGGCAAGTCCGGCGAAACGACGATCAAGCTCGTTCAGGACATCGCGCACCGTCTTCCCTTCCACCTTGACGCCTTCGCGCGGAAGCGCCGGAAAAAAGCGATAAAGATGCGGCGTGAAGCGGGCCACCGGCACGATCTTTCTCCTCCGAACGCGCGATCGACAATGATGTGGAACCGCGGACAGACGAACCTTTTCTGAATCGCGCCTCCGAGCCGCGCGGCTTCAGCCCGCGCGATCGCTCGCCGCTGTGAACCGCGCCGCTCGGTTTGAGTTTGAACATTCTGCGGTTCTGCCCCGGCTTCGCAAACGAACAAGAGCGGCCCGGCCGACACAAGGATCAGCCGGGCCGCGATTTCAAACCGCCCTTGCCGGGCGACGCCGTGCGATTCCCGAATTACGGGCAGGTCACGTTCGTCGACGCGCAGTTGGACGGATCCTTCAAGGACACGTTATGCGTACCGGAGTAGCAGCAGACGTTGAACTTCGCCTTGTTGTCCACCACGGTGATGACGAGATCCAGCGTGTTGTCGATGCTGACCGTCACCGTGTCGCCGTTATTACTGTTGTCGTACAGGATGACCGTGCCCTTGATCGCGCCGTTGTCGCGGCAGCGGGCCTTCAGACGCTTCACGTTCGAGCACTCGACGCCACCGCTATCCGGGCACACCGCGTCACGCGCCGCCGCGAAGTCCGCGTTGTCGTGGCGCGTTCCGAAGTTCGGGCAGCCGGTGCTGCAGTGCGTCACGATACCGACGATCGCGTTGTTGACGATCAGCCCCGAGCCGGAGTTCCCGCCGCGCACGTCCGCGTTGTATTCATAGTGCGAGCCGCTGCGGAACGTGATGGAACCCGTGCTGAGCTGCTGCGTCTGACTGCGCGTGCAGGTCTGATCCACGCCGTAGCCGTTGATCGTGCAGGGTTGTCCGGTGTTCGCCGCGGCGGTCGCAATCGGCATGAACACGCCGTAACGGTCATACGGACGCTGACCCGCGCCGTTCGTCCCCGTCGTCGTCACCCACCAGTCGGCGCCGACGCCGCCGTTGCGCGACTGTCCGCCGCTGATCGGAAACTGATCCAGCGCCGGCGGGTTGTTCGTCGAGCAGTTGTTGTTGGAGTTCGGCACGCGGAACTGAATGACCCCGCTCGTGCGGCAGTGCCCCGCCGAAACCACGCAGGAGTCGGTGTTGTAGATCGACCCGGTGCAGCCGATGTTCATGATGCGCCCCGACCAGTCCACCGCCGACGGCTGCCGGTCATCGCTTCCGCAAATCCCGCACTGTCCGCTGCCGCCCAGACCCATCCCGTCATCGATCGGGTGCGGCGCCTTGGCGGCTTCGACGTGACTCAGAACGATCCGGTTGTTCGTCGTCCCCGGCGCCGCCCACAGCTCGATCGTCAGCGTGTCGCCGTTGAAGTACGCGGTCGTGTTGAACCACTCCGAGAACATTTCGCCATCGAACACCTGATCGTCGTTGTCGAACGCGGACACCACGCGAACGACGCTGCCGGACTCGAGGGACACAAGGCTGAAGTGCAGCCGCATCGAAACGTACGAAGGCAGGTTGACCACGTGCGACCAGACCATCTCCACCTGATCGCTCGGGTTGCCTTGATTCCCCGAGTCCACGCGATAATCGACATCATCATGCGGCAACGGCGCCGTCGGATGACTCAGATCGTCCGCCTGCGCCGTTCCCGCGACCACCGCCAGCGCCGCAACCAGCAGCGCCATTCCCTTCACCCAATGCCTCATTTTACCTCCTCCTCGCTGAACAGAAGACCCCGAAGATGCCCCCGGACCGGCGGGGGAGAAGAAGACCGCGTCCCCACTGCGGTCACACCGGCCCGAAATACGACAGCGTGGATTATACCGCGATGATACCGGCTGCGTCAATCCTCCGTGCCTTCACCTCGGATCGACAAGTACGTCCGAATTGACCCTCAGTCGGACCCCTGAAGCCCGGACCTGGACCGCGGGAAGGGAATACCCCCCAACCCACCGCCGTTAGAGGACTTGCCAGCGTCCGAAGACCGCGACATGCTCCCGAAGTGTCCAACAAGCCTGAAACCCTGCGTCTGGCGATGTGGTCCGGTCCGCGCAACATCTCGACCGCGATGATGCGCGCCTGGGGAAATCGCCCCGACACGTTCGTCTGCGACGAGCCTCTTTATGCACATTACCTCGCGGTAACGGGGCTGCCCCACCCCGGACGGGATGAGGTGATCGCTCATCATGAGACGGACTGGCGGAAAGTCGTCGCCTGGCTCACCGGGCCTGTCCCAGAGGGGAAGGCGATCTTTTTCCAGAAACACATGGCGCATCACCTTCTGCCGGGGATGGACGACGCCTGGCTCGATCAGTTGACGCACGCGTTTCTCATCCGAGATCCGCGGGAGATGCTGCTTTCGCTGGTCAAGGTGACGCCTGAGGTGACGCTGGCGGACACGGGGCTGGTCCAGCAGGTCGAACTCCTGCGCCGGCAGGAGCAGCGCTTCGGGCGGATCCCGCCGATTCTCGATGCCCGGGATGTGCTCGAGCATCCACGGGAGATGCTCTCGGCGTTGTGCGACCGGCTTGGCGTCGCGTTTGCGGAGGAGATGCTGGCTTGGCCCGCCGGACCGCGCCCGACGGACGGAATCTGGGCGAAGCATTGGTACGCAGCGGTCGAAAAATCCACCGGGTTCGAGGCATACCGCCCGAGGAGGGAGGTGATTCCGGTCCGGTACCGGACGCTGCTGGATGAGGCGAATTCAATCTACCAACTGCTTCACGAACGCCGAATTCGACCGTCCTGACCTCGGTGGGGTGCAACCCGCTGCGCCGCCGAGGCTTGAATGCCGGGAACTTTGCCTCTTGCCGTAAAATTCACAATCAGCCGATGAGAATCCTCTAAAAATCCGCTGAATGCCCGGCAAGCGTCGGACCGATCTTTCTTATAAGGAACCGGGACGACGCTGGCGGCTTGGCGCACGTGGCAGACGCGCGTCAAGTTTCAGGCGGGTTGCGTCGGCGCGGTCGAACCGGATCCACCGGAGGCGGGAACGATGAAGAATCGCGGGTTGGCGTGCGCGCTGGGCTGCGCGCTGGCGGCGGGGACGGCAGCGGTGGACGCTCGGGCGGACGTGATCGCGACGAGCACGTTCGATGAGACGGACGAGGGGTGGCGGATTTCCTTCCGCGGAGACCTCTTCATTCCGCAGCATCTCGACAACGGGGGGAATCCCGGCGGGTACATTTCCGGCGTCGATCAGCGGATCGGCGGGCAGCGGTGGTTCTGGACGGCGCCGGACGCATTCCTCGGCGACGTCTCAGCCGCTTACGGCGGGTCGCTGTCTTTTGACCTGATCTCGTTGCCGGGCGAGGGAATGCCGATCGGCGACCTGTTCCTGACCCAGCAGGATGTCCTGCTGACGCGCGGGGTGTTGACGCTTGCCTTCGATGACCCGAAGACGCCGAACGAGTCGTGGACCTCTTACGAGGTGATCCTGCGCGAAACCGCAGGCTGGAAAAACGAGCAGACCGGGCTTCCTGCGACGGAGGCGGATATGCGCTTTGTCCTCGGTGGGCTGGAGGGGTTGATGTTGCGGGGCGACTACCGCGGTGGAAACCAGGTGAACGGACTGGACACGGTCGTGCTGACTCCCGAACCAGCGACGCTGACATTGCTGGCGCTGACGGCGGCGGCGCTCCTCCTCCGAATACGCGCGACATGACGCCCCTCCAGTGCAACGACTCGGATATGACAACGTCTTCTTAAAAGAACATCAGGCATGCCAGAGCCGCGGACGACCGGCGAATTCGGATGCACGCGCTGCTTCGGTCCGGATCCCGAAGCCGCGTGGGGTCACAAACTCGATCCCTGCGGTCACCTCGTGGACGACTCCCACTTCGGCGTCGCGCTTTTTCGCTGCCCCGACTGTCACCAGATGTTCGTCTCGATCTTCACCGAGTTCGTCGACTGGATCGACGGCGACGACCCGCAGTACTGGGACCGCCTCCCGCTGACCCCGGCGGAGGCGGAAAACCTGGCTCGCCAGGGCGAGGCGGTGGATCTCCGTCAGATCGAGGAACTCGGACGCAATCGCCGACGACTCAAGGTGGATTACCCGAAAGGCTCGCCGCGCAAATGCACCTGGACCGCCGGAGGGCTGGCAATCGTCCCGGGGCATTGAACGATCACACATTCGGATCCTCCGACCAGCGCCGCACGACGTGACGCATCAGGCGGTCTGAGGCCGCGCCGCTTGACGCAATATCCAGCCTGCAATCCCGGTGGGTCTTTTGAGCGTCCGGGCGCCCCCGGCGAGATGCTTTCGCGGTCACGGGCTTTGACGCGCTGGGACCGTTGCGTCGGCGGGTTGGGCCTCGGAAGCGTCCTCGTGCGCCGCGATCCCGTCCAACGCGGGCGCGGGGCGGCGTCCCGGTTGAAAGTAGATCCCCGAGACGCGCCAGAACTTCGCCGCCCCCGCGACGGAGTCACCCGCGGCGCCCTCGCGCACCAGCCGCACAATCGCATACACGCCTCCCCTCGGGTCCGCTGGATCCGCAAGGGTCAGGCGCGCCTCCGCGACGGGTTCGCCGCCGTCCTCATGCTCGACCGCGACCACCGAACCGAGCACCGCGGACAGGCGGGATTCATCACCGCGCAGGTAATGCGCCACTGCCGGCGCCCACGACGACACGACCTGATACAACCACTCCTCGCGCGTCTGCCCGTCGTGCTTGCGCCGGCTGAGTGTTTCCGCCGCACAAACATCAAGTTGGATGTCGATCGCCGCGTCCCGCTCAGCCCGGGTCGCAGCGTTCACATCCGCGTGCAAAGCCCGCAACAAAACCTCGACCACCTGCTCGACGCTCGCAGCGGCGTCAAGGTGAATGCCGAAATGCTCGACAGTGCGCACCCGAACATCCCGGATGTGCTTCCCAGCGAGACGGGCGTCGCGCCCGCAACCGGTCGCGCCCCCGAAAACGCCTGCCGCAAGCAGCAGGAGCCACCCACGTTGTGTATGCGACTTCATGACCCGAAGTGTAACCGCGCCGTGCCGAATTGCATCCGCAACCCGCACCCGTCCGCGGCAAATGAAAAAACCGCGGAGGAAAGACCCCCGCGGTCTGAAACTGCGTATTGATCGGGTGCTCGCCCTTTTCAGAGAACCCCCGAGAGCGCCGCTGCTCAGGCGACGCGCTTGCGAATCCAGCCGGCAACACCGAGCCCGAACACAGCTAACCAGACTCCGGCCGGAACCGGCACGACCGTGAACTCGTAGGTCAGCTTCACCTCAACATCGAGGTAGGGCGCTTGAACCTCAAGCTGCCAAACATCCGGCTCGATCACGAACTGAAGGTCGTTGACCATCAGAAGCACATCCGCCACGAAATCCACCGTACCTGCGCCGTTCGTCGCATACAGAGCGGAATTCGGATTCAACGTCGTCGAGAAATCCGGTCCGTAGGAAACCGATCCGAAATCCGTGCCGTCCGGACCCGTCGCGTCGAAAGCCGCCCCGTCCCCGTCATCCGTCCC
Source organism: Planctomycetota bacterium (assembly GCA_016860685.1). Taxonomy (GTDB): domain Bacteria; phylum Planctomycetota; class Phycisphaerae; order UBA1845; family UBA1845; genus JABWBH01. The sequence goes on from BOJX01000036.1 coordinate 21,021, forward strand.
CAGATTGACCGTCGGCGTCGTCACCGTTTCGTTGTCCGCGGCGAAGGCGTCCGGACCCGTCAAGGTCCACGCGCGGATGATGCGACCGTTAACCGTCGCGCCCCGGAACGTATCGTCGTTGTCCGCGCGGAGAATCGCGCCGCCGGCATGACGAACATCCACGCGGACGCTTTGCAGAATCAGCGTCCCGCCCTGCGTGTCGAACGAGTCGAACGTCAGGATCACGTTGTTGTTCAGGTCGCTCTGGAACGTGGCCGTCTTGGTTTGAACAATCACTCCCGCCATCGCCGGGGCGGCCGCTGCCGCAAGCAGCACCGCACCCATCAGTTTCACACTACGCATGTCCGAACCCTACCTCCTCCCGAAAATGACGCACGACGAACCTACAATGATCGCGTGACTTCCTCCGCCCCCTGATCACCCGCTCTCCACAACGGGCGAAATCCGCAGCCTAGGTGAGTGCCCCCCCCTGACATTCTGGGTGGACGTAATATAAGGCCTTGACCTGCCGGGTGCAAGACGGAAACCGTGGAAACGCAACTTTGTGATGCCAAGCCAAGGTGATATTAAATTGATAAGTTATTTATTAGTGTTAACGTTTAAAGTTTCCGGGAAGAATGCGACCTGAACGCCACGAAATCGGACTCTCCTCTCGTTCCCGCCGATAAAACCGCAACGCCGGATCGGGGTGGTTCCCGCGGCGCGCGTACACCGGAGCCGCCGATGTCAACTTTCCCTGATCCTGCAAACTTCCACGACCCGGATACCCGGGGCGCCTCGGGGGTCAACGACGGCGACAGGAACCGGTCTGGAGCCACGCGCCGAACCCTGATGACCACGATCGGGAAGACCGCGCTCAAGGCGACCCCGGTCATTCTGCTTCTGCAACCGCAGTCGACGTATGCCGCAAGCCATGTCTCATCCTGAACAAGCGCCGGAAGGACGCCGCCGCCCCGCTTCACCGACGCGGGCGCTCGCGGAGCCTCCGACGACCCGCACGCCGGAAACCACGCGCTGGCGGATCTGCCGGGAAGTCATCATCCACCGCATCGACGACGAGGCCGTCGCGTACGACCCGGGAGCTCACGAAGTTCTGTATCTCGACGCCGATGCCTTTGAGGTCTTCAAGCAGGTTGACGGCACGCGCGACGATGCCGCCATCTTTCTCGAGTTGGCACAGCAACACGGTGAGACGACGGACGAGGTTGCCTCGCGCTTCGCACCGGTTCTCGCCGCGATGCGGCGGCACGGCTGGATCGGGCGAACCCACGGGGCAGACGAAGTTTCATGAGCACGGCTTCGACAATCGGCGGACGTGACGTCGGCCCCGCCCTTGACGGATACAACCCCGCACGGCGCGCTTCATGCCCAGCGGCGCCCGGTCCTGAATCTCCCACGTACTACCGGATCGGCGCCGTGACGGTCTGCCTGCACAGTGCGGATGCGCGTTTTCGAGAGCCTTTTCACCACCTTTATCAGCGCCACTACATCGGCGGTCCGACGCTTTCGGCGGTTCACATCCGCGTGGATCGTGTGATCCGCGCGCGGCCTCTCGGTCGCGGCTTCCGCATCTGCGTGGACGGAGAGGAGCGCTTCCTCCTGCGCAAGCCGCAGGCGGTCCTCCCGCACGTGGAGTGGGCGATCAACGCCGCCGTCGCCGCGACGCTGCCGCGATATCACCAGCTTCACGCCGGCGTCGTCGCCCGCGACGGGTTCGCCCTCGTTTTGCCGGCGCAGCCGCAATGCGGGAAGTCCACGCTTACCGCCCGACTGATCTCCCGCGGCTGGAGCTACCTCTCCGACGAATTCGCCCTGATCGACCCGGACACGCTTCGACTCGACCCGTATCCGAAGGCCCTGTGCATCAAGGAAGGCTCGTTCGAGATCGTGGACGCTTTCTGCCCCACCGCCGGCGCGCTTCCGTCTTACGAGAAGAGTTGGAAAGGCCGGGTCCGCCTGATCGATCCGCAGGCGCTGCGTCCGCACCGGACGCCCTGGGGAGTTCCCGTCGGGATGATCGCGTTCCCGCGCTACGTGGCTCGACCCGCCCCGGCTCTGCACCCGCTCTCACGTGCGCGGGCGCTCTTTCAACTCCTCGACGTGTGCTTCACCTTCGGACGCTACCGCGCCGCGACGCTCGACGTGCTCGGTGGCGTCGTCGAAAGAGCCGCGTGTTTTCAGTTGGAATCCGGCGAGATTGACGCTACCTGCGACGTTCTTGAAGCGGCGTGGCGAGCGCACGTGCCGGCATCCGGGCGACCCGACCCGGCCGATCTCACTCGCCCGGAGGAGCCGGTCCGCCCCGGAGTCGAAGCCGCGTGAGAACCTCGCTCCATCACCGCTGGAACGACGCGATCCGGGAGCGTTCGCCGGAGTCGCTCCAGCACGGTCTGGCGCGCTGCCTCGACGGCGACCCCGCGCCCGTCGTCGCTCGCTGGTGCGCGAGCGGCCTGATCGAACGCGCCGTCTGTGAAGCCTGTGAACTCGGTGTCGGCGGACCGCTGGATGAGGCGCTTCGCGCTCGGCGTATCCCGCTTCCCGCATCCGCGCAGGTCATCCTCAATGAGCATCGGCGTCATCTCGGCGCGTCCAACCGGCGACGGTCCGCGTGTCTGCGTCCGATCCTGCGGGCGCTGCGCGAAGCGGGCGTCCCGACGCTGCTGCTGAAGGGTGTGGTCCTGAATGCCACGGTATACGCCGCCGACGATCTTCGCGGCATGTCCGACATCGACTTGCTCATCCGGCGGGAGGATTCCGGCCGCGCGGACCGGATCCTCGACTCCCTCGGATGTCGCCGCGAAAGCGAACCCCTGCACGAGGGGCTTTTCCCGCAGTTCTACTACGAACGCCCCTACCGGACGCCGGACCGGCCCGCGCTGCGGCTCGACGTGCATGTTCGCCCCTTCAGACCGGTTCATTACCGCCAGACCGTCCCCCCCGAGGCGATGTGGCTGACGCCGCGTCGGATCACTGTCGCCGATGAACCGGCGTGGACGCCCTCGATCGAGGAGACGCTGATCCACCTCTGCGTCCACGCCGCCGGGCACGGCTTGTCCCAGCTTCGCTGGCTGCACGACATCGTGCGGTTCTGCGAGCATGAGGCCGGGCGGATCGACTTCGGCTGCGTTCGTCGGCTCGCGTCCGCGTGGCGGCTGAGCTACCCGATCTCCCTCGCCGTGCGCCGGATCGAGGAGGTGTTTCCGAAGCGCTTCGCGGCGTTCACAGACCTGCTTTCGCCGACCCCGGCGTTATGCCCCTCGCTCAAGGACCGGATCGCGATCCACCAGGCGCCCCACGACGCAGCCCGCCCGCTGCGCCACGTCCTCGTCGATCTGCTCTGTCTTCCGGGTGTGCGCGATCGCGCGGCGTATCTGCACATGCACCTGTTTCCGGGGGCGGGACACCTTCATCCGGGAGCGACAGCGCCCGGCGCTTTCGCGTGGCTCCGCGCCCAGTCCCGCCGCCTCATCCGCGCCCTGGCGAGGGGCTAAGCGCCGTCACCTCCCGGATGCATGCGCGTCCACCTCCCCGCGCAACTGCGTCACAAGGTCCGCGTCGAACGTTGAGGTGTTCCCGGGCAGGCCGACGCGGCACGCGCTGTGAACCTGATCGCACCCGCTTCCCGCCAGCACCGCTCGCACGTTGTGCGGACGCACGCCGCCTCCGGGCAGAATCTCGATCCGCCCAGCGGCGCGCTCGATCAGTTCTCGCAGCAGTGCCGCCGCCTCGGGTTCCGCGGCGCACGCGCGACGACCCGAAGTCAGAATGCGCCGAAACCCCAGGCTGATCGCCGTCTCCAGCGCCTCGAACGGATCGGCGCTCTCGTCGAACGCCCGATGAAGCACCGGTACTCGTGACCCGCAGGCTTCGACGCACGCCGCAAGCACTTTCGCATCAAGACGCCCCCGGTGCGTCAGCGCTCCGAAGACCAGCCCGTCGGCGCCGCCGTCGACCGCGGTCCGGAGGTCGTCCCTCATGCGCTCGAGCTCGTCGCCTGAGTACACGAACTCCCCCGGGCGGGGACGGATCAGCACAAGGAGGGGAATATCAAGCCCGGTCCGCGCTTGCCGTATTGTTTCAATCGCTGGCGTGACGCCGCCGCAAGCCAGGTCCGCCGAAAGTTCGACGCGGTCCGCGCCGGATCCGGCGGCGGCGACCGCGTCCTTCGCGCTTTCCACCGCGATCTCAAGGGTGATCCGCGTCACGCCGCGCCCCGTGCTCGCCGCGCCGACATCGTTGTCCGTCCCGGCGTCAATACCCGTCGGCGTCGGACTCCAGCGTCGTCTTCCACTGCGCGAGGTTCTCAAGGTACACGGCGGTTCCTCTCGCCACGCAGGTCAGGGGGTCATCCGCCACGTAAACCGTCAGCCCGGTCGATTGCGACACGACGCGGTCCAGTCCGCGCAGCAGCGCTCCGCCTCCGGCGAGGTGAATGCCGTTGGACACCAGGTCGGCTGAAAGCTCCGGTTCAGCGCGCTCCAGTGTGCGGATCACGCACTCAATGATCCCGTCCACCGGTTCGCGGAGCGCTTCGCGGATTTCCTCGCTGGTGATCGTGCAGGCGCGGGGCAGTCCACTGACGTTGTCGCGCCCCCGGACTTCGCGCGTCAGCTCCTGCTCCAGCGGCGCGACCGAGCCGATCTCGATCTTGATCGCCTCGGCCGTCTGCGGACCGATGCACAAATTGTAGGTCCGCCGCATGTAGTTGACGATCGACTCGTCGAGATCATCGCCCGCGACGCGGATGCTCTCGCACACCGCGATGTCGCCCAGCGACATGATCGCCACCTCCGTCGTCCCGCCGCCGATGTCCACGATCATCGACGCCGTGGATTCCCCGATCGGAAGCCCCGCCCCGATCCCCGCCGCCATCGGTTCCTCGAGCAGATACACCTCGCGCGCCCCGGCGCGCTCCGCCGAGTTGTACACCGCCCGCTTCTCGACCGCGGTGATGCCCGACGGGATCGCAATGACGACGCGAGGCCGGGCGATCCGCCGGCGCCCGTGCACCTTGCGGATGAAGTAGCCGAGCATCGCCTCGGTGATGTCGAAATCCGCGATTACGCCGTCTTTCAGCGGGCGGATCGCCACGATCGAGCCGGGCGTCTTGCCGAGCATCTCCTTCGCGACCAGCCCGACGGCGTTTCCGTTCTGAAGCACCTGCGTCGTGCCGCGGCGCACCGCCACCACCGAAGGCTCATTCAGAACGATCCCCTCGCCTTTGATGCAGACCAGGGTGTTGCAGGTTCCGAGGTCGATGCCCATGTCGATGCTGAACAGACCCCACAACCGATCCCCGATCATACGGAGCTCCTTCCCTCGCGTCAGACGCCCCCCACCCGGACGGTCCCCTCGGCGCAAACCCCTCCCGCCACGCACAGAACCCGGCGCAGGACGGCGCACACGCAGGCTCGCTTGCGGTCCGCAACAAGATCGATCCGCCGGCCGGACAGCGCAGCCCGGGGACGCCGGTCAGGCCCCGCCGAACGGATTCAGCGATCCGAAAAGCTGCTGGCAGCGCATCAGAAGAAACGCCGTCCCCGACAGAACCACGACGGTCGCGACGATCAGCAGCACGCTGTACACGTCGCTTTCCGGACGAAATGAGGTCGGTCGATCGCTCATCGGGCTATCCTTGAGAAGAGGCCAGGTGACTCAGATCGATCACCTCATCATCCGCCACGGGCGCGACCCGGTGACGGGTCAGACGACCGGCCGACTGATTCGGCTCCACCACGCTGATCGTCACGTCGCCGACGTACTCCCCCGCCCGGCGGACCACGAACACCATGTCGCGCTCAACACCGTCGGCGGAGCCCACGCTCAACGTCACAATATTCCCGTCCACGCGCAGCACGCGCCCGCGCACCGCTGAACTCGCCACCGGCGTCACCGCCGTCACTTGCGAAAGCCCCGCGCCCTTCGGATCCTCGAGCGTCGAGGCGGCGCCGGGACGACTCGCCTGCCGGGACAGCGTCGTGTTCTCGCGCTTCAGAAGCTCAAGCTGCTGCTCGAACTGCCGCCGCTGCTCGACCAGCACCGCGATCTGCGACGTCTGATCATGCACACGCTCCAGCAGATGCATGTTCCGCGTCTGAAGATCGAGATTGCTCTTTTCCAGGTCGTCACGCTGCTTGCGGAACGACTCTTCGTTCGCCTGACTGACGCTGAGCTGCCCCAGCAGTCCACGGTTCATCGCCTCCTGGTTGCTCTTCTCCGCGATCGCCTGCTTCAGCGCCAGATCCTTCTGGCCGACGTCCTGCCGCGCCGTGGCGAGCTGCCCCTCCAGCTCCGCAATCCGGGACAACTGTCCGTTGATCGTGTCCCGCTGCGTCGCGATCTGCGCCGCGTGCGCCGCCGTCAGCCCGCGCAACGTGGTTTCCGCCACCGCAAGCTGATCCCGGTAGCTCTCCGCCGTCGCACGCCAGTTGGTCGTCTGCGCGCTGATTGACACCGCCACCGTCGTGAAGGCGATGCTTCCGATCGCCAGCATGACCACGAATACTTTCGTCAACGTGCTCAAGGACTCACTCCTGCAAAATCGACGAAGCCCTCACCCGCGCCCGTGATCGCCGACGGACCCCCCGGCGGTTCCGACCCCGGAACTTTCACGCGCGCCTCATACCCGATGAATCAATGTATCTCTCGCCGTATCCGTCGCCACGCCTCGCGCGACCCCGGACACGCCGGAAGGATCGTATACTGCGCGGTGCGCCGACTTGCAAGGCGTTGCCGCCCACGACTCCCGGCGATCTCCGCACACCCCCGACGCCCGTGCCCGGGAACCGCCCCGCGCCCCCTTCTGGCTGGCCGTCCCCTCGAAGCCCGCTTCCCCGGCTCCGACTCAACCGAGTCATTCCCGCGGTTTATCCGCCGCCTCGACCGCGCCTTCCCGCCACGCAGGGCGACGCGGAGCATCCGCCAGGGTCTGCGCCACCACCAGCATCAGCCGGGAGACGCGCTCCATCTGGTCCTGGTTCGTCTTTTCAGGGGTATCCGTCGGGCGGTGGTAGTCCGGGTGGTCCTCGACCCCGAAGTAAAGAAAGGGAATCTTCTCGGAGAAAAAAACGTAATGATCGCTCTGGTAGGTCCACTCCGGGTGATCGAACACCGCTTTCAGCCCCACCCTCGCCGCTCCGGCCTCCACCACCGCGGCAAAGGCGTCGCACGTCTGCGTCCCGACCACGTGGATCGTCCGCGCGTCATCCCGGCTGATCATGTCGGCGTTCAACATCGCCACGATCCGGGATTTCGGAACCGGCGACGTGTTCAGAAAATGCCGGCTCCCGACAAAACCCCGCTCCTCCCCCGTGAAGAAGCAGAAGAGGATCGATCGCTTCAGCGGGGGCGCACACTTCCGAAGCGCGCGAGCGATCTCGATCACGCCCGCCACGCCGGAGGCGTTATCGTCCGCGCCGGGATACACGCTGCCCTTGCGTTCGCCCAGGTGATCGAAATGCGCCCCGACGACGATCCACTCCTCGCGGAGGACCGGGTCATCCCCTCGAAGACATACGACGACGTTATGCGCGGGGCTTCCTTTGAAATCGAAGGGCTGGATCGGCGACGTCCAGTCCGGCGGAGGCATCAGTCCGGCGTCGGTCAGTTCCCGAGCAAGGTACTCGGCAGCGACTTTTTCCTCCGGGGAACCGGTGTCCCGCCCCTTCAGTTCCGGACGGGCCAGTGTCTCGACATGCCGCATCAGCGCCGCACCATCGATGCAAAGCTCCGGCGCGTCCTTCGACGCAACCCCTCCCCGACCCGCGGCGGGAACGCACGTCGGAGCCGCCCCGGACTCCGCGAACCCCGAGCCTGCTGCACAAATTCCAGCGAAGACGACCGTGACGGTCCAGGCCCGGAATGCGTTAGCGAAGCGCCGCAACCACGAGACGCGCTCCCCGTCGCCTCGGTCTGACCGACCGCCCTTGCCTGGCCGGACGCCCCCGCCCCGGTTTCCGCCCTCCGTTCTCACCGCATCATCATATCCGGGTTTCACCGGACGCGTGCAACCGCGACGACGGCGGGTCAGGGCGTCTCCGATCCGCGCAGAAACCGCTCCATCGCTGCCAGCGTTTCCGGACTGGTGTGATGTTCGATGCCCTCGGCGTCGAGGTGGGCCTGCACGTCGCCGACGCCCAGCGCTCGCAGAAAATCGAGCACGACCGCGTGACGGCGACGGCTCTCCCGCGCCAACGCAACGCCCGACTCCGTCAGAAAAATCGCCCGGTATTTCCGCGCCGTCACCAACCCGTCCTTCTGCAGACGGGCGATCGTCCGGCTCGCCGTCACGTGCGACACGCCCAGCCGCGCGGCGATGTCCACGACGCGAGCCTCACCCTGCTCGCGGTGAAGCTGGTCGATCAACTCGACGTAATCCTCCGCCGTCTCGCTGGCGTGGTCCTCCCGAGTCCGCGCGAAACGCTGCGCGAACGCCGGATCCGGCGCGCCGCCCGTCTTCGGCGACGCGGCCGGATGCTGAGTCGAGTCCGACAGGCCTCCAGGTTCCGTGTTCTTCAGGCCTTCTTCTGGCAGATCTTTCCGCACTTCACCGCCCCCCCTCGCAGGCTCCCTTCTCCGAGTTTTCACGACGGCTCGTTCGTCCGCTCCGGGATCGGCGCGCCGTGCGGATCGCGCTTCGGAAGGTCAGCCTCGTCTTCGATCGCCCGCCGCATGTCCCGCGAGAGATAATGCTCGGTTCGTCCGGCAGACGGATGAAGGTGATCCGGCGGGAGCGCAAAATGCCGGGCGACGTAAGTTTCCCACAACCGGTGCGACCGGACGAGCTTACGAGCGTCCTCCCTCCCCAGCGGCGTCAGGCGCAACTCCCCCGACCGCAAGGTCACTCGACCACGCCGTCGGAGATCCGCCAGCGCAA
>BOJX01000037.1 GCA_016860685.1 Planctomycetota bacterium
GTATCAGGTGATCTACCTGACGACCGGCAACGCGCCGGCCACCTGCGCCCAGCCGATGCTGTGGGGCCACGGCGCCGGCCGTCCGGGCACCTCGAGCGAGGAGCAGTGGGACGACGACAATCCGCGTGACCTGGCGTATCAGGCGGAAGAGTGCTACAGCTACGCGTTCGGCGTGTGCCCGGATCCGCTGGGTGCGTCCCACTCGTTCGGTGACGGCTCGGACAACTGCGGTGGCGGGGGGTGCGATGCGGTCATCACGAAGGTGAAAGCCAAGGTCAAGGACGGCAGATGCACAGTTACAGTCAAGGGAACGGATCCGACGCCGGGCGACACGTTCACCGTCACCAACGACCGAACCGGGGAGTCCAAGAGTGTGACGGCCAACGATCGTAACAAGTGGAAGACCAAGTTCAAGAACGCCGGCTGCAACGGCGGAACGGTAACGGCTTGCGACCAAACCAAACCGTACGTCTGCAACTGTCAACTCGCTGAAACCGGCGCCTGCCTGCTGTGCGAAGAAGACGTCGGTATCGCCTGCCTCGACGTGGCCACAGAAGAGGAATGCCAATTGTTAGACGGCCTGTTCCAGGGGAATGGCACACTCTGTCCGAGCGGACACCCCGACCCGGACGCGGATACTTGCATGGGCGAGGGCAAAGAGTGCTTCTTCACAGATGCGACAGGCTGTGTCATTACATGTGATGGGCGCTGCCGAGCGGAAAGCGGCTCCTGCTGCTTTGGGTTTGGCTTTGACGCGACCTGCGAATGCCTTTCACCCTGATCGCGGCTCTAAGTTTCATCGCGGACACAGCGATCTTGCCGAAATGCTCGATTCCTCCTGCTGAGCTCCGGCGCGCAGGCGTTCTTTCAAGCGGGCGCCTGCGGCGCCGGATCGCTATTCATTCGGGCAGTCAGGCGCGAGAGGCTTGTTGGAGCTCGATGTGAGATTTCGGATGTGCGATGTCGGATGTGCCGCCGTCGTGACCGTGCCAATCCGGAATCTCCAATCATACATCCTGAATCCCGCTTTCTAACGGGCGCGGCCCGGTTTTGGGGGGATCGCTTCCTAACGGGCGCGGCTCGGTTTCTTTCCGCGCGGCTTTTTGTGTTTCGGTTTGGTGCGTTTCTTCCCGCCGGTCTTCGCTCGTGATGTCGAGGTTCGGCCGCCGCCGCCTTCGGCGAGCGCGGCCTGGGCCGCGGCGAGGCGGGCGACGGGGACGCGGAAGGGGCTGCAAGAGACGTAGTCCAGTCCGACGGCGTGGAAGAAGCGGATCGAGTCCGGGTCGCCGCCGTGCTCGCCGCAGACGCCGAGCTTCAGATCCCGGCGCGTCTGGCGTCCGAGGCGGCAGGCCAGCTCCACCAGCTTCCCCACGCCCGGGGCGTCCAGCGACTGAAACGGATCGGCGGGGAAGACGGCGGCCTTGTCCTTGTCCACGTAGTCCGGCAGGAAGCGCCCCGCGTCGTCGCGCGACAGGCCCATCGTCATCTGCGTCAGATCGTTGGTTCCGAAGCTGAAGAAATCTGACGCCGCAGCCACCTCGTCCGCCAGCAGCGCCGCCCGCGGCACCTCGATCATCGTTCCGACGAGGTAGTTCAAGCCGCCCGCGCGGCTTCCGCGCCCGCTCTTTTTCGATGGCGCGGCGGACTTCGGCGAGGCCGATCGTTTGCGCATCGCGGCAACACCCGCGTTCGAGGACGCCGCGCCGCTGTTCAACGAAGCTGCGCCGTTGTTCGACGAAGCTGCGCCGTTGTTCGCTGCCGTCGCGTCCGTCATCCCGCTGGCGATGACGCGTTCCGCCACGTCGCGCACGCGGCGGGCCAGGAGGCGCATCTCCTTCCCATCCATCGTCAGGGGGATCATGATCTCAGGAGCGACGGGCGTGCCGCTGCGCTGGCACTGGAGCGCCGCTTCGATGATCGCCCGGACCTGCATGTCGAGAATTTCGGGGTAGGTGATGCACAGGCGGCAACCGCGATGCCCCAGCATCGGGTTGGCCTCGTGAAGCTGCTCGCTGCGGCGCAGGATGTGATCGGCGGGAAGCCCGGTGATCCTCGCCAGCGCCTCGGCCTGCTCCCGCGATTTCGGCACGAATTCGTGGAGCGGCGGGTCGATGAGGCGGATCGTGACGGGGCGTCCGTCCATCGCCTCGAAGATGCCGACGAAGTCCTCGCGCTGATACGGAAGGAGTTTGCCCAGCGCCGTGACGCGCTGCTCGACCGACTCGGCGACGATCATCTCCTGGATCGCCAGTTGCCGCTCGGTCGTGGCGAAGAACATGTGCTCCGTGCGGCACAAACCGATGCCCTCCGCGCCGAACTCCACCGCCCGGCGCGCGTCCTCCGGCGTGTCGGCGTTGGTGCGCACGCGAAGCCGGCGCAGGTCGTCGCACCAGGACAGGAGCGTCTCGAACTCCGGCGGCGCGGTCGGACGCACCAGGGGGAGCGAGCCCTCGTAGACCCGCCCGCTGGTTCCGTCCAGCGTGATCGCGTCGCCTTCGCGCAGCGTCCGCCCGTTCACCGAGACCGTCCGGGCGCGCTCGTCGATGTTCAGCGCTGCGCATCCGACGATGCAGCACTTGCCCCAGCCGCGCGCGACCACCGCCGCGTGCGAGGTCTTTCCGCCCGTGGCGGTGAGAATCCCCGCCGCGGCGTGCATGCCGCCGACGTCCTCCGGCGACGTCTCCTTGCGCACGAGCACGACGGCCGCCCCCCCCGCCGCGCGACGCTCGGCCTCGTGCGCGGAGAAGACGACCTGCCCGCCCGCTGCACCGGGGACCGCGTTGATGCCCTCGCACAGAAGCTGGCGCTCGAGCGCGTCGCGTGCGATCGCGGGGTCGATGATCGGATAAAAGAGGCGTTCGATGTCCGTCGGCGTGATGCGCTGGACGGCCTGCGCTTTCGTGAGGATCGGTTTCGACGCCGCGTTCGCATATCGCGCGGGCAGGTAGCGCTTCTTGACAAGGCGCCGCGCCGCCGCCGCGTCCACCACGCCCGTCGTCGCCTGATCGACCGCGATCTTGAACGTCGCCGCGGGCGAGCGCTTCCCCGAGCGGCATTGCAGCATGTAAAGCGTTCCGCGCTCGATCGTGAATTCGAGATCCTGCATGTCCTGATAATGCACTTCGAGCATGACGCGGACGGCCTCGAGCTGGTCGTAGGCCTCGGGCATCAGCTCGCGCAGTCGGTCCAGCGGGACGGGGGTGCGGATGCCGGCGACGACGTCCTCGCCCTGGGCGTTGATGAGCAGGTCGCCGTAGAAGACACGCTCGCCGGTGCTGGGGTCGCGGGTGAAGCAGACGCCCGTCCCCGAGTCGTCGCCCATGTTGCCGAAGACCATCTGAACGACGTTGACCGCCGTGCCGTTGAGGTCGGCGATGTTCTCGACGCGGCGGTAGGTGACGGCTTTTTCCGCGTTCCAGGAGTTGAAGACCGCGTTGATCGCGCCGCGAAGCTGATCGAAAGGATCCTGCGGGAACTCCTCGCCCGTCGCCTCGCGGTAGATGTTCTTCAGGAATCCGACAAGGCGTTCAAGCTCCTCGGCGTTCACGTCCGTGTCGAGGACGGATTCATCGGCGCGGCGGGCGAGACGCAGGCGCGTGACCTCCTCCTTGACCATGTCGAAGGCCGCGTCGAACTTGTGCCGGTCGATCCCGCGGGCGGTCGCACCGTACATCGTGATGAAACGGCGGTACGAGTCGAAGGCGAAGCGGCGGTTGCCCGACGCTTTCGCAAGCCCCTCGACGGATTCATCGTTAAGCCCGAGGTTGAGGATCGTCTCCATCATGCCCGGCATCGAGCGCGCCGCCCCACTGCGCACCGACACGAGCAGGGGATCCTTCGCGCCGCCGAGCTTCTTCTTCGTCAGGCGCTCCAAGGTTCGAACGCCGTCACGGACCTGCGCCTCAAGCCCTCGCGGCCACGTCCCGCCCGACTTCAGGTACGCCTCGCACGTCGTCGTCGTGATCGTGAACCCCGCGGGGACAGGCAGCCCGATCCGCGTCATCTCCGCCAAACCGGCGCCCTTGCCCCCCAGCAGCAGCTTCTGATCCCCCCGTCCTTCCGCCTTTCCCCTGCCGAACGAGTAAACGAGCTTCCCCGCAGCCGCCATGCCGATGCTCCCTGTGAAAGAAAACCGCCGGCGCGGTCCGGAAAAACCCGGTGCTACCGGCGAGCGCCACGCCCAGCATCGCCGGGATCCGCGCGCGTCCCGCGCGACGACGCTTTCCCGGCAATCCGGATGTCGGCGCCGAATATAAGGTTCCGCGAAAGGGGCGTCAAAAATGGCTGCGCAACAGCAGCGTATTGCAGGAACCGGTTTCAGCATCAGCATCCATCCGAATTGCTGATCTGCGGGTGCGGCCCGCGGCCGCCGCTTGCGCCCTGCCGCAGTTCACCCCGCCGGTGTCATCGCCCAAGACGCTGAAGGACGGCTTCAACGACGCGATCGGACGAGAGATCCTTCATGCACCGGTGTGCGTGCGGGCATTGGCGCAGACGACGCAGGAAGCAGGGCGAGCAATCCAGGTCAAGGCGCAGGACGTCCCCGCTGCGCCGGTAGGGTCCGGTCCGCGCGGGGCTGGTCGGACCCATCAGGCACACGAGCGGGCGGTTCAGGGCGACGGCGATGTGCATTGGCGCGGAATCATGACAAAGCACAACGTCGGCTTGTTCAATCACGGCGCTCATGAGGCGGACGTCCGTCCGTCCGGCGAGGTTGAGCGGGCTCTTTCGACAGGAGGCGGCGATCCGCGCACAACGCTCTCGCTCAGCGGCGGCGCCGATCAGAATGCAGACCGCCCCTCGTTCGGTCAGCACGTCGATCACAGCGGCGAAGCCCGGCTCCGACCACTCCTTTGTCTCCCATCTTGCGCCGGGCACCACCGCCACTCGCGGTCGCTTGCCGGATTCCGCGCCAGCCTCGCCTTCCTGAAGAAGCTGTCGCGCGGTCCGGCGATCCGAGTCCGTCAACGCGATGCGGAATTCGACCGGGTCGCAGCGCGTTGAGAACGATGCCAGGACGCGCAGGTTCTTGTCCACCGCATGTTCATCGGGAAGCGGAGTCGCGACGCGGTGGGTGTAAAAGAAGGGCGCGCCTTCCCGCGCTCCGCGGAAACCCACCCGGACCGCCGCGCCCGCGGCCCGGGCGATCAGCGCGCTGCGGAACAACCCCTGAAGATCGATCACCAGGTCGTAGCGTCGTGCTCGAAGGTCGCCGAGAAACCGCGCGAAATCGCGCGTGACCGCAAGGCTGCGCCCCACCCGCCCGAACCGCGCTCGATCAAAAAGCACAACTTCGTTCAATGCAGGATTTCCGGTCAACAACGGCGCAAACGCCGGCGCCACCAGCCAGTCAATCCGGGCCGCGGGGTAGCGCCCGCGCAATCCGGAAAGCACCGGCAGCGCATGCACGACATCGCCCAGCGAACTGGGCTTGATCAGCAGGATTCGCTCGAAGTCTCGATCCTTCAGCGCTGTCACAGCCGTGGATCCCGGTTGCCGGGCCGGTGCGCTCTTCCGGGCGCATCCAGCCGGATTGTCAAAAGGCGCTCCGTCCACGTGTAACTTAAAGGGTTCGGACAAGACCCCCAAGCGAATCCGGAACGACGCGGATATGCGGCCTCGTTCGTACCCCTGATCTAACGTCGCCAGTGCGAAATCCCTCAGTCCGGGTTCCGGCGGTCTCATCCCGCTCGTAGCGCGTCGCGGCTCGATTCTTGACGCGACCCTCAAAACTCGTAACGTTCGCCCCTTCCGCGCCATCAGTCGCAGGGCGAAGGATGCCGGTTTGCAGCCGGGCGCGCGGATCGCCTTGAGGAACGCGTCCATCACGTGGCCTGCACATGAAGAAGTACATTCCGAAGTCCATCGTCTGTCTCCGGGAAGGATATGATCGGTCCACGGTTCTGGGGGATGTCTCCGCGGGTCTGACGGTCGGGATCATCGCCCTTCCGCTGGCGATGGCGTTCGGCATCGCTTCGATCCCCGACTCCGTCGCCGCCGATCTGGCCTCACGTCTGCCGTGGTTGACGCCACCGGCGATGGGCCTCTTCACCGCCGTCGTCGGGGGTTTCCTGATCTCCGCGCTCGGGGGCAGCCGGGTACAGATCGGCGGACCGACCGGCGCATTCATCGTGATCGTGTACGACATCGCCGCTCGGCACGGATACGAGGGGCTGGCGACGGCCACGTTGATGGCGGGCGTCATCGTGATCCTGATGGGCGTCGCCGGGTTCGGAGCGATGATCAAATTCATCCCCTACCCGGTGACCACCGGTTTCACGGCGGGGATCGCAATCATCATCGCGTCCTCGCAGGTCAAGGATTTTCTCGGCTTAAGCTTCGAGGGCGGCGTCCCGGCTGAATTCGTCGAAAAGTGGAAGGTGTTCATCGAACACTGGCGGACGTTCGACGGGCGCACGTTGGGCGTCGGGCTGGGTTCGTTGGGGGTGATGATCGTTTTGCGTCGCGTTGCTCCGCGCGTGCCCGGCGCGATCGTGGCGGTCGTGCTCGCGTCGGCGACGGTGTACGTGGCGGGTTTCGACAAATCCTCCGGCGGGACGGTGGAGACGATCGGATCGCGCTTCGGGGGCGTGCCGCGGTCGCTGCCCACGCCGCACATGCCGATCAGCCTGGGGCTGGTCAAAGAGTTGCTTCCCGACGCGACGACCATCGCGATTCTGTGCGCGATCGAGTCGCTGCTTTCGGCGGTCGTTGCCGACGGCATGACCGGCCGGCGGCACAAGGCGGACTGCGAACTGGTGGGCCAGGGCGTGGCGAACATTGCGTCGGCGTGTTTCTGGGGCATCCCGGCGACGGGGGCGATCGCCCGCACGGTGGCGAACATCAAGTCCGGAGGGCAGTCGCCGCTGGCGGGCATGATTCACGCGGTGACGCTGCTGGTGTTCATGCTCGCCGCCGCCCCGCTGGCGAAGCTGATCCCGCTGTCGACGCTCGCGGCGGTGCTGCTGGTGGTCGCCTACAACATGAGCGAGAAGGACCACTTCATCTCGCTTTTTCGCGCCCCGGTGTCGGACGTGGTCGTGCTGCTGACGACGTTCGGGCTGACCATCTTCACGGACCTGACGGTTGCGGTGGGGGTCGGAGTCGTCCTGGCGGCGCTGCTCTTCATGAAACGGATGGCGGCGGTGAGCAACGTCAGCTCGATCTCGCGGGAGCTGGCGGACGACGACGAAGAAGCGCCGGACCCGATGTCGATCGCCCTGCGTCAGGTGCCCCCGGAAGTCGAGGTGTTCGAGATCAACGGGCCGTTCTTCTTCGGCGTGGCGGACCGTCTGAAGGACACGCTCAACCAGTACGAGCGCCCGCCGAAGGTCTTCATCCTCCGCATGCGTCGCGTCAACGCGATCGACGCCACCGGGCTGCACGCCCTCGAGGAATTCTGGATCAAATGCCGTCGCCAGGGGATCACACTTGTCCTGTCGGGGGTGCATGCGCAACCGCTCTTCGCGATGGTCAAGGCGGGGTTGGACCGCAAGATCGGTGAGCCGAACATGTTCGACGAAATCGACGGGGCGCTGAACCGGGCGCGCCAAATCATCGGCCATCCCCCCCCTTGAATTTTTCTTCCGTCTGCATGCGACTTGATGGATCGTCCGTAAAGCGATCCGGTAAGGCTCTCTTCCGCGCGTTTCACGCCGATTCCGACGCAACCGCGGCGTCTGCAATGCCCGCCGTCCCTCCCGACATGGTGATACAGGGCGTCAACCCGGGCGAGCAGGGCGCTCGGCTTCGGGGCGGGATTCGTTGACGCGGTCTTGTGTAGGAAGGGAAATTCATCATGAGGAAGATCCGGGTGGCGACGTGGTGTGGCGTGGTTCTGTCGGCGGCGACGGCGGCATCCGCGCAGACGGTGCATATTGTGAATCAGACGGGGGACAGTTTTGTTCCGGCGGACATCACGATCCAGCAGGGGGACAGCGTGCGCTGGGTCTGGTCCAGCGGCCTGCATACTGTCACGCACGGCGCGCCGTGCTCGACGGATCCGAACCCGCTGTTTGACGCGCCCCTCGACACCGGCCACCGCACTTTCGAGTTTCAGTTCAATTCGCCGGGCGTCGTGCCTTACATCTGCCGGTTTCACTGCGCTTTCATGGACATGTTCGGCAGCGTAACCGTGGAAGGCGGCGGCGGTGGGTGCAGCGGCGACGAGGCGATCGGCAAGACTCCCTGCAAAAACCGCGACGGCGAGAACATCCTCAAGGTCAAGCTGACCGGTGCCCCGGGTGACACCTTCGACGTCACGATCAGCAACGGCGACAGCAAGAGCGGCACGATCAACTCGCGCGGTAAGGGCAAGGCGAAGTTCCGCCCGGTGCCCAGCGGCGGCGGCACGGCCACCGCGACCTTCGGATGCGGCGCCGAGGTCAGCAAGGATTACTCCTGTCCGTAACTGGAGCGGCGCGTTGAGAGACATTGCAAAGACATGACGATCGACACCGCATCCTCCTCGCTTTGCGGTGAATGCGTCTGACCCGACGGGGGTGGGGTCAGTTCGGCGGGGTCCGGTTCAATGCGAACCGGACCCCGCGCGTTCGCACCGCTCCTCGTCACCTGCTTCGCCCTGAACTCTGAACCCTCAAGGCGATCAGGTCGTCATCCGGACTTCCCAACGACAGGACTCGGGTGACGATCTCGTCATCGCAAGGTTCCGTCAGCAGACGCACCGTCCGCTGATGCTCGTCCCGCGGACATCGGACGACCTCGATCCGGCGCACGCCGACGCCCATCCCGGTCAGTTCCTCCAGCCAGCGCTGCGGTTGCGCCCGAGGCGCCGCACAGGTGATGCGCAGATAGCGCGAGGTCGGCCTGGCGGGCGCCGGGTTCGCCTTTCTCCACCGTGGCGCCGGTGCGTCGGGTCTTGCTGCCGCGTCCAGCACGTCGGAGAGCAGCGCCGAAGCCGTCGGACCGCCGCCCGCGCCCCGCCCCTGAAAGATCAGGTCGCCGCTCGACTGTCCGTGTACGATCAGCACGTTCTCCTCATCCCGAACCCGCGCCGCCGGCGCACCCAGCGGAATCAGTTCAGGCCCCACCGACGCCCGGATGTCTCCGCAATCATCGAGTTCGGCCCGAGCGATCAGACGGATCGTGTAACCCCAGCGGCGCACC
Organism: Planctomycetota bacterium; assembly: GCA_016860685.1. Taxonomy (GTDB): domain Bacteria; phylum Planctomycetota; class Phycisphaerae; order UBA1845; family UBA1845; genus JABWBH01. The sequence goes on from BOJX01000037.1 coordinate 9,127, forward strand.
GCTGACAGGTCCGCCGCGGTCACCTTCGTTATGCCTTCGCGCGGAATCCGGTCCGGCAGGATCGTCGCACCGAACGCCGTTCCGCAGAGGATCGCCGTCTTAAGCGCCGCGTCGATTCCTTCCACGTCGTTCGTCGGGTCCGACTCCGCGAAACCGCGCTGCCGGGCCTCGATCAACGCCTCCGCGTACGAGTCGCCCTCCTCCATCCGACACAGGATGAAGTTCGTCGTTCCGTTAAGCACCCCCTCGAACGACGTCAGCCGGTCCGCCGCCAACGCGTGGCGCAGCGAGCGCACCACCGGAACCCCGGCGCACACACAGGCTTCATAACCGAACGCACGGCGCCTTCGGTCCGCAAGCGTCAGCAGACGATCATGATGCGACGCGACCACGAGCTTGTTCGCCGTCACCACCGGTTTCCCGCGCTCCAGCGCCTCGGCCAGCAGCGAACACGCGGGCTCGTCGCCCCCCAGCGCCTCAACGACGACGTCAACCCCGTTGCGCACTACGTCTCCTGAACGGTCCGTCAGAAGCGCCGGGTCCACGTCACGGGGTTGCGAACAATCTCGCACGAGGATCTTCTCAATCCGAGGCCGCAATCCGGTCCGCGCCGCGATCGCGTCCGCATTCTGTGCAACCAGCTCGACGACGCCGCGCCCCACCGTGCCGCAACCGAGCAAGCCGATCTTCACTTCGCGCGCACTCATACCGACACCTCCCCCGCGGCGCAAGCCTCTTCCAGCTCCGCGCCGTCCCGACGAACGTGCGACCCGCGGCCTCCGGCGCCGGCGTTCGCGACGGACACTCCCGCGGACGTCACGCGGCCAAGCCCCTCCGCGAGGTCCGCGATCAAGTCATCTGCGCCCTCGACGCCCACCGAGAGTCGGATCAGCCCGTCGCGGATGCCGTTGCCGCGGCGCACTTCCGGCTCGACCGAGGCGTGCGTCATCGTCGGCGGGTGACACCAGAGCGATTTCACCCCGCCGAGACTTTCCGCCAGCGTCCACAACCGGCATCCCGAGCCGAAGCGTTTCACCGCCTCCACGTCATCGCCCAGCTCGAACGACACGACGCCGCCGAAGTCCCGCTGCTGACGCCGCGCCAGGGCATGCTGCGGATGCGACGTCAACCCCGGGTAATAAACGCGCTTCACGGCTGGATGCTCGGCCAGAAACTCCGCCACACGGCGCGCATTCAGACAATGCCGCTCGACGCGAAGCCCGACGGTCCGCAGTCCGCGCAGCACCAGGAAGCAATCCTGCGGACCGGGGACCGCGCCGACCGCATTCTGAAAAAACTTGAACTGCTCGTGCAGCGCGGCGTCGCGCGTGATGACCGCCCCGCCCAGCACGTCGCTGTGTCCCGCGAGGTACTTCGTCGTCGAGTGAACCACAACATCCGCGCCGAGGTCCAGCGGTCGCTGGAGCACCGGCGTGGCGAACGTGTTGTCCACCACGGTCACGACGCCGGCCCGTCGGGCGATCCCGGCGCAAGCCTCGATGTCCGTCAGGCGCAGCAGCGGGTTCGACGGCGACTCCAGCCACAGCAGGCGCGTCCGCCGGGTGATCGCCCCCGCCACGTTCGCGGGATCGGTCGTGTTCACGAAGGTGAAGGTCACGCCGAACTTCGCATAAAGCTTCGTGAAAATGCGGTAGGCGCCGCCGTAAAGATCCTGTCCGGCCACCACGTGATCGCCGGACTTGAGCACGTTGAGAACGTTGTTGATCGCCGCCATCCCGCTGGCGAACGCCAGCCCGCATCCTGCACCCTCCAGCGCCGCGAGCTGCCGCTCCAGCGCCGTGCGCGTCGGATTCCCCGTGCGGCTGTAGCAGTACGCCGGCGCGCCGCCGACCTCCTCCTGTCCGTAAGTCGCCGTCTGATAGACCGGCACGTTGACGGAGCCGCTCAGCGGGTCATCGAATGCGCCGCCGTGAATTGCCACCGTGTCAAAGGCCGCGCCGGAAACCCCCGCAGCGCGGACCGTCCTGTTATCGCTGATCCTCATCATCCTTCGTCCTTTGTGATGCCTGGCCTGGTTTCGTCATCTCCGCGGGCGCGCAGCGCCGGCGCGGCCCAGCGACGCACGTTGACGGCGCCGGAAAACTCGCGGGTCATTACGGGAATTCACCTCCGGAGCGGCGGCGCTGGCGCGCAACACCGTCCGGGTCAGTCAGCCCGGGTGGACGAAGCAGAAAGGTCGAGCGGTCGGGAAAGGCGGATCAGGCGACCCGCGAGCCCCGGCACAGGATCTTCCGCCCCGTGCCCGGGCGACGCATCGCCATCGTCAGAGTCTGGTTGGTAGGTCTGCGGTATCGCATTTCCGTCCCCGCGTATATAACGTGCATCGGCGGGTTGTCAAGCCCCGCATGAGCCGCGTCATGCTTTTCCGCTTCAGTCTTTACGGTTTTCTCAAGAATCAAAGATACTTCGAGCCTTTTTTTCTCCTGATCCTGCTGGACCGGGGGCTGTCGTTCACCGCGGTCGGCTTTCTGATCGCGTTCCGCGAACTGGTCGTCAACGTTCTTGAAATCCCGACCGGCGCGATTGCCGACGTCTGCGGCCGGCGGGCTTCGCTGATCCTGTCGTTTCTCGCCTACATCGCGGCTTTCGCCGTCTTCGCCGAGGCGGCCTCGTTGCCGTGGTTGTACGCGGCGATGTTCAGCTTCGCCGTCGGCGAGGCGTTCCGCACCGGGACGCACAAGGCGATGATCTTCACCTGGTTGCGCCTGAACGGACGCGAACACGAACGCACAAAGATTTACGGTTACACGCGGTCGTGGAGCCAGTTAGGCTCCGCGGCGTCGGTGCTCGTGTCCGCCGTGTTTGTCCTGGTCAGCGGAGATTACGCCGCGGTGTTCTACCTTTCGATCGCGCCCTGCGCGCTGAACATCGTCAATTTTCTCGGATACCCCCGCGAGGTGGACGGCGAGCGATCCGGCGCTTCCCTCGGCGCCGTCGTGCGGCACACGTGGCGTTCGCTGCGCGACTCGTTCCGAAAACCAGGTCTCCGCCGGCTGGTGCTCGAGTCCGTCGGCTTCGAGGGGACGTTCGACGCGGTCAAGGATTACCTTCAGCCCGTGCTCAGCGCGGCCGCATTGGCGGCGGCGGCGCACTGGGCCTCGGTGGAGCGTTATTCCGATCCGCAGCGCGCGGCGCTTTTCATCGGTCCGGTTTACTTCGTCGTGTTCATTCTGACCTCGCTGGGCAGCCGGTACGCGCACCGGCTTTGCGAGAAGGCGGGTGGCGAGGAGCGCGCGGCGGGCCGGTTGTGGGCGGTCGCCGCCGCCGTGTACGCCGTGCTCACGGTCGCGGCGTTCACCGCACCCGGCGTCTCGGATTCCGCGTCGCAGAATGCGCCGCGCACCGCGGGATTCTCTCTCGGCAGCGCGGGGATGATCGCCGCGTTCATCGCCCTTCACGTCGCCCAGAACCTTTGGCGCCCGATCCTCATCTCCCGCTTCGACACTCACGGCAGCGAGGCGCAAGGCGCGACGATCCTCTCGATCGAAAGCCAGGCCCAGCGCATCGGCACGATGCTGATCGCCCCTCTCATCGGCGCCGCCGTGGACGCCGTCGCGCGGCACGGACCCGGCGGCGCCTTCTGGCCCGTCGGCGCCATCGGCGCGACAATCGCCTGCGCCTTCACGATTCTGGCCCGAGCCCGACGCTCGCGCACCTCCCCTGCCGATCCTGCCGAACCGCTCTCGTGAGCAAGCGCAATCCTGCCGACCTGCGCCCGCGAGCAACCGCAAACCTGCCGAACCGCGCCCGCCTCAAGGGCAACCATCCCAAGCCTGTCGCTGCACGATGAACGCCATCCGCCGTACGATCCACGATTCACGTCGAGCGGGCATGCCCGCCGCCTGATCTCCGACTCCCGATCCCCCACGCGTAGGGCGGGGGTGCGCACCAGGGTGATCGCGGCAGGCATTCGGGCGGGCTACGCCGTCGCCTGAGGACTCCACTCCGCCCGCCCGAATGCCAGAGAAACAGGCGACTCTCATAGCGACTGGAACATCGTTCGGGGGCAGGTCACCGTGTCATTACGAATTTGGCCTTCCGCCTTCAGGCTTTGCGGTTATTCTCCCCCAGCCCGTGCAGGTTCGCCATCGTAATCCCGCTCAGCAGCGCCCCGATGATACCCAGGTACCCCTGATCCGTCCCGATGATGAAGAGGTTCTCCACCGGCGTCCGCCCGTCGCGGCATTTGTGCGGGGATCCGTATACCGCCCCCCGCGCGTGCCCCGTGAAACGCGCGATCGTCAGCGGCGTGAACGTATCCGTGAACACCACGTGCGGACGGAAATCCGGAAGGTAGCGCAGCGCGTACCCGACGGCTTCGGCATGCGCCGCCGATTTCGCCGCGGCGTACGCGGGCGGCGCATCCCCCTCGGGTTCGCCCGGGCGCAGCGCCTTCCAGCAATCATAATTCGCCAGAGACGTGAACCGCAGCACCCCCTCCGGCAGGTGCTCATGATCCGCATAATTGTTCGGGCAGCAGATGACCCCGCTGCGCGGGTCGATCAACCCTTCCGGCACGCGGTACTCAAACCGGTCGATCGTCGAGAAAAAGGTGATCGTCCGGTCGTACCCCAGGTCCGCCGGCTTGCGATCCAGCACGCAGATCGACTCGATAAACGACAACCGCCCCGCCAACCGATCCGCGTCCGTCAGGAAACGCTCCGATGCATCGCCGCCCCCCTCAGGACCGCGCCCATCAGACCCGCGCCCGTAAGGAAGCGGTTCCCCGCCGCCTCCGCTCGCCGTTCGGCACATCCGCATCGTCTCCGGATACCCCGCGCACGAAAAAACAAGCGGCGCCCTCACGACTTCGCCGCAATCCAGCTCGACGCCCTGCACGCCCCCGCCCGACACGTGCAGCCGCCGCACTCCGCAGCGCATCCGCAACTCGCCTCCCGCCCCCCGATACCGACGCACCAGCGTCTTGATGATCCGCCGCACACCCTCCCGAGGCCGCGCGAAACCTTCCAGATAAAGGCTTTTGAACAACGTCACCAGGTGGGTGAAGTCGATGTCGTCCTCGTCGGGGCACCCGTAAAACATCAGCGGACAAAGCAGCATGTCGATCAGCACCGGGTCGCTCAGATGCTCCGCCAGAACCCTGCGCCCTGACACAGGCGTCGGCGCGAGCGTCGCGTCGTCATGCGCCTTCACCGTCTCGATCAGCCGCAGGAACCGGTCGCCCTGATCCGGAAACTCCCGCTGCACTTCGCTGATGAGAAGTTCAACGTCGTTGCTGAACCGAAGCCCCCGCGACGGAAACCGGATCTCCGACCCAAGCTGCTCCCGCAGGTCGAACTCCTCCCGCTCGATCCGAAGCTGCCGCAACAGCTTGTTCAGCGGCGCCCCGCGCCGTCCCGGCGGAACAAAGTTCGTCAGCGCATGCAGCCCGACGTCGAACTCGCGCCCCCCCAGCCGGTAATACGAGTTCAGCCCGCCGTAGGCGTAATGCCGCTCGAAGATGCAGACCCGCTTTCCGAAATGCGCCAGCCGGATCCCCGCCGCCAGCCCGCTCATCCCCGCTCCGATGATGATGACGTCGTAATTCATCGTCCGTCCGCGCCCGGGATCCTCGCGCAACAAAAAAGGCACCGAACCTGCGGTGCCGCACATGAGGCTCTTCCGGTTGCGTCGCAGTCGCCTACACCGCGACCTTCGACTCCCGGAATCGGGGAAGCAGGTACTCAACGCACCCGTCAAGGGTCGCCAGGTTGGGATAATCCTCTTTCGGAACCTCGATCTTATGACGCTTGCGCAGCTCCATCACGATGTCCAGGAAATCCATCGAGTCCATCTCAAGCTGATCGCGCAGGCGTACGTCGCCCTTCAGGTCGCTCAGGTCCTCATCTGGTGCGACGACGCCGATGATGTTCAGGACGATCTGCCTCACTTCGTCTTTCGTCATGTAACCTTCAAACCCTCAATACCTTATATGCCACGTACGCCCGCAGGCCGCCGTGCTGATCAATCCGTGACCCGTCTGACGATGACGACCGAGTTGATCCCCAGCATCCCGAATGAATTGTTCAGGATGACGTCCACTTTAGACGCCCGACGCGGCTCTTTCAAGACGAGCCCCGGCATCGCGCATCGCTCATCCAGCCGGTCCACGTTGATCGTCGGATGCACCACGCTATCGTAGACCGCCGGGAGGTTCCCCGCCAGTTCGAGCGCGCCTGCCGCCCCCATCGCGTGCCCAATATAACTCTTCGTATTGTTGACGTAAACCTCGGTGCAGGAACCAAATACGGCGCGAACCGCGTCCGCCTCCTGAATATCCCCGAGCTCCGTCCCCGTCGCGTGCGTGTTCACGATGTCGATGTCCGACGGGTTCAGCCGCGCCCGGTCCAGCGCCCTCCTCATGCATTGCGCCAACCGCTCCGGCGTCGGAAGCACAGGGTCACCCGCATCCGAATTCATCGCGTATCCCACCACCTCGCACACGATCGACGCCCCCCGCGCCCGCGCGTCGCTCAGCCGTTCCAGCACGAACAACGCCCCTCCCTCCGAGACCACGATCCCCTTCCGATCCACATCGAAAGGGCGCGACGCCTTCGTCGGATCCGGGTGATCCGCCAGCGCGTTCTGCGCCGCAAAGCTCGCGAAGATCCCGAACGAGTGAATGCTCTCGGACACCCCCCCGCCCAACGCCAGGTCCACCTCGCCCAGCCTCAGCATCTGCACGGCCTGGATGACCCCCGCGTTCCCCGCCGCACACGCCGCACCGATCGTGTAATGCGGACCGGTGATCCCGAGGTTGATCGTCGCCTCGCCCGCCGGGTTGTTCGCCACGGTCCGGGGGTTGTGATGATGCGACCAGAACTTCGTGTCGTAGTTGTACTCGCGGATCGCGGCGATTTCGTTTTCGGTCTCGACGGTTCCGTGCTCCGTGACGCCCACGTACACGCCGATCCGGGAAGGATCGCGCTTTGCCAGTTCGATCCCCGCGTCCGCCAGCGCCTCCCGCGCGCAAAAGATCGTGATCGCCCCCGCCCGCGTCCCGCGTCGCCGCTCCTTGTTCGACTGATGCTTCCGCTCGTCGAACCGGCACACGCCCGCCGGAACGCGCCCCATGAAACGCGTCTCGATCGTCGTCACGCCGGACCGCCCCTCCAGCAGATTCCGGCGGAAGTCCGCAAGCGTGTCCCCCAGCGGCGAGGTCAGCCCCACCCCGGTGATGACGATCCGTTGATTATCCGGCAAGGCGCTCAAGGTTGCCGATCTCTCTGTCCCGTCGAGGTCGCGCGCCCGGGGGGCGTCGCGCCCGGAACGAACCTCTCGCCCCGGACCCCGCAGTGTAGTGCGCGCCCCACGCCCCGCCAACCCGGAACGACCGCCCCCTGAACCCCGGACCTCCATTCGCCACAACCGCCTCCCATTCCTACAATCCGCCTGAAAAAACTCCGGCGGCTTCGCGCCGAAAGGATTGAACGATTAATGACCCGAAGATTCCTCGTCACAGCGGCCTTGCCGTATTCCAACGGTCGCCTGCATGTCGGGCACATCGCCGGAGCCTACCTCCCGGCGGACATCTACGTGCGCTATCTTCGCGCCACGGGCGCGGACGTCCGCTTCATCTGCGGCAGCGACGACAACGGCGTCGCGGCGCTCAAAACCGCACGCGAGGAGGGCAAGCCGGTCGAGGAACTTACCGCCTTCTACAACGATTCCCAGCGCCGCGCCTTCGACGGGCTTAACATCCGCTTCGACATCTACGGCGGAACGCACCAGCCCGGCTTCGTCGAGATCCACGAGCGCTTCAGCCAGGATTTTTTCCGAAACATCTACGACAAGGGGCTTTTCACAAAGCGCACCTCGAAGCAGCTTTTCGACGTGCAGGCGCAGCAATTCCTCCCCGACCGTTTCGTCAAAGGAACCTGCCCGCACTGCAAGAGTGAGAACGCTTTCGGCGATCAGTGCGAAGGCTGCGGAAGAACCCTGGAGCAAACCGCACTTCTCAATCCGGTCAGCGTCCTGACCGGCACGAAACCGGAGCTGCGCGAGACGAAGCACTGGTACCTGCGCCTCGACCAGCTTCAGAGCAAGCTCTCGCAGTGGCTGGCGTCCAAGAAAGACCCGGCATCCTGCGGAGCGCACTGGCGACCGGTGGTCATCAATCAGTCGCTCGGGAGGATTGAGGCCGAGGGCCTGCCCGAGCGCGCGATGACCCGCGACCTCACCTGGGGCGTGCCGGTTCCGCTCGACGACCCGGATGCAAAAGGAAAATCCCTCTACGTCTGGTTCGACGCGCCGATCGGATACGTCTCTTTCACCGCGGCCCTGCTGCAACGAACCGGCGCTGAACAATATGACCACTGGTGGAAGTCTCCCGACTGCAAAGTCGTCCACTTCATCGGCGAGGACAACATCGTCTTCCACGCCATCACCTGGCCGGCGATGATGCTCGCCACGCACGACAGCGATTCCATCCAGGGCCTCGCCGGCGAGTACCAGCTTCCGCACAACGTCGTCGCCAACTGCTTCCTCAACATCAAGTTCCCCGGCAAGGAGGAGGAGAAGATCAGCAAGAGCCGCGGCACGGCGGTCTGGATCGAGGATTATCTTCAGACCTTCGCCGCCGATCCCCTGCGCTACTACCTCACGGCGATCGCCCCGGAGACGCAGCGCACCGCTTTCGAGTTCGACGACTTCCTCGCCCGCAACAACGGAGAACTCGGCAACGCCCTCGGCAACTTCTTTAACCGTTGCATTTCGTTCACGCACAAGTACTTCGAGGGCAAGGTTCCCCCCGCCGGCGACCGCGACGACGCGGACCGCGCTCAGCTCGCCCGCTGCCGGGAAGCCGTCGAGAACGTCGGCGCCGAACTGGAAGCCTGCCACCTCAAGGCCGCGCTGGGCGAAATGATGGCGCTCGCCCGCGCGGGCAATCTCTACTTCGATCAGACCAAGCCTTTCCTGTCGCGCAAGACGGACCTGGCCGCCTGCGCCCGCGCCATCAACGTCTGCCTCCAGACCGCCCGCACCCTGACGACGCTGATGGCGCCGTTCCTTCCCGAATCGGCCGAGAAGGCCGCGACGATGCTGGGGCTCACGGATCACCAGACCTGGTCCGCGGCGACGTGCGAACTTCCCCAAGGGCGGCCCCTGGCGGACGCCGTCGTCCTTTTCCCCCGACTTGAGGGCGAAGCGACATGACCGAATTCAGAAAACGCAGCCCGGAGTCCTGCTTACCGCTCCCACCGCCCTGACAGGCGCCTTCCTTCACCCCTTCGTCCACGCCGGCGGGCGTTTCTCCAGGAAGGCCCGCAGACCTTCCTGACCGTCCGCGGAGACACGGCGCTCGGCGATGCGCTTCGCGGTGATCGTCGCGGCCTTGTCCCAGTCGTACTCGGAGACCTCGCGCAGGACCGCCTTGCACGCGGCGAGCGCTTCCGGCGAGTTCCCTGACAACGCCTTGACGCGATCGGCGATCCACGCGTCCATCTCGGCATCGGTTCTCTCGACGTCGCTGATCAGGCCGATGCGCTTCGCCTCTTCGGCGTCGAAGCGCTCGGCGGTAAGGGCGTAGCGCCGCATCGCCCCCATCCCGATCTTCTCCAGCACGAAGGGAGAGATCACCGCGGGGATGATGCCGAGCTTCACCTCGGTGAGTGCGAAGAACGCCCGCTCCGCCGCCACCGCCATGTCGCAGGCCGCGGTCAGCCCCACGCCGCCGCCCAGCGCCGCGCCCTGCACGCGGGCGATCACCGGTTTCGGACAGTCGTGGATCGTCCGCAGCATCCGCGCCAGCACCATCGCATCGCTGACGTTCTCGTCGAACGAGTAATCCACCATCCGGCGCATCCAGTTCACGTCGGCGCCGGCGCTGAACGAGTCGCCGTCGGACGCAAGGACGACCACGCGCACTTTCCGATCCCCGCCGAGGTCTCGAAAGGCCGCCGTGATCTCCCCCATCATGACCTCGTTGAAGCAATTGTGCCGCTCAGCCCGCGCCAGCGTCACGCGCCCCACGCCGGACGCCTGCTCGACCCTTATGAATTCAGGCATGATCTGGTTCTCCCTCCCGGAGTTGAAATCCCTTCATTGTCGGGATGCGGTTAAGATGTCCTCGATTCCGACAAGATGCGGTCCCAATCCGTAGGGCGGGCTCCGTCTGCCGGTTCCCGGTCACCCCGCGGCAGGCTCGCGGTCCGCAACGTACCATCGTCGCCGGATCGACGGACGAAGCCCGCACTACGCCATCCTCATCCAAGCATTTTGCATTCCGCGGTTATCCGCCTTGCCGCACCTGGCTGAGCACCCCGGAGAGGATGACGATCAGCGCCCCTGCTGCGATGACCGCCCCCAGCCAACCCGCGCGCTTTGCCCGGATTCCCGCAAAACCGGGGCTTGTGCCTACCAGCGCCGTCGCTGCAAAGAAGATGAACAGCGCGGCCAGAAGCTTGACCCCGAAGATCGGGTGATAGGGCATCGGTGATATCTTCGGTTCGAGCGCCAGGCGCCAGAAATTGAACCCCCCGGTGATCAGCAGGAGCGCGATGCAAACGTGGACGACCTTCGCCCAGCGTCTCCGCACCGCCTCGTGGACGCGCTCGCGCCCCGCGTCGTCCAGCGCCTCGCGCAGCCCCGGCAGCAGCGCGCTGCGGGCGAAGAACGCCCCCCCCACGGCGACGATCGCCGCCGCGATGTGAACCGCACGCGACGCCAGCAACACAATGTCCACTTCCGCCAGCACGTTCATTAAGCTCTCCAGGTGTTCGCGCCCGTCCTCCGTCCCGTTTTCCTCTCGCGAGGTTCCGACCGCAAGGGTGTTCCGCTGCGTGAGCGCTTATCCTGATGGACCGGCGTGACCGGGGCAAGACCGGGCCTGCCGGCGCGGCGCCCGCCGCGAAACCGGCGTCCGCTGTCAATCCGCCGTCCGCCCTGTCGGCGCGCGGGTTGTCCCGGCATAATCCCGGGATGCCGATGCGCGCGCTGCGGATTCTGGACCGGCTCAACCGTCCGCGATCGCTGCTGCGCGTTCCGCTGAAGCTGGCGATTCTCGGCGCGACGGTCGCGCTCGCCTGCTTCCCCCGCGTGGACCGCCTCGTCAAGCATGTGCGTCACTGGCGCGACCCGAACGCGCTGATCGCGCCGGAGTCGCCCGCGATTCAACCGCTGGTCGAGGAGTTTCGGGCGGCGCTCCCGCCGGATTGCCCGCCCGGCGAGGTGCTCGGCCGCGTGGATGAATTCGTGACGGGGCGCATCCCTTATGCCTGGGACTGGATCACCTGGACCAATGCGGACTACCTGCCGACCGTGGAGGAAATCCTCGAGGCGGGACGCGAGGACTGTGACGGACGGGCGCTGATCGCCGCGTCCATCCTTCAGGCAGTCGGGTATGAGGCGAAGCTCGTCACGGATTTCGCTCACGTCTGGGTAGACACGCCGCAAGGAGAGACGATGTCGCCGGGGCCAGTGCAGGCGATTACCGCGGACGAAGGCGGGCTGGCGATTCAGCCGTCCGCGCTGGCCCAACTGCCCCGGGCGCTGTCCTACGGCGTTCACGTTTTTTATCTGCACCGCGAGCTGATCATCATCGCTGTCGCCTGGCTGCTGCTGATCGCGCCCGGGCACGGCTGGATCCGGCGCATCGTCGTACTGATGCTGCTGGTCGCGGGGCTGGGGGTGATCCGTCAGGCGGGCAAGGACTGGATGTCGTCGAATCTTGCGGGACAGGCCGCCGGCGCGGCGTTGCTCATCGCCGGCGTGGTCGTCGCGATGGTCCCTCGGAGAATTCCGCTCCCGGCAGCGCCGTCGCCCGCCGCGCCGCAGGCGCCGTCATAACCTGAGCCTCTGTTAAGAATCTCCGATGCGGACGTTGAAGAAAGAACGCTTCCTGACCCTGGACATCACGGCGCGGCGCCAAGGGTGGGCGGGGGCGACTCGGCTTTGACACGCCGTTCCGGATGGCGTCACGCCGGGCGGACGACGATCGCCTTGGGCGAGGTCGGGCAGTAGAGCTGGCACACGCCGCACCCTGTGCAGCCGTCCGTGAGCACGACGGGCGGACCGGCGTGATCGAAGCGGATCGCCGTCGGACCGACCGGGCACTTCGTCACGCACTCGGTGCAGTCCTCGCCGTTGGAGCGGACGCACAGCGGCGCGTAGACCTCGGCTGTGCCCATCCGGATTTCGCTCGGGTGCGTCAGTTTGCGGAGCGCACCGCTGGGGCAGACCGTCGTGCAGAGCAGACCGTCGCAGATGACGCACGCCGCCAGGTCCGCGTCGATGACCGGGGTTCCGCGGGCCCGGTCGCCTTCGTGCTTCCCCTCGAAGGCGAAGATCGCCTTCGCCGGACAGATCGCCACGCATGCCCCGCATCGGCGGCAGGTGTCATTGAAAAGCCCTTCATCAAGCGCGCCGGGAGGGCGCAGGACGATGCGCGGACGCGGCGGAGGCTCGTCAGGCGGGAGGATCTGCGGCAGGCGCTCCTCGATGGCCTCAACCACCGGTTTGAGCATCCGCGCCAAGGCCTCCTGAAAGAACCCGCGCCGTCCGAATCCGTCTGATCCGCCTCCGCCCATCCCGCACCACGATAGGGCGCGGCGGGGTCGATCGCCAGCGAACCGCATCGGGACAGGCACGCGTCCTTCCGCAAGTCGTGGTCTCAAGATCGGTCGCGCCCGCCGCCCCGCCCCTGACGTCATGCAAGCGATGTCAAGAGTCAGGAAGGGTTCCTCTCCCGCGATGCCCGGGAGGCGTTGAACCCGCGACTGGGTTTCGATCCGGGGGATGGCTCAAGGCGCCGGCGTGCCCATCCGGTTCTGGAACGCCGCGTAGTCGGCCAGGTCCACGTCCCAGTCGCGGTCGAAGTCGAGCAGCTCGCAGCCGGGGGCGGTGTTGGCTTTGGTGCCCCAGATCCGCGGGTCGGTCATGCAGGTGTCGAAGCTCGCGTAGTCGGCGAGGTCGATCCGCTGGTCGTAGTTCAAGTCTCCGGCCGGGTCGCGGAAGGCGTAAAGAAACTTGTCGCGGCACATCACATATAGCGTGCCGTCTGGGGCGAGCATCGGCGAGGCAACCGTCATATCCGGCATGGGTTTGGTCCACAGCTCGGTTCCATCAGGGCGAATGGCTTGGACCCATCCTTCGCGATTAACGGACCTGTGAACACAAATGTAAATCGTCCCGTTTCCGTCGACCACTGGCGGATTGAAGTTGAACCCCGCGAGAGGAAATCGCCAAAGTTCCGTACCCTCCTGAGAGATCGCGAACAGCCAACCTACGCTCCCTGAACTGGATGCATAGACCGTTCCGTCGTGCCCTAGGGCAACAGAGCCTCGATTGCTCTGCTCAAGATAGAATCGCCACAATTCGTGTCCATCTGCCCGGTCAACCGCATAAAGATACCGGTCAGTGGACCCGATGTACGCGGCATCGTCAGTCAGCATGACCGTTCCGAAAACTTCCCGGTTTGTATCGAAGACCCAATCGACTACCCACGGTTCTGATTCGATGCCAGGCATCAGCGCTGCAACCTTGTCATTCTTGCCGCCGAGCAGGATTTGATTTGAATCAAGGGCTATGGGACAATAACAAACCTCGTTAAGCATCACTCTCCAGAGCTCCGCGCCATCGCCTGAGCTGCGCGCGTAGATGTTGGATCTCTGATCATTGAAATAGACGTTCTTGCGGACGTCGAACACCGGAGAGACCCTGAATCCCCAATCACCACTGGCTCGCCAGATCTCGACGCCTGTTGCGGCATCCGAGCACCGGAGGAGCCCATTCTGAGCCGTTACGCCCCAGTAAACCCTATTACCCACGACGGTTGGACACGAATCAACCAGATCCTCAGCCTCGAATACCCAGAGCACTTCCCGGCTGCTTGAATCAACAGCCGTAATACCTCGAAGCTGCCCTTGAAAGATTCGCCCATGGGCGTCCATCGAGCAACTGGAGTAAATCACTGAGTCGCCGACCCAGAAGTCAGCCTGCACGGACCACTCAATTCGCGGCGTTCGTGAGCCTATGGTCGTGGTGTTACCGACGCGCGTCGTCGTCCGACCCCACGTGGGCCAGGGGTCGGGGCCGCTGTCCTCGGGAGGGTTATCCAAAATAATCACGTCAAGGGCGCCACTCTTGGTGATCCCGTCCCAGGTGAAGCTTGCGTTCACCACCACCGCTTGATCTGCCGGAACCTCGCGGGTGACCAGTCGGCCCGGAAAGTCAAAGTCCGCGTAGGTGTCGGGATCCACCAACCAGGTGCTGGACAACGTCACGTCGAACTCTTTGCCGGTATCGAATTCTGCCGTGGCGGTGTATCGAGCCGTCCTCCCTTCCACAATGCGTGCAGATCCTTCGACTCTCAGTGCAGTAAAGATCTGGGCGCTCGCCGGGATGGTCAGGGGGGCTAGCCACGCGGCGATCGGAAAAAGTCGAGTTACGCACCCGCTCCATCTATGCGAGAACATAAGGTCGCCCTCCATCTGGCGGGACATCGGATTGGGCGTTTGAGCGTCTCCGCCGTCTGTATCATCGCTTGCATGCCTTTTTTTTCAACCTTTGGGGATTTCAGCTTGACCGCCCAGTTTCCACGGTCTTAGAATACGCCGAGGCGGACGGACGGCGTGGAGCCGTCCCAGCGGATTCAGGCATCGGTTCGTTTTCCTTTTTCAGGGAGTCGCGCTTATGTTCAATCCGAGAAGTTCCGTCCTCGTTGTCGAGTTGCTCCTGCTTGCTGCTGCCCCATCGCTCTTCGCCCAGCACAACTTCCAGCGGACGAAAACCGTCGATCCATCCGGTAACGCCGATTGGACGACGATTGCCGACGCCCTTGACAATATCGGCAGCAATCCTACTGTAAAATGGACAGTGTTTATTTATGCGGGAACCTACACGGAGGAGGTCGTGCTTGACGACACCAAGGAGAACATCGACCTCGTCGGCGTGGACCGCGACTCGGTCATCCTTCAGGCCCCGGCCAACAAGGACGCCATCACCATCAAAGGCGTCGGCGCGCGCAACAACTCCGTCCGCAACCTGACGATCCTCACGAATGACAGCACGGTCGACGAAGGGCGCGGCATCGTCATCAAGAAGGAAGGGACGGGCGACAACCTCGGTAACGTCACCCTTGACGGCGTGACGATCAAGACGCAGGCCCACGGCAGCAACGGCATCGACGTGCAGTATCTTGAAGATGGCCTGACGATCCGCAATTGCCGGGTCGAGACGCTTAGTACCGGATCCCATGCCCTGCTTCTGCGAGCCTCTTCCGGGATGGACGAAATCCGAAATCTGCAGGTGTTCAGTTCACAATTCATCGCCAAGGGTGGAGCGCCCGGCGGGATCAATAATGACAGCGACGCCATTCGAGTGGACCATCCGCTGCTCTACGGCCTGGTCCAGGACGTCTATCTTCAGACGGATGGCGTGGGTCTGGCGTTCAACCTTGAATCCGGCGCGGACGGCACCCAATACCTTGGACTGGAACATATCACCGTCCGCAACTTCGGCGCCTTTCCAATGCTGGATCTGCGAGGCTCCACCCGAACTCGCCTGGCCAATTCCGATCTGCTGGACGCCGATGCGCCCTACACCTGCGTTTACGTGGGAACTGACACCCATATCCAGAACACCTCGATCGTCGTCGATCGCAACGCCGTGGCCCCCCCCATCGCTCAATACGATTCGTCAGCGGTTTACGGAAACCGCGCCAGCGGATTGCGGATATTCAATTGCCGCCTTCAGGCGCTGCATTGGGGCCTGCGCCTCGACAATAATTGCACAAATGCGCTTATCAGCAACAGCCAGATGATCAGTTCGCACTACGGCGTCCTGCTGGAGTGCGGCGACGACATCCGATTCGAGAACTGCACGATCATCGGCGACTCCGCCAACGGCAAACTCGCCACGTCGCCCCCGGAATACCACGGCGTCTTCATTGACGACAAGGACTCGACGCCAACCTGCGAGCCGGGATCCATTTCGTTCAACGGATGCACCATCCGCGCCGCGTCGCATGAAGAGAATCTGGATGCGCGTGGCGTCTATGTTAAGGCTTCTCCTTCGAGTTCCGGCGGTCCCGTAGGATTCAAAGATTGCAACATCTCCGCACGGGTCACGGTCACGGATGCGCAAGACGCAGACCAGGCACGAGCCTTCGGGGTCGTGGCAGACGAAGCAGACGCCGTGAATCTGGACGGAGGATCGATCACGTCATTTGACAGTGATGAGCGAGAGAGCGTCCAGTTCGATGTTTACAACAACTCGGGCGGCGGTCCCGCCGTCAAGACCTCCGGAGTGAAGTTCTCCAAGTGGAAAGGTCCGGTGTCCGCGACGCTGCAACCGGTGTCGATGACGCAGCGCTTGGTCAACGTCGCCGCCGTTTCGAACACAGCGATCCTCGCCGCTACGGCGTTGACCGCTTCGGAACAAACGATCACGACCGGCATCACCCAACCCGATGTCTATCGTGTCCTGTCCGTGAAGGGCAACCAGGACGAAATGACGCAGAACGTCATTCTCATCGGCACGAACTTCGCCAACGAGCGCATCACGGACGTCATCGCGCTCAACGGAACGACGCTCACCTCCGGTGTCAAACCGTTCAAGACGGTCAGCAAGATCATCCTCCCGGCGCAATCTGCCGCGGGACAGACGGTCTCGATCGGCAACACCGCGAAGTTGGGCCTTTACTTCGCCATCGGCGAGGGAACCGATGTGCTTCAGCAGGCCCGCAAGGCCTCCGCCGCCACGTCGTACACACTCGAACCGACCGGTTCGGTGGACGCGACTTACGCCACCCTCGACGTCGGCGTCGCTACGCCGATCACCGCCGGCGACTGCTTCGAGATCGCATATCTTGCCAGCCGGTAGATCTTCTACCGGTCCCACCTCACTTCTTCCGAGCGAACCCCTTTCACGGACGTTCGAGGAAACAGACCAACGCGGATCGACGGCGTCCCGCGAAACCCGCTTCCCAGGACCTGGCTGCGCCCCCCCGGAGGCGACCCGCTTCAGGCCTCAACCCACCCACGTCGAAGATGACGAAGACCGCGCGCCTACCCCGCCTGGCATCAACTTCGTATCATATCGGCGGGCTTACGAAGGTCATCCAACAGGAGGCTGGCGATGGCGACGAACGAAACGGCACACAGCGGCGCGGGTTCTGGACACGGAGCGTCTCATCTTGCTTCAAGCGGCGACCCGCCCTCCGGGATCTCTGCGTCCCCCTCGATGATTGAACCTGCATCGGCGCCTATGTCCCGTCGCTCGTTCATCGCGGCGTCGGCTGTGGCGTCGACGGTCGTGGCGGTTGGCGGGTGCGCGGGGACGGGCGCCCGAAAGGGACCGGC
Organism: Planctomycetota bacterium; assembly: GCA_016860685.1. Taxonomy (GTDB): domain Bacteria; phylum Planctomycetota; class Phycisphaerae; order UBA1845; family UBA1845; genus JABWBH01. The sequence continues at coordinate 26,448 of BOJX01000037.1, forward strand.
GGTTCTGGCTGGAAAGATGGAGCGGGCGGAGCGCATCCGGGTCGGCGTGATCGGATGCGGCGGTCGCGGGACCGGAGCGGCGAAAGACGCGGTGCGGGCGGCGCCGAACGTCGAGATTGTGGCGCTCGGCGACCTGCTGGACGAGCGCGTGAAAAGCTGCCGTGAGAGCCTGAAGGAGCTGGGCGAAGCCTGCAAAGTCACCGACGATCGCTGCTTCACCGGGTTCGATAATTACAAAGGCGTACTCGCGTGCGACCTTGAGATGGTCATCCTCGCCACGCCACCGCACTTCCGTCCGCGCCACCTTCAGGCAGCCGTCGAAGCGGGCAAACACGTTTTCATGGAGAAACCGGTCGCGGTGGATCCGGTCGGCGTGCGCAGCGTGATCGCCTCGTCGGAGCTGGCGCATGCAAGCGGGCTGGCGATCGTCGCGGGCACGCAGCGGCGGCACGACCCAGCTTATCGCGAGACGATGAAGCGCGTACTCGACGGTGAGATGGGTGATATCGTCGCCGGGCAGTGCTACTGGAATCAGGGCGCGCTGTGGGTGATCGAGCGCACGCCCGAGATGTCCGACATGGAGTGGCAGTGCCGGAACTGGCTGTATTTCTGCTGGCTTTCGGGCGATCACATCGTCGAGCAGCACATTCACAATTTGGACATCATGAACTGGGCGATGGGCGGACCTCCGGAGAAGTGCGTCGGCATGGGAGGGCGGCAAGTCCGCGTCGATCCGAAATTCGGCAACATCTTCGATCATTTCGCCGTGGAATACGAGTATTCCGGAGGGCGCCGCGTTTCCAGCCAGTGCCGCCAGATCGCCGGGTGCTCGGACCGGGTCAGCGAGCGTCTCGTCGGAACGCGCGGGTGGGCGGACCCGGCCGGGACGATCCACGTCAGCAAGCACGGCTGGTCGAAGGCGCGGACGTGGAAATACGAGTTGGTGGGCGAGGCGCCGAACCCTTATGAACTGGAGCACGCCGCCCTCATCAAGAGCATCCGCGACGGCTGCCCGATCAACGAAGGGAAGCGCGTCGCGGAAAGCACGCTGACGGCCATCATGGGGCGAATGTCGGCGTACACGGGGCGCGAGGTGTCGTGGAAGTGGGCGATGAACGCTTCGCAGCTTGACCTGACGCCGCCGCATTACGAGTTCAGCGCGTTGCCGATCGCGCCTGTGCCCGTGCCGGGGGAAACGAAACTGGTGTAAGTGGGTTCGGCGGATCCTGCCCGCGGATTGCGTAATGACGAACGACACGACAAGCGGCTCACCGGGCTTGCGCAGACCGGCGGTGTTCCTCGACCGCGACGGCACGATCATCGAGGACGGCGGCTACATCGATCATCCGGACAAGGCACGGCTTTGCACCGGGGCGCGGGAGGCGCTGCGGCGGATGCGCCGTGCGGGGTACGCGCTGATCGTGGCGTCGAATCAGTCGGGGGTCGCCCGCGGGTTGTTCGACGAGCGCGCCGTGGATGAGGTAAACGCCCGAATCACAAGCCTTCTTGGTGGCGAAGCCGCTCCGGATGCTTTCTACTACTGTCCGTATCTGGACGGTCATGAGGCCGTCGTTGAGGCGTACCGCCGCGACAGCGACTGGCGCAAGCCGAAACCAGGCATGTTGCTGACCGCGGCGCGGGAACACGGGATCGACCTGGCGCGGTCGTGGATGATCGGCGACGCGCTGCGCGACGTCGAGGCCGGTCGGCGGGCGGGGTGTCGCACGATTCTTCTCGCTCCGGACGGCGCGCCGGATGCGGGCGTCGGCGAGGCGGATCATGTCGTCGCGACGCTTCGGGAGGCCGCGGACATCGTGGAGGGATTCGTGAACGAACAACAGGGAGGCAAACCGGACGCGCCGCAGGAGCCGGGGTCCGCGGAACTGCTGCGCGACATTCACCGGCAACTCGATCTCATGCAGCGCCGCCAGCGGCAGGGCGATTTCTCGTACCTGAGGTTGATCGGAACGCTGGCGCAGCTTCTGGCGGTGGTGTCGGCGGGGTGGGGGTTGGTGGGTCTGCTCGCCGGACCGAGCGTGGACGCGGCTCCGCGACTTCTGCTGGCATGCTTCCTCCAGCTCGTGTGCCTGACGATCCTGCTCGGCGACCGCGCCTGAATCACCTCGGGTTCGTTGAGTT
>BOJX01000038.1 GCA_016860685.1 Planctomycetota bacterium
GGCAGAGCGCAGTCGCCGCGGTGCGACGCTCCAGCGCAAGCAGGCGCTCCTTGTCCTTCAAACCACCGGGCGAGGAAAACCCGCCCAACGAACCGTCGGAACGCACGACCCGATGACACGGCACCACGATCGGCAGGCGATTGTGCGACATCACGCCGCCGACGGCGCGGGCGGCCCCGGGTTTTCCGGCCTGTCGGGCGAGTTCGCCGTAAGACCGCGTCCGCCCCGGTGGGATCGCCCGGCACTTCGCAACAACCTGCCGCTGAAACCGCGTGAGGTCGTCCAGGTTCAACTCGACGTCAAAAGCAAACGCTTCCCCCCGGAAGTACGCCTGCACCTGCCGCTGGAACCGCGGCAACGCCCCGGGATCCTCGTGAACCTCGCCGAACCCCCGGCGGATACGGACGATCGCGTCAGCGCGTGACGCGGGAAGGTACGTCGCGACGAGCCGGTCGTCGCGAGAAACGAAGCTGAACGTCCCCCAGTCAGTGCGGACGAGTGTGAATGCGGTCATGCCCGGATTTTACCGCCGACACTCCGGTCCGACCAGCGTCCTGCTCCACCGTCCGAGCCGTCCGACGCTGAAGCGACTTCACGAACCGCGCCAACCCGAGCAGCTTTTCATATCCCTGCGTCGACGCCTCCAACCCGATGAATTGCAGCCCCAGCGAAGCCGCCCCGTCGACCGGAGCTTCCGCGTGACGAAGCACCGCCTCCACGGTCAGCGCCATCCGCACCGCATCCGACCGCAGACTGCAAAGGTAGCCCGCGCCGACTTCAATCTTGCCGGTCAGGTTCGCACGAACCCTGATGCCGCCAGCCGAGATGTCGATCAGACTCCCGCGGATGACCGCGCCCGTCGAGGTTGAGGTTCCGCCGGGCAAGGCCCGCAATTCCACTTCGATCGGACAGTCCTTCGTCGGTTCGGTGCGCTCGAAGACCCGCCGCTGAAGCTCCTGCACCTGCCGAGGCCGCCGCAAACCGATCCGGGTCACTCCGCCGCCGCTTTCGCATCGCTCGATCGTGCAGCAGCAGATGCACTTCTTGTGTCCCCGGCGAAACGTCAGCCCGATCTCCCGTCCGGGCGCAAGACCCGCCCCTGAGACTCCGCCGGGTTCACGCGGATCGTCCGCCAGTGCAACCCAGATCAAACTCTCGCCGCCGGCCTCAGGCACGAACGCGCCCGTGTGCATGCGCCAGCCGCTCTCCCCGCGCTCCGTGACCGTAACGCGCGTGCCGCGGGCGATCACCTGTTGCAGGATGGCGTCACGTCGGAAGTTTGCGGGAAGGATTGCCGTGGTGGACATGTCGTCTCTCAGTTATGTGATCAGAACGGCGCGTGAACCAGCGCCTCACAGACCCGTCGCCGGGCCTCAGCGTTTCTTGAATCCCGCGTGAAATCCAGTCCCACGCGGCTGTATCCGGGCTCCGAAGCGTCGCTGACGTGCGCCACCCGTGCGGCCAGCGTCAACCTCGCCGCCGCTCCGACCAGTCCCAGGCTGCAACGCACCTGTCCCGACGCCGCCAGCATCGCCACGGCGTCCGACGACACGAGACACGCCAGCCCGTCCTCCGACAGATTCAGCAACCGCCCCGTGACGCCGACGCCCGGATCCCCGGGTACGGCAAGCTCCACCGCTGTCGACGGACGCCAGTGCCGGTGCGAAGCACGCCGACCCGTCGCCGGCGCCGCCGCGACTGCACACCCCTCGCCGCCGACGGGTCCGAAGCGCGTCGCCCCCGCTGCGGTCGAGACGTACGCCGCCGGACTCTCCTGTCTGTCGATGCGCATTAGCGCCCCCCTTTTCATCGACCCCTTCGACCTGTCCCCGCATGCCACGACGGTCAGCGCCTTGTCTTGCCGCTGGCGCTTGTCGCGCCGTGCCCGCGTCACCAATCCGCTTACGCAACCGCGGGCGCCGCGAGCAGCTCCCGCACGTTTCGCGCCAGCAGGTCGTAGACCGAGCCCGCGACCACGTCGATCCGCAGCAGCTTCGCCAGTTCGTTGACCTCGCTCTCCACCTTCGGAAGCACATCGAGCAGCATCGTCAGCTCACAGTCCGCCGCCTCCATCGCCTTGCGGCATTGCTCTTCGATCGACGCCTCGTCAGGAATTTCGCAGAGCAACCGCGAAATCATGTCCGCGCCGTGAATGAAATACGCGATCCGAGCGGCCTCGCCGTTGCTGCCTGCGACGGCTTCCGGCGGTGATTGATGCATGCGGACCGCGGCGACGACGACTTCCGGCAGCTTCCAGAAATCCAGCACCATCGCGGAGACCTCCGCGTGATGCACCCCCACCGCTCGCACCTCGTCTTCCGGCGTCACCGGAATGCCGTAAGGCACATACCGCTCGCTGATCGGCCAGTACTTCTCCGTCATCGCCTGCGCCAGGATCGGGATCCCGATGTCCGCCAGCAGCGAGCTGATGAACGTCTCCTCGCGCACCTGCGGACGGCGCCTTCCCGCCAGTTGCGACGCCACCACGGCGCACACCAGCGACCGCCGCCAGGCGTAGCTCATGTCCAGCCCGTCCACGTCGCGCCCGCCCATCGACTCCACCAGATACCGCCCCAGCACCAGCGACCGCGTCCGCTTCGGACCCAGCAGCGTCAACGCGGTTTTCAGCGACGTGATGTCGTGGCGCGTCCCGAACAGCGGCGAGTTCGCCAGCCGCAGGATCTCGCTCACCGTCCCGGGATCCGCGGACAGCACGCGCACCACGTCGTCATACGTGAAATCCGGATCCTGAATCACCTCGAGAAACCGTACCACTACGGCGGGCATTGACGGAACCGCCGCACTGCGCTTGATCGCTTCGATGATCTCCGGCTTCATGTCCTGCTCCGCGACGATCCGCTCGACTCGCGCGCCGCGCCATCGCCAGCGCGCTCCTCCCGGCATCTATCGGTAGCCGCCGCCCCGCGACGCACTTCCACGTCCGCGTGGATCGTCCGCGTAATCGGCGCTGCGCCGCCCCGCTGCGCAGCCGAGCCGGTTTACACGGCGTCGGCGGCTGTTCACCGTCCATCACGGAAGTAAGGTACAATTCGCGGACGAGAGGGCGTCAGCTTCCGCCTCTCAAATGTGGCCGGCCTTCCCGCGTTATCGGCGGCGTTTCAGCACGAACCAACCGGACGCGATCGAACTCGGCGGCAGGATCGCGAAACTCCGCCACGCACCCCGCGCCAGAATCGCAAACCTCCGCTTCGCACGCGCAGACAGAACGCCTGCGCTCCGAGTTGATGCAACAACCCCGCAACCAAGAACCTCGGCACGCCCCTCCCCGCCGGTCCGCGCCTGTCTTTTCCCCTGCCGCGGCGTAAAATGATCCGGCTGTCGATCCAGAGTTGCACCGGCCCGCCCGGCGAGGGCGCTGCGTTTGCGGGCCTTGGAGATAAACCGATGTCGATTGCGTCCTTGAACGTCCTGAATCATCCGGAAGGAAAGGAAGAAACGCCCGCACCCAGCGCGCTGCCCTCGCGCAGCGTCGGACCGCTTCCCGGTTCCAGCAGGGTGTATCTGCCCGGCTCGTTGCACGCGGAGCTGCGCGTACCGATGCGGCGGATCGACCTCGCCCCGACACGAGTCGGCGAACGCGTCGAGGCGAACCCGCCGATCTTCGTCTACGACACGTCCGGACCGTATACGGACCCCGACGTGGCCGTCGACGTTCGGCGCGGTCTGCGTCCGATGCGCGCGGCGTGGATCGCGGCGCGCGGCGACGTCGAGGCCTACGACGGGCGGAAGGTGCAGCCGAAGGACGACGGCTACGCGCGGGCGGAATCCGTGCGGGTCGAGCGGTTTCCCGCCGAGGCGCGACGCCCGGTGCTGCGGGCGAAGTCCGGTCGGCGCGTGACTCAGATGCATTATGCCCGGCGCGGACTCATCACCCCGGAGATGGAGTTCGTCGCCATCCGTGAGAACCAGGGCATCGAGCGCATGCTGGAGCATCCGCGGTACGCGGAGTTCTTCAGGCAGCGGCATCGCGGCGAGAGCTTCGGCGCGGCGCTCCCGGCGCGGGTCACGCCCGAGTTCGTGCGCGACGAGGTCGCACGCGGGCGGGCCATCATTCCGTGCAACATCAATCACCCCGAGCTGGAGCCGATGATCATCGGGCGCAACTTCCTCACCAAGATCAACGCCAACATCGGCAACTCGGCGCTGGCGTCCTCCATCGAGGAGGAGGTCGAGAAGATGGTCTGGGCGACGCGCTGGGGCGCGGACACGGTGATGGACCTCTCCACCGGAAAAAACATCCACGAGACGCGGGAGTGGATCCTGCGCAACAGCCCTGTACCCATCGGAACCGTGCCGATCTATCAGGCGCTTGAGAAAGTGGACGGCCGGGCGGAGGAACTGACGTGGGACTTGTTCCGCGACACGCTCATCGAGCAGGCCGAGCAGGGCGTGGATTACTTCACGATTCACGCCGGCGTCCTGCTGCGGTTTATTCCCCTGACCGCGAAGCGCGTCACGGGCATCGTCTCGCGCGGCGGGTCGATCCTCGCCAAGTGGTGCCTCGCGCATCATCAGGAGAACTTCCTTTACACGCATTGGGACGAAATCTGCGAAATCATGGCCGCCTACGACATTTCGTTCTCCATCGGCGACGGGTTGCGGCCTGGATGCATCGCCGATGCCAATGATGAGGCACAGTTCGCGGAGCTGCATACCCAGGGCGAGCTGACGCGCCGGGCGTGGGAGCATGACGTGCAGGTGATGAACGAAGGGCCGGGGCACATCCCGATGCATCTCATCAAGGAGAACATGGAGAAGCAACTGGAGTGGTGCGGCGAGGCGCCGTTCTACACCCTGGGCCCGCTGACCACGGATATCGCGCCGGGGCATGACCACCTGACCAGCGCCATCGGCGCGGCGATGATCGGCTGGTACGGAACGGCGCTGCTGTGTTATGTGACGCCAAAGGAACACCTGGGCCTGCCCGATCGCGAGGACGTTAAGCAGGGTGTGATCGCCTACAAGATCGCGGCGCACGCGGCGGACCTGGCGAAGGGCCGCCCGACGGCGCAACTCCGCGACGACATCCTCAGCAAGGCTCGCTTCGAGTTCCGCTGGGAGGACCAGTTCAACCTCAGCCTCGATCCCGACACCGCCCGCGCCTTTCACGACGAGACGCTCCCGCAGGACGGCGCGAAGACGGCGCACTTCTGCTCGATGTGCGGTCCGCAGTTCTGCTCGATGAAGATCACCGAGGACGTGCGGGCCTACGCGGCGAAGATGGGCGTCGGCGAAGCGGCGGCGCTTAAGGTCGGCATGACCGAAAAATCCGCGGAATTCAAGGCGAAGGGCGGAGATGTGTATCATCAGACATGAGATCGCCCGGCGGCTGCGGGCGGGCGCGCTGCTGGGACAGGGCAAGGGGGTCAACGAGGTGGCCCGTCTGGTAGGGGCCTCGCCGTCGTCGGTCAGCCGGTGGAAGAAGGCATTGCGGCGCGGCCCGGCGGGGCTGGCCGCCAAGCCCCACCCGGAACCCAAGCCCCGGCTGAACAAGGCGCAGAAGAGGTCCCTGGTGGCCCTGCTCAAGAGGGGCACCCTGGCCGCGGGGTATCCCAGCGATCTCCGGACCTGCCGGAGGGTGGCCGACCTCATCGGCAGGAAGCTCAACGTCGGGTACGACCCCGACCACGTCTGGCGCATCCCGCACGCGCTGGGGTGGAGCGCCCGGAAGCCCGAGGCCCGGGCTCGCGAGCGCGACGAGCGGGCCATCGAGCGGTGGCGGAAGAGGGACTGGCCGCGCATCAAAAAAGGCGCGGCGGCTGAACGCCACCCTCACGTTCCTCGACGAATCCGGCTTCATGCTCCAGCCGCTGGTGCGGCGCTCGTGGGTTCCGCGCGGGCAGACGCCCATCATCCGCTGCTGGGACCGGCGCGATCGGCTGAGCGTCATCGGGACCATCACCGTGCCGCCCTCGCGTGAGCGCCACCGGCTCTCGGCGGTGTTCCACATCCACCCCACGAACATCAGGACGTCCGAGGCGACGGAGTTCCCGCGGGTCCTGGACCGGCACATCCGCGGCCCGCTGATCGTGGTGCTGGACCGGCTCAACGTGCACCGGGCGCGATCCGGCGATGGCTCGCGTCGCGCCGTCCCACGCTCCCCGCCGGCAAAGCCGCCGTCCGCGTCACCGACGACAGCGGCAAGACCCTCGCCACGAAAAAGGCGCGGATCGCCCCCGACGGCTCGGCCTCGGCCACCTTCAAGCGCCTCCCCCGCGGCATGTATTGGATCGCCGTCGCGCAGCTGAAAGACGCCACAGGCCGCAAAGCCAGCCGCGGCGAGTTCCTCGAACGCCGTGGCGAGGTGCGGTGAGGGGAATCGGGCGGCGGGCATAGCCCGCCCTACGGGTTGGGGGTTGGTGAATTGGGGATCGGGGAATCGGAGACCGCGCCTTGTTCAGCGTGCATCGTGCGGCATGAAGCTCGACGCATGAAGTGCGCAGCTTGCAGCGGGCCTCAGGGGCTTGGGCGTCCTCGTTGCCTCTGTGCCTCCAGCCTTATTGCGCCTCGTTGTGTTCTTCCTGGGGCGTCACGGTTTTAAGCCGGCGCGTCAGGACTGGTGCCGGACGATCTGTCCGGTGATGAGATAGATGACGTCCTCGGCGATGTTGGTCGCGTGGTCGGCGATGCGTTCGAGGTTTTTCGCGACGGACAGGGCGTCGAGCATGGCGGCGGTGTTGTCCGGGCCGGTGGCGCCCTCGGCGGTGAAATCCTTGATGATCCGGGCGTAGAGATCGTCGATGACCGTGTCGCCGCGGCGGATGGCCTGCGCCGCCTCGAGATCTTCTGCGCCGTAAGCCTGAATCGCGCGGCGCAGCGTCTGCTGCACAACGTTGCACAGTTCGCGTATCTCCACGTCGGCACGATAGACCGGATGATCGACGAGATGCTTGGCGCGCTCCGCTACGTTCACGGCGCAGTCCGCAATCCGTTCGAAGTCGTTGTTGACCTTCAGGATCGTGCAGAGCAGGCGCAGGTCCGTCCCGACCGGCTGATACAGCGCCAGCAGACGGATCACCTCTTTTTCGACCTCGACCTCCTCCGCGTCGACACCTTCGTCGCGCAGGATGACGCGGCGGGCGAGGTTCTCATCGCCGAGCAAGAGGGCGTCGCACGCCTCGTTGAGGATGTCCTCGACCAACGCCGCCATCCGCAGGGAACGCCGCCGAAGGTCGTCCAGCAGGTTGACAAAGTGGACCGTCATGCGATCAGCCGAACCGCCCCGTCAGGTACGCCTGAGTCTTCGGATGCGTCGGCTGAGTGAACATGTTCGGGGTTTCGTCCACCTCGATCAACTCCCCGAGGTACAGGAACGCGGTCCGGTCCGCGACGCGCGCCGCCTGCTGCATGTTGTGGGTGACGAGAATCACCGTGTAACGCGACTTGAGCTGGTCGATCAGATCCTCGATCCGGCTGGTGGCGATCGGATCCAGCGCGGAACAAGGCTCGTCCATCAGGAGGACTTCCGGCTCCAGCGCGAGCGCCCGAGCGATGCAAAGCCGCTGCTGCTGCCCGCCGGAAAGCTGAAGCGCGTTCTGTTTCAGCTTGTCCTTGACCTCGTCCCAGAGTCCCGCCCGGCGCAGGCACTGCTCCACCAGGGCGTCCGTGTCTCCGCGAAACCCGTTGATCATCGCTCCCCACGCGACATTCCGGTAGATCGACTTGGGGAACGGGTTGGGCTTCTGAAACACCATCCCGATCCGCCGGCGCAGCTCCACCGGATCGCACCCCGTGTCATAGATGTTCCGCCCGGCGTACTCCACCCGACCGGTCGCCCGGCAGTTCAGCGTGAAGTCGTTCATGCGGTTCAGTGCCCGCAGCAGCGTGCTCTTGCCGCATCCGCTGGGACCGATCAACGCCGTCGCCTGGTGACGGTGGAATTCAAGGGAAACGTTCTTGACCGCCTCAAAATCGCCGTAACGGATGGTCAGCGACACCGTCCGGATCACCACGTCTTGCGCTAGAGGCGCGGGCGAAACGGGCGAGGGGCGAATCATAGCCGGAAGCCTTGTTGTCCCGACGGCAACGGTCGCATGTGCTTTGGCCACGCACCTCTCCTGAAGCATGACGATGAGGCGTCTCAGAGACCTTAGTCCGGCGGATTGTCCCGGTGAATTGTTATCATGGCGCTAAGCCCGCGCTAACTTCACGCCGTAACCGCAGACAAAATTCATTTTAAATGTAATTTTCTCATTTTATTTTTATGCTCACTGCTTGCGCCTCGGCTGCTCGCGCCTCGGAAGTTGATCGAAGGGCCGACACCGGAAACCCAAGTTAGCCCGCTCTCGGCGTCCCACCTTGGGCTGGAGGCCGCAATCCCTTCGGGATTGAAACAAGCGCGCCCGACGATCGCGCACTTTTCAGGATTGAGACGAACGCTCCCGGCGATGCTCCGTTCCCTCCGGGATGGCCTTGTTCAATGCTCCGCGCCGCCGCCGCAAATCGCCGGGCGACTCCCGCCCGCACTCCGAGTCGCTAAGACGTTCCGGGCGACAGTTCCCAGGTCATCCAAGGATCGTCCCCTGTGTTCAGAGGAAGACTCAGGTCTCTTTATTTGTTTTTCGCATGTGCAAAACTCACCGCGGTGGGGAACCTCCTTGTTTCGTTTGCGCTTGACGGCGCAGGAGACGGGATTAGCCTGTCGATGCGGTCTTGGCGGCTTCGGCGCGTGGGGCCGCAAACGTGACAAGTGAATCCTTTGCGGTAGCAGGTCGGGCGCGATGACGCGCTCGAAGAGGGAAGGTGGTGCGAATCCACCGTGGACCCGCCGCTGTGATCGGGGACGAACGCCGGATGCGCCATTCGGGCGGGGTTTTGCAGGTCTTGAGGCTTGTGAAGCTCGCGCGGAGAAGGCCCGGCAAGTAGAGTGATCCGTCAGCCAGAAGACCTGCCTGCCACCGCGTTCGGACGTGGCGCCTCGGGGACGGCGGCCGCGACCAGCCCGATCGGGCGCCGTTCCGTCGCGCAAGCGCGCGGTGGGTTCGGCGTTTCCTTCCGAGACAGGCGGTCCCGGCGCTTTGCTCCGCGAAGCGCCGGGATTTTTTTGTTTTTCGGGCGCCCGGGTTTGGCGCCCCCGGCACAAGAAGGAGGAACGCATGTCGATCGGAAGCCGCGCCTTGCGGCGCTTCACCTCAGTTTGTTTGCTTGTTCCCAGTTACCGCTTTTGCTTGAGCGGCTGGAAGCACCCGCTTCCTGGCGGGCGTGGTTCGGTTTTGCAGCGGGGTCTCGTTGCGATTGCGGTGAGTGTCTCGTTGATCGGGGCGAAGGCGTTAGCCAGTGACATCGGCGGATACGGTCTGCGCGGCGTTGCACCCCTGCCTTCCGCGGGGGCGTTTCAGGACATGTTCGACGTTCATCCGGACGGGCGCGTGATCGTCGTTGCGGCCAACGATGTGTACATCGAGACCTCGCCGGGGTCGCGGCATTTCGAGCTTCGGGGGGCGCTGCCGGGAGAGGGCGGTCCGGTGTCGTATCCGGCGTTCGTGCGGGTTTCGCCGGACGGCACGCGCTTCGCGGTGGGGAACAGTTTCGACGCGGTGGGCGTGTTCGACGTGCAGACGCTGGCGGGGACGTGGTTCTTCGTCGGGCATTACGACGCGGAGTGGTTCGACGCGGTTCACCTGGCGATCCGCGACGCGGGCGACATGACGCTGCTGGACACGACGAGCGATCCGAAGGCGCCCGTGAATCCTCGGTTCATGACCGGCGGTCCCTTCTCGGCCGGGGTGGCGTTCGACGCCACGGGCAACCTTTACACCGGGACCGGTTTGAAGCTCAACGGACCGAGCGAGACGGGCTGGGTGAAGGGGTTTGCTTACGCGCGGTGGCGCGAGGCGGTCGAAGGCGGTTCGCTGATCGACTACGAGGCCGAGGGCGTGCAGGTCTGCGACGTGCTGTCGGCGGCATCGCTGGGCTTTGACGCAAGCGGCAACCTTCACACGGGCGGCGGCGATTTCGCCACGGGCGACGTGGACGCGCTGGGCATCGTCGCCGCGGAGGCGATCGAGGCGGCTTGGCGTGGTGAAGGTCCGGCGGACAACGACGACCCGGACGAAGTGCGCCGGGTCGATCCAGACGGGACGAACGACTCGAACTGGTACGACGCGACGCACAACGCGGCGCTGGGCGAACTCCTCGTGCGCGATGCGTGGACCTCGCTGGCGTACGTGTACACCGTGGGATCGGGGGTGACGTGCGATGACGTGCGGGCGTTCCGGGCGCGGTGCGGCGCATCCGGTGGGGTGCGAGCGCGGGTGCGGCTGAGCGGGGAAGCGCAAGACGGCGTCGTCTTGTACGCGACGCTGGACGGCGTGCCGCATCAGGGGGCGGTGGACGGGCGGAAAGCGCGGTGGACGTGGCGAGGCGTGAACTCGGGAGAGCACGCGGTCTCGTTGACCGATCCGGCGGAGTGTGGCGCGGCGGTGACGGTGATGTGTCCGTGATTTACGGAAAGAAAGGAGCGGACCGTCATGTTGACCGCACTGATGTTGATTGCGGCGGCGGTTGCGTCCGATCCGTGGGCGGACGCTGTCGTGGAGTTCAGCCCGTCGCTGGACGGGCGCGGGCTTTACAATGATCCGACGGCGGCGCTGGGCGAGCCGACGCGGACCTTCATCGACCCTTTCTCGGGGCAGACCTTTCGTGCGTCGGTGGTCGTTGCGCCGCTGAACCGCGACGAGTCGGGGCGCAAGACGCTGCTGACGCTGCGGCGCGGGGAATTCGTCAAGGTGCGCTTCGACGATCCCGTCGAGGATGATCCGCGGAATCCTTTCGGGATCGATCTGCTGGTGTTCGGCAATGCGTTCTTCATTGCGGACACCGGCATCGACCCCGACACGAACATGGACGCCGTCACGATCGTCGGCGGGCTTTTCGGCGAGCCGGTGATCGTCGCGGTCAGCCCGACGGGCGAGGGCGATCCGGAGAGCAACCCCGAGGCGTGGCATGTGTTCGCGGGCGGGCCTTACGGGGACGATCTTTTCCCGACGAATGCGTATCTGTGGGACTCCTGCGCGCATGCGTGGAGCGCGCCGTCGGATTTCACGCGACCGGTGGATCCGGCGTTGGTGGAGGCGGATTTCATCGGAGTGTCCGCGGGAGAGGCGATCGCGTGGTACCGCGGTTCGGGCGGCGGCGCGGGGTTCGATCTGGCGGCGACGCCGTTCGAGTCGATTCAGTACGTCTATCTGACGAGCGAGTCGCTGGGAGAGGTGGATGCGCTGGCGGACGTTGCGCCGGGTTTCGCCGTTTCGGGAGACATCGATCTCGACGGCGACGCGGATCTGGCGGATTTCGCTCGGTTGCAGCGGTGCTTCTCCGGGGGGGGAGGACAGATCGAAGCATGTGATTGCCGGGCGGCGGACCTGGACGGCGACGGGGATACCGACCTGGAGGACTACGTGCGGGTGTACGAGGGCTGGTCCGGGCCGATGTAAGTGAATGAAGAGTGCAGAATGAAGAAATCTGAACGACTCAAGGAGAGGTGGAGGGCGGCGCGGGGGGATCAGGGATGCGACGATGCCGCGCGGGCGTTCACGTTGATTGAGCTTCTCGTGGTGATCGCGATTCTGGCGCTGCTGGCGGCGATGCTGCTGCCGTCGCTGTCGAAGGCGCGGAAGCAGGCGGCCGCGGTGCAGTGCGCCTCGAACCTGCGGCAGATCGGGACGGCGGTGCAGGCGTACGCGCACGTGTATTCCGACCGGTATCCGATCGCGCAGTATGTGGACGAGCGAGAGGAGGCGTTCGTGTGCTGGGACACGCGAACGCCTTGGGGCAGCCCGAAACAGGCGTCGGCGGGTCTGATCTGGGAGTACGCGGACGGTGGAGCGGTGCAGCAGTGTCCGTCGTACGAGGGACCGAGCATGACGACGGGTGATCCTTACACCGGGTACAACTACAACACGACCTATCTGGGGCGCGGACAGGGCGAGCAGGAGTATCTCGGGATGGGCGAGGAACCGGCGATGACGGCGCAGGTGCGGTCGCCGTCGTCGGTGGCGCTGACGGGCGACGGCGGTTACCGGGCGGGAGCGAACAAGTTCATGCGCGCCCCGCTGGACGCCGGCGTGGCGGAGAGCACGGTACATGCGGGGGCACAGGCGTTCCGTCACCGGGGCGCGACGAATGTCGCTTACGCCGACGGTCACGGGGACGTGATTCGGACGCCGTCGCGCAAGCCCGGGGCACGCCCGGAAAACGAGGCGCTGTTGAATTGGCCCGACCACGGGTTCCTCAGCGTCGACGATCGGGCGTATTCGCGGTTCTGAGTTGTCAGGGATTGTGCGGCTTGGCTGCCGAGGGGGTTAACGCCGGAGTCGGCGGATCGTCGAAGAGGTGGAAAGCCGCTTTGCGGGCGGGTTGCGGTTCTGCCGGGATCGTCGCCTCGGTGAATTCGCGTTGTTCGGACGTGCAGATCGGGCTAGAATCACCGATAAGATCGTGGAGCGGACCCTGAGACGGTATCAACGTGAAGGCGGAGTTTGACGCGCGGTTTGTTGCAGGCTGCGCCGGGAGACCGGGCCTCCGGCAGGAGTCTTCGTCATGAGTCACTTCGAGCGGCAGGTTCACGTGGCGCGGCGGCGAATCTGGCTGAACGGCTGGATGAGCCGGCTGTTCTGGTGCTTGTGCGGGGCGGCGGTCGGGTTTGCGGGGCTGACGGTGACGCAGCGACTGACGGAGGCAGCGATCCCGCTGGATCTGTCGGCGGCGACGCTGGCGGCGGTCGCGGTGCTGGCGTCGTTGATCTGGTCGCTGGCGGAGCGCCGGAGTCTGGGGTCGGCGGCGGCGGCGCTGGATGAGGCGGCGGGGTTGCGAGAGCGTCTCAGCAGCAGCTTTTATTGCCGAACGTCTGACGATCCTTTTGCGCAAGCCGTCGTGTCGGACGCGGAGCGGG
The DNA here is from genome assembly GCA_016860685.1 of Planctomycetota bacterium. Lineage (GTDB taxonomy): Bacteria > Planctomycetota > Phycisphaerae > UBA1845 > UBA1845 > JABWBH01. Next base: position 12,914 of record BOJX01000038.1, read on the forward strand.
CGAGTACGGCGGTGTCGGCGCGCCGTCACATCCGGTTTACGTACCCGCGCTCGGCGAATTACGCGGCGGGGGCGTCGCTGGCGGCGGGGTTGTCGCTGCTGGTTCCGGCGGGGCTGCTGGGCGAGGAGAAGCAAGCGGCGGACCCGGTGCAGGTGGCGGCGGTCGAGCAGGTGCAGGCGACGGTCAAGAAGCAGTTTCAGGAGATCATCCGCAAGGCCGAGGACAACCCGGCGCTGGAGGAACTCAAGGAGGAGATGGAGCGGCTGGCGGAAGCGCCGGTCGCGCCGCTGGACAAACCCGACGCGATCCGACACGAGGCGCAGAAGAAGATCGACAGCCTTGCGGATGCGGTGAAGGACAAGCTCGATGATCCGGGATACGACAAGGTCGAGCAGATGCAGAAGATGATGCGGGGGTTGAAAGTCCCGCAGGAGGCGGACACGCCGGCGAACGAACTGTCAAAGTCGCTGGCGGAGGGGGATTTCAAGGAGGCGCAGGAGCAGATCGAGAAGCTTCAGGAGCAGCTCGCCACGCTGAAGCACGACGAAGACAAGGAGATGGCCGAGCAGCTCAGCAAGCAGCTCGAAGACCTCTCGAAGCAGCTTGAGCAGCTTGCGCAGAACAAGGAGCTGGAGCAGAAACTCCAGCAGGCGGGGATCAAACCGGAAGACCTTCAGCGCATGCTGGAGAACCTCAGCAAGCAGGATCTCGATCAGGTCAAGAAATCGCTGGAGCAGCAGGGGTACAACCAGCAGCAGATCGAGCAGATGGCGAAGCAGCTTGCGCAGCGTCGGTCCGCCAGCCAGGGGATGAAGCAGCTTTCGCAGGCGATGAAGCAGGCGTCGCAGTGCAACTCGCCGGGGTCGATGTCGGAGGCGGCGGCGGGGCTTTCCGCCGCGTCGGACCAGCTCAGCGAGCTGGAGCAGCTTCAGGCCGAGATGGACCAGCTCAACTCGACGTTGTCCGACCTTCAGGATGCGAAGGACAGCATGAACTCCTGCTCGCAGTGTCAGGGGACGGGGCAGTGCAACGGCGGGAAATGCTCCGGGTGCAACGGAACGGGGCAATGTCAGGGCGGCGGCAAGCAGGGCAACGGCGGGATGGGGCAGAAGCCCGGACAGGGCCGCGGCGGCCTCGCGGAAGAGCAGCAGACGACCGTCGCGTTCAAGACCGAGCGGCAGAAGGTGGAGACCCGCAAAGGCGCGATCGTCGGACAGTTTCTCATCGACGGCGAGCAGGTGAAGGGACAGGCGAGCAAGGCGCTGGCGGAGATCGTCACCGCGGAGGAGCGCGAAGCCACCGACGCGGTCACCCGTGACCGCATTCCGCGGCAATATCAGAAGTCCGTCAAGGCGTTCTTCTCGACGGTGCAGAAGGCGCTGGAAGGTCAGAAGGCGACGGAAAGCGGCGGCGACAAGGCCAAGGAAGCAGCGCCCGCCGAAAACGACGAGGAAGAAAAGGTCAGCGGCGACTCCTGATGGCGCGGAAGCGGCGCTGGAGGCTTGCGCGCCGCAGGTTTAATTGTTGTCTGCATCTTCGGGCGTAGACCGCCGGAACAACACTACGAGCTGGTCTCCGGTTCGGGATTCGCAGCGGCTGAGCGATCGCTCCAGCGCGTCGAGCGGCCAGGGGAGGCGGGTCAGGCGGCCTCGGGTCAGCACGCGCAGGACTCCCTTAAGCAGCCAGAAGGCGCGCATCGCCGGGAAATAAACCCGGTGCGCGACGGGCACGAGGGTCGCCCCGCAGGGGGGGCAGCAGCTTCAGCAGATCCCTGACCGGTAGTGTCGGTACCAGGGGTTTTCGGCGGCGAGGCTGCCAAAGAGATCGGTGCGCCGGCGGCGCTCGTCTCCAAAGCGGGCTTCGTAGTAGGCGCGGCGGCGTAGCAGGGCGCCGTAGACCCGGCGGTGCAGGCGCGGGGTGACGACCTTGAAGTTGGCGGGGTCGAGGAAGGTGAGCAGGCCCTTGTGCGGGGTGCTCAGGAGCATCAGGCCGCCGGGCTTGAGCACGCGGAGGAGTTCGCCGAGGACGAAGCGTTCGTCGGCGACGTGCTCGATGACTTCGAGGATGAGGACGGTGTCGAAGGCGTCGGCGTCGAAAGGGAGCGGAGCATCCGGTTGAATCCGGACGGGGCGAAGACCCGGCACCTTCGCGGCGTCGGCGAGCGCGTCGTCGTCGACTTCCGCGCCCCAATATTCCTCAGCGCGGTTGATCACGCGCGAGGCGAACACGCCGCTTCCGCAGCCGTAATCGAGGACTTTTCCGAGCGGAAACACAGCCAGGCCTAGGCGTAGGTGTGCCAGCCGAGGCCGCGGCCGGAGTTCTTCCGGGCGAGTTCGCGGAGGTCGGGCGGGTGGAAGGTCATGCGGGGAGTGTAGCGGAAGGGGGATTGAGGTTCGAGGGGAGGGAGTCGTGCAAAGGCAGGGGGATATCGGATGTTGGATGTCGGATTTCGGATTTGGGGTCGCAGCGGCGGGAGCGCATCGGAAATCCGGAATCCGCAATCCGTGTTGGGCGGGGCGCTTCCTTACGGGCGCGGCTCAGTGAGGCGCGGTTCGGCAAGAGGGGGTGCGAAAGGGGGCGTGTTGGCGGGGTTGCTGGCGCTGGCGTGCGCGAGTGTTGCGGGTTGTGAGAAGAAGGGCGGCGCGGCGGGGGAGAGTCCGCTGCTTTATTGCAGCGTGGACACGGAGTTTGCGCGGGCGGTGCTGGCCGAGTATCAGCGGCGGACGGGAGTGAAGGTGCGGGTGATCTTCGACACCGAGGCCGCGAAGACGACGGGGCTGGTGCAGCGCATTCTTGATGAGGAGGGGCAGACGGGGGCGGACCTTTTCTGGTCGAACGAGATTTTCAACACGATCCTGCTGTCGCGGCGCGGGCGGCTGGCGGCGTACGCCAGCCCGGCGGCGGCGGACATTCCCGAGGCGTACAAATGCGCGCAGGGAACGTGGACGGCGTTCGGGATGCGGGCGCGGGTGGTGGCGTTTGACTCGGCGGTGACGCCGCGTGCGTCGCTGCCGACGACGTGGGAGGCGTATGCGGCGCCGGAGTGGGCGTCGAAGCTGGCGATCGCCAACCCGCTTTTCGGGACGACGCGCGGGCACGTGGCGGCGGCGTTCGCATTGTGGGGCGAGGAACGCGGGCGAGCGTTTCTGGAGCGCGTCCGGGCCGGCGGCGCGGCGGTGCTGGATTCGAACAGCGCGACGGTGCGGGCGGTGCTGTCGGGAAATCGGGCGATCGCCTTCACGGACACCGACGACGTGATCGTCGCGCGAAAGCAGCGTCCGACGCTGGACATGATTTACCCGGACCTGGGAGACGGCGGGACGTTGCTGATTCCGAACTCCGTGGCGATCGTCCGAGGCGGCGCGCATCGTCGGGAGGCGGAGCGGTTGTACGACTTCCTCGTGTCGGCGGACGTGGAGCGGATGCTGGCGCGGAGCGACTCGCGGAACATTCCGGTGCGCTCAACGCTTTGCGAGGAGCTGGGCGTAACGCCTCCGCCAGCGTCGAAGGTTGCGTTCGACCAGGTCGCGGACGCGCTGGAGGCGTCGGCGCAGGCCGCGAGGGAGATTCTTCTGAAGTGAGTCTCCGCGTTGCGTGCCGGGCAGTGCTCATCTTCGCCGCAGTCGCGTTCTGCGGCATCTACGTGTTTCCGCTGACGGCGCTGCTCGTGCGTGCATCGAAGGAAGGCTGGTACCCTGCCCAAGGCTGGGTGTTGTCTGCGCGTCAGGGCGGACTCTTCCTGGAGACGGTGGGCCTGACGGCGGGTGCGACGGCGACGGCGATCGTCTTGTCACTGCCGGCAGCGGCATGCTGGTCGCGGCGTGGGGCGTCGAGCGCGATCACGATCGGGATGGCGGCGTGCATGATCGTGTCGCCGATGACGATGTGTTTCGGGTGGCAGCACCTGCTGAAGCTGAACGGCGCACCGTCGTCCTTCGGGCACCTCGGAACGGTGCTGATCTGGGCAGGCTGGACGTGGCCGATCCCCGCGCTGCTGCTGGGCGAAGCGTGGCGGCGCGGGTCGCGCGAGGCCTACGAGGCGGCGCTGCTGTGCTGCAATCGGCGGCAGGCGTTCGTTCATGTTGCGTTGCCGGGGATGCGGGCAGCGCTGGCGGCGTCGGCGCTGGCGGTCGGAACGCTGCTGGTGACGGAATTTGTGACGCCTCATGCGTGGGGTCTGAATGTTTACGCGACCGAGTTGCTGGCGGCGGCGGAGAGTTCAAGCCGGACGCTGGACACGGTGGGTCCGGCGCTGCCGGTGTGCCTCTGTGCGTGGTTGGGGCTGATGCTGGTGTCGCGGATGCGCCGCAGACTGGCAGGCGAAGGCGGCGTCTCGGAGCCATCATATGCGGGGGCGCCGTCATTGCAGATGCGGATTGCGGCGCTCGCGGTGGTTGTGTTCACCGTGATCGTCCCGGTATCGGGCGCGGCTTACCGGATGCAGTCCTGGCGCTGGTTGGGGGAAGCGCTGAGGGTTCACGGGGGGGATCTGACGGGGTCGCTGGCGACGGCTGCGGCGGCGAGTGCAGCGGCGGTGTGTATTGCGACGGCGGTCGTGATGAGTCGGTGGTTCGGGGCGATGACCGTGGCGGTGGCGGTGGGAGTGGGGGTCATGCCGGCGGTGCTGGTGGGGGAGGCGATCATCTGCGGATACGGGGGGTGGTCGCCGACGCAGGATCACTGGGTGAAGCTGGCGGCCGGGTGGGCGGCGCGTTTCGGCTGGTTGCCGGTGGTGGCGGCGCTGGCGACGTCGGCGCGAAGCCGAGAGATCGAGGAGCAGGCGGTGGTGGACGGAGCGGATGCGTCGCGGATCGCGTGGTCGCTGCGGGTGCGGAGACAGGCGCCCTTGATCCTGGCGGGCGGCGCGGCGGCCGGGGCGCTGTCGCTGGGGGATCTGGCGACGACGGTGCAGGCGCAGGTGTCATCGTTCGTGCCGATTTCGATGGTTCTGGTGGACAAGATGCACAAGTTCGAGGACGGTTACGTACTGGCGATCAGCCTGATCCTGGCGCTGGTCGCGGCGCCGTGCGTGGCGGCGGCGGCGTGGGCGGTGCGGCGCGTGTCGTGAATCGTCAGGCGCATAACAGTGAAGCAGGCGGTTCGTCGGTAGAGCGGGCGAAAACCGGCGAACCCGCGCCGGCAGACACGTGGCGGTGAACGAGCGTTCCGTGCGCTGCGTTAAACGAGCAGCAGAGGTGGAAGCGGGCGGCGTTGCGGCGGGCGGGCGGCGCGTCCGCGACGGTTGAATCACGATGACGTGGCGGAGGTGGATTCGCGGGGTTTGCGTGGCGGCATGCGGGGCGACGTTGGGCGGATGCGAGCCGGCCGCGATCAGCGACAACGGCGTGGCCGCCGTGTTCGGCGGTGTCGGGCGCGGTCCGGGAGAGTTCAGTTATCCGCGGGCGATCGCCGCGGAGCCTGAAGGATCGGTCTTCGTCGTGGACAAAGCGGGGCGCGTGCAGCGCTTCTCGGCGGAAGGCGTGTACGAGTTGGAGTGGACGATGCCCGAGACGGCGCAAGGCAAGCCGGTGGGCCTTGCGGTGCATCCGGACGGGCGTCTGTTTGTTGCGGACACGCATTACCACCGCGTCATGATTTTTGATCGCGATGGTCGTCCGGTCGGACACTTTGGGGAGAAAGGTCGAGGTCCGGGGCAGATGGAGCTGCCGACGGCCGTCACGTTCGACCGGAAAGGTTACATTTACGTCAGCGAATATCAGGGAAACGACCGGATCACGAAGTGGTCGCCGGCGCTGGAATACGTTGGGGCGATCGGCGAAACCCCTGTCGAAGGGGAGCGGCTTCGCAGACCGGCGGGCATCGAGGTGGACGACGACGGGGTGTTGTGGGTAGCGGACGCCTGCAATCACCGGATTGTGGCGTTTGATGAAAGCGGGAAGGCGGTCCGCGTATTCGGGCGCTTCGGCAAGGAAGAGGGGTTGCTGGATTACCCTTATGACCTGTCGCTGACTCCGGACGGTCAGATGGTGATGGTGTGTGAGTTCGGGTCGAACCGATTGCAGTGGTTCCGGAAGGATGGGACGTTTGTCAAAAGCTGGGGTCGCAGCGGGCGCGAACCGGGATGCCTCTGGGCTCCGTGGGGCGCGATCTACGGACCGGGAGGGCGCGTGTACGTCGTGGATTCACTCAACAGCCGGATCCAGGTCGTGCGGGCGGAGTGACGGAGAAAAGCGGCTGATTGCAAGGGACGAATTACAAATTGCGAATTACAAATGACCAATTACGAAGGATCGAAATGTCGTTGGGGGAAACGGCGGCGTCACGAACCAGTCAATGTCCGTTTTGCTCATTCGTCATTTGTCATTCGTCATTCGAGAATTGCACGCGGTAAGCCTGAGCGCAAGTTTTGTGATGAATCTCCTCGCTTTAGCCCTTCCTTTCTCCTTCGAGCAGCCGCAGTGGTTGTGGCTGCTGCTGCTGATCCCGCTGCTCGTGCTGGCGTCGCTGCGGAGTCTGGCGGGGCTGGAGCCGGTGCGGCGGGTGCTGGCGCTTGCGGTGCGGAGCGTAGTGGTGGCGCTTCTGGCGGCGTGCCTGGCGGAGGTGCAGTTCGTCCGGCGGAACCGGGACGTGACGGTGATGTTCCTGCTGGACCGCTCTTTTTCGACGCAGGGGGCGCAGGCGGATGCGGAAAAGTTCCTCGCGGAGGCGGCGGACGCCGGTCGCGTGCCGAAGAACGATCGCGTGGGCATGATCGACTTCGCGGGGCAGGCGTTTCTTCAGCAGTTACCGATGCAGGGGGGATATCACATCGAGCCGGGGCGGCTTCCGCAGATGCCGCGCACGGATCACACGGATATTTCCGCGGCGATCCGCCTGTCGATGGCGATGTTTCCGCATGACGCGGCGAAGCGGATCGTGCTGCTGTCGGACGGGAATGAGAATCTGGGCGACGCGCTGACGGAGGCGCGTCGGGCGCGGGCGGACGGGATCAGCATCGACGTCATCCCGCTGCGTTATCAGAAAACCAACGACGTCTACTTCGAGCGCATGATGGCGCCGACGCACGCGGAGAAGGGGGAGCAGGTTCCGATCCGGATGGTGCTGAACACGTCCCGGCGCGTGTCCGGTACGATCGACGTGTACCAGAACGGGCAGCTCGTGCAGATTCCGGCGGAGGATTCGCACCTTGAGTTGACGCCCGGGACGAACACGATGTTCCTGCGCCTGCCGGTGAATCAGGCGGGACCGCAGCTTTTCGAGGCCCGCTTCCGGCCGGACGACGAGTCGCTGGACGCCGTGTCGCTGAACAACAATGCGACGGCGTTCTCGTTCGTATCCGGACCGAGCCGGGTGCTGTTCCTGAGCAAAGATCTCGCTGCGGACGCACCGCTGATCGACGCGCTGACGAGCGAGAACATCGACGTGCAGGCGCGGGAGGCCGCGACGGCGCCGCTCGATCTGCTGAAGCTGCAAAGTTACTCGAACGTGATCCTGTCGAACGTGCCGGCTTCGGACTTCACGGACGACCAGATGCGCGATCTGGCGTCGTACGTGCGGGACATGGGCGGCGGTCTGGTGATGCTCGGCGGGGACGAGGGCTTCGGCGCGGGCGGGTGGATCGGGTCGCCGATCGAGGAGGTGATGCCCGTGTCGTTCGAGATCAAGCACAAGCGGGTGATTCCCCGCGGGGCGCTGGTCATCATCTGCCACAGTTGCGAGATTCCGCGCGGGAATTACTGGGGCAAGGAGATGGCGAAGAAGAGCGTGGACACGGTCAGCTCCCGCGACTACCTGGGCGTGCTGGCGTATTCGTATTCGCCCGGCGGCGTGAGCTGGGAGGTTCCGCTTCAGGAGAATGCGAACAAGGGGGCGGTCAAGGCCCGGATCGACCGGATGCAGATCGGCGACATGCCGGACTTCGACTCGACGATGGACATGGCGTACGAGGGGTTGGTGAAGGGGCGTGGGCGCGACGCGGCGCAGCGCCACGTCATCATCATCAGCGACGGCGACCCCAGCCCGCCGCGAGACTCGCTGATCGCGGCATACAAGGACGCCGGCATCACGGTCAGCACGATCGGCATCGGCTGGGGCATGCACGTGATGACCGCGGAACTGGAGAAGATCGCGCGGTCGACGGGCGGGCGCTTCTACGCGCCGAAGACGGCCAGCCAGCTTCCGCAGATTTTCACGAAGGAATCCAAGGTTGTCCGGCGCTCGCTGATCACGGAGGAAGCGTTCCAACCGCAGGTATTTCACGGTGTCAGCGAGTTGCTGGGAGGCGTGAGCGCGGAGGAGATTCCGCCCCTGGGCGGTCTGGTGCTGACGTCGCCGAAGGAGAGCACGCACGTCCAGCTCCCGCTGATCCGCCGCACCGCCGACGGGGACGACCCGGTGCTGGCGCACTGGCAGTACGAACTGGGCAAGACGGTGGCGTTCACCAGCGGGCAGTGGCCCCGCTGGGGGACGCGCTGGACGGAGTGGGGCAAGTTCGCCAAGTTGTGGGCGCAGATCGTCCGCTGGAGCATGAAGCAGGAGACCCCCGCGAACTTCGACTCGCACACGCGCATCGAGGGGAACAAGGGCCGCGTGGTCATTGACGCCCTCGACAAGGACGCCAGCTACCTGAACTTCCTCCAGTTCCGCAGCAAGGTCATCCGTCCGGACGGGACGAACGCCGAGCTGGAGTTCCGTCAGACCGGTCCGGGGCATTACGAGGCGGAGTTCGACGTCGACCAGATGGGGCAGTACCTCGTAACGTCGCAGGTGTTCGAGGGCGGCGAGCATCGCGGCGCGATCCAGGCCGGCGTGTCCGTGCCGTATTCGGCGGAGTACCGCGACCTTCAGACGAACATGCCGCTGCTGGCGCAGATCGCGGACCTCACGGGCGGGAAGCTGCTGGAGATGGATCCGGCGACGGCGGACGTGTTCCGCAAGGATCTACCCCCGACGGAGTCGCACCGCCCCGCGTGGGAGTTCGTCCTGGGGTGGCTGCTGCTGCCGATCTTCCTGCTGGACGTGGCGGTGCGGCGGCTGGCGAACTGGCTGGCGCTGTCGGTCGTGGTCGAGGCGCTGGTGCTGGTGTTTGTGCTGGTCGGGCTGGGTTGGATGTATGACGGCGTGAGAGGTTGGCTGCTGAGTCTGCTGATTGCCGAGGGTGTCGGCTGGTCGGTGCGGTGGCGGTACATCCGTCCGTTGTTCGAGTACGTGACGCACGGGTCGGTGGTGCTGGCGGAGGCGGGGGAACGCAGCACGGCCGCATTGGGGCAGCTTCGGGGCACGCGCGACCGCGTGAAGGAGGACCTGTCGGCGGACAAGGCGTCGGGCGTGCGCCGGGTGGCGAAGGAGGAAGGGGCGGCAGCGGACGCGACGACGGCGAAGAAGAAGTTCGACCTTGGGGAGGAAGCCCAGCGCGGTCCGACGGCGGACCTGGCGGACGCCCTGGGCGGGGCCAAGGCCGGCGCCGCGGCGCCCCCCGAGGAGAAGCGCAAGCCCGCCGCGACCGACGGCGATGCGGACTCGCAGGAAGAGACGACGTCGCGCTTGCTGGCGGCGAAGAAAAAGGCGAGAGAGGGGCTGGATAAAAAAGAATAAGGGTGCGTCGGGCCGTCGGTCGAGCGCTTCGAGCGGCAAGCTTCAAGCGGCCGGCCCAGCGCGGCAAACAAGTTCGGGCACGCAGAGAATCATGACACATCGGCTGGCGACGTGCAGCCGGCAGCTTGTAGCCGGCGGTGGTGGAAGCCGGCGACTTACGGGAGTTCGACATGGCCACGCAAATTGATCCCGCGGTCGAAAAAGCGACGCAGGAGTTCCGAAGCAAGTTCAATCGACTGAAGGAGGAGATCGGCAAGGCGATTGTCGGGCAGACCGAGATCGTCGACGGCGTGCTGACGTGTTTGTTCACCGGCGGACACGCGCTGCTGGAGGGCGTGCCGGGGCTGGGCAAGACGTACCTGATCCGCACGCTGTCCGAGGCCGTGCAACTGGATTTTTCGCGCATCCAGTTCACGCCGGACCTGATGCCCGCGGACATCATCGGGACGAATATCGTGATGGAGGACAGCGAGACGGGTCGGCGGCACTTCCAGTTCCAGCGAGGACCGATCTTCGCCCAGATCGTGCTCGCCGACGAGGTCAACCGTGCGACGCCGAAGACGCAATCGGCGATCCTCGAGGCGATGCAGGAGAAGAGCGTCACGGTGGCCGGGACGACGTACAAGCTCAAGCCCCCGTTCTTCGTGATGGCGACGCAGAACCCGATCGAGCAGGAGGGGACGTACCCGCTGCCCGAGGCGCAGCTCGACCGCTTCATGTTCAAGATCATCGTCGAGTATCCGACGAAGGACGAGATCAAGACGATCCTGGACCGGACGACGACGGGGCACGTGCCGAAAATCGAGCGGGTGATGACGGGCGATGAGATTCTCGGGGCGCAAAACCTGGTGCGCCGCGTGGTGATGGCGCCGCATGTGCAGGACTACGCGGTGCGCCTGGCGATGGCGTCGCACCCGGGAGGGCCTTATGCGGTCGAGGACACGAACAAGTACGTGCGCTGGGGCGTCAGCCCGCGCGCGGCGCAGGCGCTGACGCTGGGGGCGAAGCTGTATGCCCTGCTGGACGGTCGCTTCAACGCGAGTTTCAGCGACATCAGGAAGGTGTACCTTCCGGCGATGCGCCACCGCATGTTGCTGAACTTCGAAGGCGAAGCCGAGGGCGTGACCACGGACGACGTGCTGCGCCAGATTCTGGAGAAGACGCCGACGATGGCGGAGGCGGCGTAGGGGAAGAGGCTAGATCATGAGCACGGTTCCATCGGACACCGCCGCGCTGCTCACGCCCGACTTCATCGCGAAGATCGAGCAGTTGCAGCTTGTGTCTCGCAAGATTTTCATGGGGCGCATGCGCGGCGAGCGGCGCAGCAAGAAGCGCGGCGAGTCCGTCGAGTTCGCCGACTACCGCAATTACGTGATCGGCGACGACCTGCGCCACGTGGACTGGAACGTCTACGCGCGTCTTGAGAAGCTCTTCCTGAAGCTCTTCCTTGAGGAGGAGGATCTGCACGTCTCAATCCTCGTGGACACGTCGAAGAGCATGGACTGGGGCCGGCCGAGCAAAACGCTTTATGCCCGGCGCGTCGCGGCGGCGATCTCCTACATCGGACTGGCCAATCTTGACCGCGTGAGCGTGTATGCGTACTCGGATGGACTGCAATATGAGATGGCGGGCCTGCGCAGCCGGCGGTCGCTCCCGAAGCTGCTGGCGTTCCTGTCGCAGACGGAGTGCGATGGGGCGAGCGACCTGTCAAAGGCCTGCAAGCAGTTCGCCATCCGTCATCCGCAGGCGGGCATCGTCATCCTCCTGGGCGATTTCTTTGAGAAAGGGGGTTATGAGCAGGGCCTCAAGTTCCTTCTTGGGCGGCGATATGATCTGTATTGCATTCAGATGCTCAGTCCCGAGGAGATCGATCCGCCGCTGGTGGGCGATCTGCAACTGAAGGACGTCGAGGACGGCGATCTGGCGGACGTAACCGTCAGCCGGGCGCTGCTGAACCGGTACAAGGCGAATCTTCAGGCCTACTGCGGCGGGCTGAAGGAGTTCTGCACGCGCCGTGGGATCAATTACCTGTTCACGGGGACCGATGTGCCCTTCGAGCAGATCGTGTTGAGCTACTTCCGCCGCCGCGGACTGGTGGCGTAAGAAACGGAGCAGGCGACGGGGCCCAGCATCGCGGGGCGGGACGGGGTGGCGGGCGGAGCCCGCCTGACGGGGGCGAGCAGGAAAGGCAACCGGTAACGAGGCGCAGAGGCAGGACCGATCCGTGATTAAGGAACCGCGAACCGCGATCCACGATTCATGATCCACGAATTCCTATGCCTGACTTTCTGAATCCAGCGGCGATCGGCATTGCGGCGGCGGCGACGATTCCGCCGCTGGTGGCGCTGTATTTCCTGAAACTGAAGCGACGGGTACACGTCGTCCCGTCCACGTTTCTGTGGAAGCGGACGGTCGAAGACTTGCAGGTCAATTCCCCCTTTCAGCGCCTGCGCAAGAGTCTGCTTCTTTTGTTGCAACTGCTGGTGCTGACGGCGGGCGCGCTCGCCCTCGGCGTCCCGATGTGCGAGCAGGTGGAGCAGCGCGAGCAGACGCTGATCCTGCTGGTAGATCAGTCGGCTTCGATGAACGTCATCGAAGAAGGAAACAAGACGCGCCTGGACCTGGCGAAGGCGCGGGCGAAGCAGGCGGTGGCGGACATGCCCGCGGGATCGCGGGCGATGGTCATCGCGTTCTGCGATCGGGCGGCGGTGGCGGCGTCGTTCGACACGGACAAGCGGGCGCTTTCGTCGCGGATCGACGCGATCGAAGCGACGCAGAGCACGACGTCCCTGGGCGAGGCGCTGTCGCTGGCGGAGGCGTATTCGCAGAACGTGATTATCGGCGGCACCGAGGAAGGCAAAGACGTCGCGCCGACCAGCGCCGCTCCGGACGCCACCGTCCTTCTTTACACCGACGGGCGGATCACGGACGGCGACCGGCTCGCCGTGGAGCGACTGAAAGTCGAGGCGATGGAAGTCGTCGCGGTCGGGGCGCGGGCGGACAATGTCGGCATCCTTTCGATGGACACGAAGCGGCATTATGAGCGGCCGGACGTGCTCCAGGTGTTCGCCAGCCTGCGCAATTTCGGACCGGAACCGGTGCGCCTCGATGCGTCGCTGTATATCAATGACGCGTTCGTGGACAACCAGGTGGTGGAGCTGGAGGGGTTTGTGCTGCCGGAGGGCGCGCCGGACGCCGTGCTCACGCCGCCCACGCCGGGCAGCGCCAAATCGATCGCCTTTGACGAAGTGAACTTCAACACCGCCGGGGTCGTCGAAATCCGCCTGCGCGTCGATGATGCGCTGACGGCGGACAACCGGGCGTGGTGCGTCGTCGAACCGCCGCGGAACGTGCGCGTGCTTCTGGTGACGCCGGGCAATTTTCTCCTGGAGGAGGCGCTGGGTTGTCTGCCGGTGCAGCTCGAGGTGATGCGCCCGTCGGCGTTCGAGGCGGCGGTGGACGCGGGCGACGCGAAGGTGATGGACGGCGAGCGATGCCGTTATGACGTCGTCGTGATGGACGCCTTCTCCACCGCGAAGCTTCCGCAGGGGAATTACTTCTTCTGGGGCGGCGCGCCGAAGATCGACGGGGTGACCACCGGCGCGCCGATCCGCGATCAGCGCTTCTTCGACTGGGACGACACGCATCCGGTGCTGCGGCACGTCCCCGTGGCGGCGGTGGACGCCTTTGAGTGGCTGGACCTGAAGGTTCCGGTGGACGCGACGCCGCTGATCAAGGGGCAGTCGTCGCCGGTTCTGGCGCATCTGACCCGCGGCGCCAGCCAGTACCTGATCTGCGCGTTCTCGTTGATCGTGCAGGACGACGCGGGCAACCCGATGCTTAACACATTCTGGGTGACGAAACCGCATTTCATCGTTTTTCTCCAGAACGCCGTGCAGTTCCTCTCCTCGTCACTGATGAGCAAGGGCGTGCTCGGCGCGCCGCCCGGTCAGCCGGTAACGATCCCCGTGCCTCCGAAGGCGGCGGAAGTAGCGATCTCGCGCCCGGACGGGCAGACCGATCGTGTGCCCTCGGCGGGGTTTAACACGGTGCATTACGCGCGGACGCGCGCGACGGGTCTGTACCGCGTGGACCCGGCGCTGCCGGGGCATGAGCACTTCGCAGTTAACCTTTTCGATCCGGTGGAAAGCCACGTTGCGCCCCGCACGAAGATCGCCATCGGCGCCGAGACGGTGCAGGCGACGACCACGGAGCAGCCGACTAACCGTCCGGCGTGGCCTTACGTGCTGCTGGCGATGCTGCTGGTGCTGTCGCTGGAGTGGGTCGTGTACAACCGAAGGGTGTTTGTCTAGGTGACCCGCCGCGAACCTGCGCTGCGTGGCCGGGCCGCCAGCGCGATCGGGCGGTGGGCGCGCGTCGCAAACCGTGCGTCATCGCGCACCGGATTCGGACAGCGGCGACGATCTGCTGCGACCCGGGGCATCGGGATTTCTGTCGATCAAAAAGGAGGTCGCCCACGGTGGTTTCGACGTCTGATCCCCGATCTCCCGGAAGATTTTTCTTGTGATTTCGTAGCGCAATCGCTACGGTATGACGAGGCCCGGCGGACGCCGACGCTGTCATACGAGAATCGTGAGGGTGTAAAGCATGTTCAGAGCAGGTCCGTTTCTGACCGGTGTTGTTGTCGCGTCCCTCGCGAGCGCGGCGGAGGACGCCCGAGCGCAATCCGCCCGTTATGACTGCCGGATCGATGATCGTCGTAGCGGACTGGACGCCGACATCAGCCTCCACGCGAATACCAGCGGTACCTTGATCGGAAACTGGAATGAGTTCGAGAACCCCTCGGGAACCCGCACCAAGCCGGGATTCTTCGGCGGTTTCGGCGAGCGCGAAAACCTCCCGGTGGATGTTTCGTTCGACTTCGCGCTCGGCGGACCGTCGCGGTCCGCGTCCGCCGGCGCGTTTCGCCTGCGGATCAACCCGCGACGCGAGCGCGTCCGCCTCTCCCGGCTGGAGGCGGACTTACTCGCCGACGGACCGCTCATTCTGCCCGCCGAGCTGACGCTGGAGACGGACACTTTTCGGACGCGAAGCCCGGATTCGCTGTTTCCGGGTGACGTGCCGATCACGCTTCCGCTGGGGGAAATCGCGCTGACGGAGCTGCGTCTCGTGCAGACGGAAGACGCCGCCGTCGGGACGCTGTCACGAATCGAGGGCGACCGTTATGCGTTCGAGGTCATCCTGATTGTGCAGGTTGGCGGGAGGGTCACCGTGCTCGAGAACGACTTCGAGCTTCCGCCGACGCCGGTTCCGCTGCCGCTGACTGGAGAAGTGGTCGCCGGTCCGCTTTTTGCACGGGTTATTTCAGTTCAGCCGATCGACCTTTCGCAAGCGCAGAACCCGGAACTTGAGCTGCCCGAGTTTCCGCTGGACCTCCCCACGATCCTGCCCCCGGGGCAGACGGCGCATCTGCTGATGAACCTCGTGCTTCAGGAGATCGGGGCGACGTTTCAGGGGGAGTTGCGCCTCGAAGCGGAGGGCGTCAGGCAAGGCCCGTGAACCCGGCCCCTGCGATCACGATCCGCCGGGGATGAAGGCGAAAAGCTCGCGTCCTCCGACGGTGCGCAGGCGTTGGAAGCGTTCGGGGTGACGGCGGACGTAAGCGTGGTGCGCAACGCCGCCGCCGACGTCTGAGCAAACGACGTGCGTGACGCCGGTCGCTTCGTAATACCGCGTCAATTCCTGCTCGATCATGCGTTCGTGCGCGGCGATGCCGGCGGGGGAGATCGCCCCGTCGATGTTCGAGAAACGTGCGTCGGGGGCGTAAAGCAGGTGCGTGGACCGGACTGCGGGAACAAGCGGAACCGCCTTGTGCCCCGTGCGAAGCGCCAGGAGGTGGCTTCCGGTGGACGCAATGACGGAACCCGGCGGCAAAGAGCGAAGTTCCGCAGCGAGCGCCGCCTGCTGCGCCACCTCGCGCTGAACATAAGGGTCGTTCAGGATGCGCGAAGCGCCGCCGACGTTGATCAGAACGAGCACGGAGGCGGCCAGCAGCGTCGCAGCGCCGCTGAAACCCACGGACGGCGCGGCGTTCGATCCGCCAGGGGTCGCGGAAGCGACAGGCGCCAGCTTCAGCCGCGAAGACGCGATCGC
>BOJX01000039.1 GCA_016860685.1 Planctomycetota bacterium
CCGGATGACTCACAAAGATCGCTCGCCGCCGCGTTCCGGCCGACGCCCGCTGAGCCGGGATCTCGGTCTGGACCCGGTCGTTCACGCCGTTGCGAATTGCCTCCGCGGCGGTTTGCGTTCACACTTGGCGCGGGTTCGGATGTCGGCGTCCGGTCCGGAGCGCGCCTCATGTACAAGTGGTTTCTGGTCGGGCGGTACCTGCGCACCAAGCTGGTGGCGTTTTTCGCGATCTGCGCGGTCATGCTCTGCGTGGCGATGATGCTCGTCGTGCTCAGCGTGATGGGCGGTTTCCTCGACATGGTCAAGGAGCGATCGCGCGGGCTGCTGTCCGACCTGGTGGTGGACAACGGCTCGCTCCAGGGTTTTCCCTTCTACGAGGAGTTCACCGCGCACCTGAAGGAGAAGCATGCGAACCTCGTCGCGGCGGCGACGCCGGTGATCTACAACTACGGGGTACTGCGTTCACCGCGCAATTATTACACGAAGCCCGTGCGCGTGGTGGGCGTCCGGCTTGACGAGTACCGGACGGTCAACGACTTCGGCGCAAGTCTTTACTACGACCGCTACTACCCCGGCACGACGCACCTGGGTCCGCAGCAGCAGCCGCTGGCGGGCGTGGGCGAGGACAACAAGCTTCGGTTGCCGGACGAACTCGAGGCCGCGAACCGAGCGTGGCGCGACCGCGAAACCGACCGGGGCGACGTGGCGACCTATCTGGCGCGGCCGTTTTCGGTGATCGGCGGCGACGAACGCGTGTTCGCCACCGCGGCGGACACCGAGGAGTTTCAGGATCTTCAGGCCGAGCCGGATCTGCGCCCCCGCTGGCACGGTGATCCGCGCCACGGGGTCATTATCGGCACCGACGTGATCAATGACCGCACCGCCAGCGGCGGAACCCGGCGCTTCTTCAAGAAAGGCGAGGCGATGGTGCTGACGGTCATCCCGATGACGGCGTCGGGAGTCACCAGCGCCGAAGGCATGCCTGCGTTGCCCGTCCGTTACGCCGATGACTCTCGCACCGGGGTCTACGAGATCGACAGCCTCTGCGTCTACGTGGATTTCAATTACATTCAGGAGCAGCTCGCGATGAACGCGCAGACGCTGGACGACGGCACGGTCCAGCCGGCGCGGACATCGCAGATTCTCATCAGCCTCAAGCCCGGCGTGGACTACCGCGCCGCCCGCGAGACGATCGAGGAAACGTGGATCACCTTCCGCGACTCCTTGTCGCTGGCGTTCGACGCCCCGGAGCAGGAGCTGCTTTCATTCGTGAAGGTGCAGACGTGGGAGCAGATGCAGGCCGGGTTTATCGCCGCCGTCGAGAAGGAGAAGAACCTCGTGACGGTCCTCTTCGGCGTCGTCATGCTGGTCGCGGTGGTGCTGATCGGGCTGGTGTTCTGGATGATCGTCGAGAAGAAGACGAAGGACATCGGCGTCCTGAAATCGATGGGGGCGTCGAGTCCCGGGATCGCCGGGGTGTTCGTGGCCTACGCGGTGGCGATCGGGATCGTGGGGGCGGTGCTCGGGTCGATCGGCGGATCGGTGTTCGTGCATTACATCAACGAGGTGCAGGATCTGCTGGCGAGCATCAACCCGAGCTTCCGGGTCTGGAGTCCGGACGTGTACTCCTTCGACCGCATTCCGAACGTGGTCAAGACGCACGATATTATCTGGATCAGCCTCGCCGCGGTGGCGGCGTCGATCCTCGGGGCGCTGATCCCCGCGATCCACGCCAGTGCGGTCTGGCCGGTCCGAGCGCTGCGTTACGAGTGATCCGCGGGGGAACTTCCGGCGGAACCCCGCGTCGAACATCAGGTTCAGACCCGCGCCAACGCTCAGGAGACGTTGTGATGGAAGCCCAGCCGGGGGGATCAAGTCGTACGATGACGGCGGCGCTGGTCGTGGTGCCGCTGGGCGCGATGGCGCTGGCGGGGCTGGCGTTGCTTAAGACGGCCTCCTCGTCAGAGCTGAACTCGCGACTCGCAACGGTGGACGCGCAATTGTCGCGGCTGGAAAAGGAGCTGGACGAGGTCCGGCGTGAGAACCGCGAGCTTCGGCGAGATCTGGACGCCCTGCAACGCGCCGCGCCGCCTGAGGCGCAGCCCGCCGCCGAACCGTTGTCGCCAGCATCCTCTCCCGCGTCCGTCGATAAGCCCGTCGAGAAGCCGAAACCAACCCCGTCGACGTCGCCGCTGGGACCACCCCGTCAGCCTCCCGGAGACGTGCTCCCGCCGCGCCGACCCGGTGACCCCGCGCCGACCCCGCCGCAAGCGCCGCAACCGAAGCCGGACAAACCCGACGCCCCTGTCACCGGCGCCACGGGAACGCTGACGTTCCGGATTGAGTCGCTGCGTTGGATGAACCCCTCCCGCCGTGACAAGTCGGATTGCCTGCTGGTACGGTGCGCGATCACGAACACGGGCGCCGACCCGGTGAAGGTTCCGATCCTGACGTTGGAGGAGCTGCGCGACGACGGAAAGCATCAGTCGCACGTCCCGACGGAGCATTGCCCGACCGGAGAGTTCCCCTCCAGCGACGAGATCGGACCGGGGGAAACCGAGATGCGCTCGGCGGGGTTCTTCATCCCGAAGGCGTCGCGCTACCGGTTCAGGCTCGGCGACGGCGCGATCGACATCAACCCGTGAGGCGCGAATCCGGCGTGGGGGCGCGGTTTTCGTTGCTTCTTGAATTTCCCGGCATCGTAAGTCGCAACCTCGACGCACAGGCGCTGGGCCGGCAAGCCTTTGTTTCCCGCGCGGTGCGGACCGGAAGTCCGCGATCCGAGACGGTCCGGCCAGATTTCAGAACGCTTCCTTACCCTTGACATTGCGGCGCGACGTCAAGCGCAGGCGGGGGCGGCTCGATCATTCCTCGAGCGTCCACGCCGGCAGCACGCCGCCGTCCGGGTTGGACTCATCCGGAACGAAGACCTCCTCGAGCGGGATCGACTCTTCCCCGCCGTCAACGCCGCCTGATGCCGTCAGCGTTCCGGTGATGCTCGTCCAGGTGATCGTCGAACCATCTTCTGACAGAACACCGGTCGCCGTTCCCGTGTAACGGGCGTCGCTGATCACCAGCAGGCCGCTGACATTCATTTCGACGGAGACATCGAACGTCCACGTGACCGCGCCGTCCGCGAAAGCCACGTCGAACGCGGTCAACTCGACGATGATGCCGAGCGCCCCGGACAGACCGAGGTCGCCGCCCTCGAAGTCGGCGCGGACAAGCGTCTGCGCGGCGCCGAGCACGGCGGTATCCGCCGCCACTTCCGCCTCGATCAGGAAGCTCGAACCGCCGCCGTCCCCCGTGTCACCGCCGTCCCCGCCGCCGAAATCACCGAGTCCGCCGAGGAGGTTCAGCAGCGCGACCAGCCCGTCCAGCTCGTACCGCGCCTGCTGAAACTCTCCGGCGCTGGTCATCTCATATGTCACGGGCACCAGCGCCAGGAGCGGACTGACAAAGGGGTCGGCCTCGCTGCGCCAGGCGAAGACGCGCGTGCAGCCGTCCGCGTCCACCTCGAGACCGGCAGGCGTGTCGGCGCAGGCGTCCGCGGCGTTGCTGACGCCGTCCTGATCCGAGTCGAGCTGCGAAAGGGCGCAGCCGCCGGCATCCACCGCCTCGCCCGCCGGGGTCGAGGGGCAGAGATCCGCATCGTTGGCGACGCCGTCGCCGTCGATATCCCGCGCGGAGGTCGAGCCGGCGCTGTCGTCCACGCCGCCGGTCGGAGCACACCCCTCCGAACCGACGAGCGCGAGGAGAAACACCGCGACAAAGGTCCGCCCGACAGGATTAACATTCATAAGACGCATGTTGGTTCATCTCTTGTGTAATCGCCCGTGCGTCAGACGCGCGGAAGGACAGATTCGCCGCTGACAATGCCCGATGCGACTGAGCGGCCTTCTTATTGTCCGAATTCGAGGGGGGAACTGCAAGCCCCGGATCTGGACGGTGGAACCGTCGCAACCGCAAGAAAGGCGCCGGATGCACGAGTGCGGCCGACGCCGCGGACGGAGCCGGGCAGCCGCGTTTTTTACATCAGCCGTCATCTTCCCGGCTTTGGCGCCGCGCCTTGAAGCTGCTGCAGCGCCTGCCGGTACTCGGGGTTGTCGGGCTCCAGTTCCGCGGCGCGGCGGATCGACTTCAGCGCCTCGGCAGGGCGGCGCAGGCTCAGAAGGACTACGGCGTGATGAGCGTGGGCTTTTGCGGAAGCGGGATCAAGACGGATCGCCTCCTGCACGGCGACGCAGGCCTCGTCCCAGTCACGCCTCGCCGCCAGTGCCAAAGAGAGGTTCAGGAACGCCCGGGGCAGCGGAGGCTCAATCTGCGTCGCGGCACGGTAGACGACGATCGCCTCGTCGAAACGTTTCAGCTTTCCGAGCGCGTTGCCGAGGTTCGTCAGCGTAGCGGCGTCGCCCGGATTCCGCGACAACGCCGCCTGAAAGGCCTCCACGGCTTCGTCGAACCGCTCCTGCGCGAAAAGCGCCCGTCCGAGCAGAACATGGGCGCGGAAGGGCGTCGGCGTCGCGGGATCCCGACGCTCGAGGAGGTCGCGCAGGGTCTGCTCCGCTGCGGCGAAGTCGCCGAGGTTCAGTTGCGCCGCGGCGGCGGACATGCCGTCGATGGCGTCAAGGTTGTCCTTCGGATCGGGACCGTCAGGAGTGAAAAGATCGACCTCCGTCTCGCCCAGATCCTCCACGCTGACGGATTCCGTCGACAGATACCCGAGCGCCTGCAACTGGCCGGCCACCTCCTCTGACGTGCCCTGCGCACCGCGCCCCCGGTGAGCGGGGCGGGTCGAAGCGATCAGGCGCCGCAGTTCGCTTCGCATCCCCGCGAGGCGGTTCGGATGCGCGGAGGCCAGGTTCTGAAATTCTCCGGGATCCTGCGACAGATCGTACAACTCCGGTTGCGGGGCGTGGACGTACTTCCACCCGTTCATGTACAGGGCGCGAAGCTGCGAGTAGCCGTAGCTGAACCGCGGCAGGAACGTCTCGCTGTAGGCGGCCAGATTCAGTTCGCCGCCCTCGATCAGCGGACGCAGACTGACCGCGTGCGGCGCGTCGAGCGGATCCAGTCCCGCCAGGTCCAGGAGCGTCGGCGCCACGTCGATCGTGCGCACCTGGGCCTCGATGCGACGCGGTTCGCCCGCGGGAGAGCGGATGATCAGCGGCACACGCATCGTGGACTCGTAGATGAACGCGCCGTGCGTCTGCTCGCCGTGATCCCCCCGACCCTCGCCGTGGTCGGCGACAATCACCACATGCGTCCGCGAGTCCAGACCGAGTTCGTCCAGGGCGGCCAACAACCGTCCGATCTGGGCGTCGACGTGGGCGATCTCCGCAACGTAAGGGTCATCGAACTGCTCGCTGTGGGGCGCGGGCGCCTGATACGGATCATGCGGATCAAAGTAATGCACAAACAGGAAGAAGGGTTCGTCGGTCACGGTCTTCAGGAACTCGATCGCCAAGTCGCTCGTGACGGATCCGCAACGTTCCGCGCCCTGCCCCCGACCGTCCCGACCCGGCGCTGCACGCATATCCACGTACTGGTCGAAGCCCTGATCGAGTCCAAACTCGGCGTTGAGCACCGTCGCGGACAGGAACGCGGCAGTCCGATAGCCCGCGTCCGAGAATCGCTCCGCCACGGTCGTGAACTCCTCCGCAAGAGCGAACACGCCGTTGTCGCGCACGCCGTGCTCGAAGGGGTACAGCCCGGTGAACAAGCTGGCGTGAGAAGGGGTCGTGAGGGGAACGCTCGACGTGCACCGCAGAAACACCGCTCCGCGCGCCGCCAGCGCATCGAGGTTCGGCGTCGCCCCGCCGCTGTGCCCGTAGCACCCGAGATGATCCGCGCGCGTGGTGTCCAGACTGATCAGCAGCACGCACGGCGCTTCAGGCGGGCCCAACACCCACCACGCGCAGAGCGAGACCGCCGCCAGCGCAACCACCACGGCGCTGATGCGGAGTACGCGCACGTCAACCGAAACCAGTGTTGAATCGGGAGGCGGCGCCATTCCCCTATGCGCGGCCGCCTGATGACCACTCTATGTAGCAAGCCTAGTGACTTCATTGCATTTTCGCAACCCATACTCTGTCGTTTCTTGCAATGAACCCTCCTCAGGCCCCGGACGTACCGCAGGGACACCCCCCGCGTGAAGATTCTCAACCGTCGAGGCCGGGCTACACCCGCCGCATGATCCCCGACGTGTGTAGGGCGGGCTACGCCCGCCGCCCGTGTCCCCGCCGCTTCTGGGCTAGCCCCTGATCAAACGTGAATTCTTGGCCTTCTTGTGCAATAAAACACTCGAAATGCCGTGTTTTGCAGGGAAACAACACCCGCGCGGCGTCGGCCGCGCGGTCCGGCAAGGAGGCCTTTCGCGTGAGCAAGAGTAGAGCGAAAAAGCTGGCGCAACGCAAGCGGCGGATCGGGGGGCGGTTGCGGGTGCGGCAGTGGAGCGAGCAGGCCCGGCCGATGTTCAAGGCGCGGAACATCCGTTACGACCTGACGGACAAGGCTCGCGGGCTGGGCGAGGAGGTGGCCGAGTTCGAGCACGCGCCGCAGGCCTGCCGGCGATCGTACCGCATGATCGTGGTGCGCAAGCGGATCGCGGTGGAAAAGGGGCAGGAGCGGCTGTTTACGGACTACCGGTACGTCTTCACCATCACCAATGATCGAGCGCACGTTTGCAGCACGGTCGTCGAGACGGCGCACGGCCGGTGTGACCAGGAGAACCTCATCGATCAGCTCAAACACGGGGTGCGTGCCGGCGCTGGGGGTCCGCGGGGGGCGGCGCGTGGTGTTCAAGCTGCTGTCGTGGAATCCGTGGCAACACGTGCTGCTGCGAGCGGCGGAGGCGTTGTGCCGCCCGCTGCCGACCGCGGAGGCCCGCTGCTGTCCGCTGCGCTGTTGAGGTCGCCGACGGGTGCCGGGGTCCGGATGCCCCGGTTCGGATCGGTCTTTTTGAAAACACAAACGAGGTGTGCATGCCGCAAACCACAACTTGCCGCCGCTTAAGCGACCGCCCGGCCGCCACCTCTCGCCGCGCGCCGCAAACGCGGCGGTCGTGACGCAGAAAAAGGCCGCTCATTCACGCTTGATTTTGGACTAGGCTCGTACCCCAGCAGTGCGTCGATGTGCCTTGTACTCCAGCGGGGCGTCGAGCTACCAACCCGTTGAAAAAGGGGTGCGCCTCCCTCTGGGAGGCGAGTTTCATCCGGAAAAACGGGCATCACTAAGACCGATCCCGGGTTCTTCAACGGCTGCTACGCCTGGTATCCCAGCAGGTCGTACAATTCCTGGCGGGTCTGCATTTTGTCGATCAGCGATTTCTGCGTCCGCTCGCCTTGGAGCACGCGCAACCCCTCCTCCATGGCCTTCATCGCGATCCGCTGAAGCGTCACCGGGAAGATGATGATGCGATATCCGATCGCGCCGAACTCCTCGACGGTCAGCATCGGCGTCTTGCCGAACTCGGTCATATTGGCGAGCAGGATCGTCGGAACGTCCTTCGCAAAGCGGGCGAACTCCTCGCGCGACTGTAGCGCCTCGGGGAAGACGCCGTCCGCCCCGGCCTGGAGGTAGAGGTGCGCCCGTCGCACGGCGTCGTCATACCCGGTGACGCCGCGGGCGTCGGTGCGGGCGAGGATGAGGAAGTCCGGGCTGGTTTTCGCCGCGGCGGCGGCGGCGATCTTCTCGCAGAACTCGTGCTCCGGGACGAGTTTCTTGCCCTCGAGGTGTCCGCAGCGTTTCGGAAACTCCTGGTCCTCGAGGTGGATCGCGCTGACGCCGACGTTTTCCAGTTCTCGCACGGTCCGCGCCGCGTTCTCCGGACCGCCGTAGCCGGTGTCCGCGTCCATCAGGATCGGGATGGACGTGACCGACGCGATTCGGGCCGCGTGCTCTCGTGCCTCGGTGAGGGTCATCAGCCCGACATCCGGCACACCGCCCACGCTGTTGGCGAGGACCGCCCCCGAAAGATACATCGCCTCGAACCCCTCGCGTTCGATCAGTCGCGCCGAAAGCGCGTTGATCGCCCCGGGAAGGCAGAGGGCGTGATCCGACAAGAGCGCTCGGAGCTTTCCGGATCGGTCCTGATTCACGGCGATGTTCATTTGCGTGTGCCCCTGCTTTGTCTGTTCCCTTATGTTACAGGTCTCGGGGGAGTCCGACAGACCCGCCAAGGTTGCCGCAGCGGCGGCGTCCGTGGATCTCAGATTCAGGGATAACCGTGATACGCCCGGCCGGGTCTCGTGGAGGGTGTGCCCCCCGGACCGAGGGCCTCGTCGGACCGGTGCGGCGGACGGCGGCGGCAGGCGGGCGACCGAGGTTCCCCCAGCATTATCGGATTTTTCTTGGATCACGCCGCCGAACCGGCTACCTTTAACGGAAGCGGGTTCGGGGGACGGCACACCAACTTGCGGACTCAGGCCGCATATCGTCCGCCGCGGACCGCCCGCGCCGAGGACGGGGCGCGGAGGGGTGGTCGAGAGGAAACGATCAGGCAGCGCGGCGAAAGCGTCCTGACGCTGCGCAAACAGACGAGGAGGAACCAAGATGCAGGTTAGGAAGGCGAGCTTTTGCGCTGGGGCGGCGTGGGCTGTCGTGTTGGCGTCCTCGGCCGCGACGTGGGCGGCGGATCGGGGGCGAGGCGTGATCGGCGAGCCGGTCGCCGAGGACGTCCCCGCGTGGTCGATGTTCCGCGCGGATCACCCCCGGTCTGATCTGTTCATCCTGAACGGGCGGGTTACGCGCGTTTACGGTCAGGCGTTCAGCAGCGGCGAGACGCCCGAAGCCTCCGCGCTGGGGTTCCTCGGGCTTTACAGCGACGTGTTCGGAGTCGAGGCGGCCGACCTCGTCCCCGGAGGCCTGATCGGCGACAACCTCGCGACCGTGCCCGTGATGTACCTGCCGGATGAGGACCGGTATCGCTTCACACTTCTGTCCTACCGCCAGGTGAAGGATGATTTGCCCGTGTTCCGCGCGGACGTCCGCCTTCTGATCCGCAACGAAGCGGATTACCCGCTCGTGCTCGTCTCCTCCGGTCTGCGGGATCTGGGCGGATTCACGGTGACCCGGGACGCCCTCGCCGGGTTGGACGTCGAGTCGGCGTTTCAGTCCGCTCGGAACGCTCATCCGGAGTTGACCGGTGTTCTCGCGTTCGAGCCGGTGATCTGGGCGGGCGTCGAGGACATGCGCGTGCAGCCGGCGCTGGCGTTGCAGTTGCTCGTGGATAACGGGCGGGTCAACCAGGAAGGCTACGCCAAGCGTCTGCTTCTGGTGGACGCCCTCACCGGCGCGGTCCTTTTTGATGAGGACCAGATCCGGCACATCGACGTCACGGGAAGCGTCAGCGGGATGGCGACGCCGACCGGCGTCGGCGCGGACATCTGCGGGGATGAGATCCCCTTCGTCATGCCTTATGCCCGCGTTCTGGTGCAGGGCGGCAACACGGCCTTTGCGGACGCCGCCGGCAATTTCGTGATTCCGCACGGTGGAAACACGCCCGTGACGGTCGAGTCCGGCGTGCGCGGACGCTGGTTCCGGGTGCGCTACAGCAACGGAGCGGACGCCGCCGTGCTGACCCAGCAGGTGACCCCGCCGGGGCCTGCCCACTTCATGCACAACGCGGCGAACAACAACGCCTCGATCCGAGCGGAGGTCAACGCGTATGTGCAGTCCAACATCGTGCGCGACTTCGCCCTGGCGCAGAACCCGAATTACCCGACGATCAACAATCAGCAGGAGTTCCGGGTCAACGTCAATCTCTCGAGCACCTGCAACGCCTTTTATGACGGAGGCTCGATCAATTTCTACGCCGCCGGCGGAGGCTGCGCGAACACGGCCTTTGATACGGTTGTGCATCACGAGTACGGACACCATCTCGTGCAGGTCGGCGGCAGCGGGCAGGACGCTTACGGCGAGGGGATGGGCGACGTGATGGGCGTGCTCATCACCGACAACCCGGTGCTCGCATACGGTTTCCAGAACAACTGCAACAACGGCATCCGCAACGCCAACAACAACATCCAGTATCCGTGCAGCGGTCCGATCCACTCCTGCGGGCAGCTCATTTCCGGCTGCGTCTGGAGCACGCGCGACGAATTGCTTCAGACGAATCCGAACACGTACCTGGAGATCCTCAGCCGCCTTGCGGTGAATTCGATCCTGATGCACACCGGCGGCGGCATCGCGCCGGACATCACCATCGATTACCTGACGCTCGACGACACCGACGGCGACATCGGCAACGGCACGCCGCATTACAACGAGATCGCCGCCGGCTTCGGCGAGCACAACATGGACGCGCCGCCGCTGGAGCTGCTCAGCTTCTCGTATCCCGACGGCGTTCCGACATCGCTGACGCCCAACGTGGCGACGACGTTCGAGGTGCGCATCGACGATCTGGCGGGCGAACTGGACGAGAACAGCCCCCGCCTCAATTACCGTGTCGACGGAGGCGGCTTCACCGCGGTCGGCCTGAACAACCTCGGAGGCCGCGTGTTCGAGGCGACCCTCCCCGGCGTGGCTTGCGGAAGCACGGTGGAGTTCTTCCTCAGCGCGATGACCACCGGCGGCGGCAGCGACCGGGATCCGCAGGGCGGAAACCACCGCGCGGGCGCGGGCCAGGTCGTCGTCTTCACCGACAACTTCCAGACCAACCAGGGCTGGACGGTGCAGAACGAGAACCTCGAGGACGGACCGTGGACGCGCGGCGTCCCCGTCAACGGCGGCCGCGGAGACCCGCCGGCCGACTTCGACGGTTCCGGATCGTGCTACGTCACGGACAACGTCGCCGGCAACTCGGACGTGGACGGCGGTCCGACGCGACTGCTCTCGCCGACGCTGGACCTGTCCGCACCGGGTGAGTACGTCCTCAGCTACGCGCGCTGGTTCAACAACGACGACCGCGACATCGACCGCCTCACCGTGGAACTGTCCAACAACAACGGTTCGACGTGGACGACCGTCGAAAGCGTCGGGCACTTCGACGGCTGGGTGCAGCGCACCGTCAACGTCGCCGACTTCGTCACGCCCACGGCGCAGGTCCGCATCCGCTTCAGCGCGACGGACAACCCGAACGACTCGGTCACCGAAGCCGGCGTGGATGCCGTGTCCATCAACCGGTTCGTGTGCTCCGAGGTGGATTGCGGGCTTATCAGCCAGCTTAAGACGACGTGCCGCGACGGATCCTTCAAGCTCAAGGGCGTGGTCAAGTCGACGTTGCCGGGGGGAACCCAACTGACGTTGACGCTGGACGGTTCGGATTCGCAGAACGTCGTGACCAACAGTCGCGGCAAGGCGAAAGCGATCTGGACCGGAGTGTCCGGCGGATCGCACACGATCTGTGTGGACGAATGCCCGGCCGTCTGCGGAACTACGAGCTGCAACCCGTAACCGGGTCGCGGCGCCGCGAAGTCTGAACCCGTCGGGACGATCCGGGACTGACGGACGGGGGATTGACGAGCGGTTCGGGACCAACGGATGACCCGGAACTGACGGACGGGGGGATCGACGGACGATCCGCTCGTTCGACAGAGAGCCTCTTGGCTACTTAGGAGACCCGGCGCGACGGCTTGCCTGTCGCGCCGGGTCTTTTTCCTGGATCCCAAGGCCTGATCGCTCTGTCCGGCGTCCTCGACGGATTCACCCGGACGAAAGCCCGCGGCGAACCCCGCCAGAAAGCCGGAGTCGATCGACTCCGCCGCTCAGACCTCGCGCAGCGCCGTCGCTACCGGCATGCGCGCGGCGCGGATCGCGGGGAACAGGCCTCCCACGATCCCGATCGCCACCGCCCAGAGGATTGCGAAGACCAGCAGCGGCGGGGTCACCGAGAATGCGAAGGCCACCTGGCTGAACGACTGCCAGTTGATCGTCGCGGCCTGGAACCCGTCGAACGCCAGGTAGGACGCCAGCGCCCCCGCGCCGCCACCTGCGACGGCGAGGATCACCGACTCGAGCAGGACCGAGATGATGATCGGGCTGGATCCGAAGCCCAGCGCCCGCAGCGTCGCCATCTCCCGGGCCCGCGCCGCCACCGCGCTGAACATCGTATTCAACGCGCCGAACACTGCCCCCAGCGCCATCATCGCGGCGATGAACACGCCGATGCTCTGGATGAACCCCGTCAACATGCTCGATTGCTCGGCGAGGTACTCACTCTGCTTGAAAACCTTGACTTGCAAACGCGGGTTCGTCGTCAAAGCGTCCTTGAAGGTTGCGAACGCCGACGGCGAGGTCAAGCGCGCGGTCACGGACTGGAAGGAGTCCCCGCGCTGAAAGGCGGGTTGCAGCACCGCCGCGTCGGTCCAGATCTCGGATTCCGCCGCGCCGCCGCCTCCTTTGAAGACGCCGACCACCTCCCAGTCGACCTGCGCGACCCGAATCCGCCCGCCCACCTCCAGCCCCGCGAACGCCCGCGCCGCGCCGACGCCGACCATCACCTCGTTGCGCCCCGGCTCGAACGCCCGCCCCTCGACGATCTCGATGTCGCCGCGCACCGCCGCGCCGTTCGTGACCCCGCGAAGCGGCACATTCGCGTCCGTGCCGGTCGAACGTTTCAGCAGATTGATGATGACGAACAACTCGCTGGACGCCAGCGGTCCGTCCGCCGTGCGCGCGACGCCCGGCGCGTCCGCGATCAGACGCGTCTCCTCGCGCGACAGTCCGCTGGTCATCTCGCTGTCCGCTCCGCTCCGCAGGACGATCACGAGGTCATCGTCGCCCGTGGTCGCCATCGCCGCCCGGAAGCCCTCGGCGATCGACAGCACCCCCACCAGGACCGCGACCACGCCGCCGATCCCCACCGCAGCCGCCGTCGCCGCCCCCTTGCGCTGAGGGACCGTGCCGAGGCTGAACCGCGTCAACGTCACGATCTGCATCAACCAGTTGATCACACGTGTTTCCTTAATGCGACGGCGACGGGGAGCCGCATCGCGCTCAACGCCGGAAGCAGACCGGCCGCAATCCCCAGCGCCAACACCATCCCGACCCCCACGATCAGCGCGTCCGTCGGCAGATAAAACACCGGCAACATCGCCGGAACCGGGCTGCCCTGGGCGGTGAACAACCACGCGGCGCCCAAGCCCGTCAGTCCTCCCGCCGCCGTCATCACCAGCGACTCCGCCAGCACCAGCCCGAGCACCCGCCCGTTCCCGAACCCCACCGCCTTGAGCACGCCGATCTCCGCGGTCCGCTCCCGCACCGCCTGCGCCATCGTCGTGCCCGCCACCAGCAGGATCGTGAAGAACACGGCGCTGAGGATCGCAATCAGCATCGTGCTCACGTTCCCGATCTGCTGGACGAAGCCCTGCGCGAACGCGCCTTCGGGCTCCGCCTTGGTCTCGTAAGGCGAGTTGGCGAATTCCGCGTCGATCGCCCGAGCCACTGCGTCGGCATGATCCGGGTCGTTCACGCGGACGCCGTACCAGCCGACCATCCCCTCCCCCTGCGCCCGCCCTTCATCGAAATAATCGTAGCGGAAGTAGAACCCCGAGGTGTCCGTCCCCTTCTCCGCGCCGTCGTAGACGCCGACGATCTCGAACTCCCACGCCCCGCCGCTTTTGTGAGGCCAGATCGGCGAGGTCAGGGGAACCCGGTCGCCGATCTTCCAGTTGAACCGCTCCGCCAGCGTCCGGCCGACGATCGCCCCCGCGCGCTTCTCCAGCCAGATCTTCTTCTGGTCATCCGGAAGGACGTATTCCGGGTACATGTCGAGAAACCGCTCCGGCGTTACCGGCATCGTGGCGAAGAAATTCTTCGGCTCGTTCTGGTAGATGCCGTTGAACCAGGTGAAATGCATCGCTGCCGACACCCCCGGCACCTGCTCCATCCGAGGCCCGTAAGTGACCGGCAGCAGCATGATCAGCGACACCTTGTGACGCACGATCAACCGGTCCGCTCCCGCCACCGTCACCCCCGCTGTAAACGCCTCCTTCAGCGCGCACAACAACCCGAACAACACGAACGCCACGAAGATGCACAACATCGTCAGCGCGGTCCGCAGCTTCCGACGTTTCAGATTGCTCAGAACCAGCCCCAGACCTCTCATTCCGGTTTCTCCGAGGACAGCCGCCCCTTGTCCAGGTAGACGGTCCGCGTGGCGCGGGCCGAGGCGTGCGGGTCGTGCGTGACCATGATGATCGTCTTGCCGTGTTCCCGGTTGAGCGCCTGAAGCAGCGCAAGAATTTCATCTCCCGACTTCCGGTCCAGGTCGCCGGTCGGCTCGTCGCACAACAGCAGCGTCGGATCCGTCACGATGGCCCGGGCGATGCCCGTGCGCTGCTGCTCGCCGCCCGAGAGCGTCCGCGGATAATGTTTCGCGCGGTGCGTCAGCCCGACCACGGACAGCGCCGCCTCGACATGCCGCCGCCGCTGCGACGATGACAGCCCCGTCAGCAGCAGCGGCAGCTCGACGTTCCGCTCCGCCGTCAATACCGGCAGCAGATTGTAGAACTGAAACACCAGCCCGATGTGCCGCGCCCGCCACGCCGCCAACCGGCGGTTCGACATCTGGTCGATCGAATCTCCGCCGATCCGCACCGATCCGCTCGTCGGGCGATCCAGTCCGCCGATCAGATTCAGCAGCGTCGTCTTGCCGGAGCCCGACGGCCCCATCAGCGCCAGAAACTCGCCTTGAGGAACCTCCAGGTTGAGCTGCGACAGAATGTGGATCTCTTCCGCGCCGCGACGGAAGGTCTTGTTGACCCTCTCGATGTGAACCAGCGCCCCGTTCCGCTCACTCATGACTTCGCCTCCGCCGCCGGATCCCCTTCCTTCAGGTTCTCCGGCCCCTGCACGACGACCCGCTCTCCCTCGGTCAATCCCGCGGCGATCGTAACCTCTTCGCCGCTCTCCGCGCTCACCGTCACCGCCCGGCGCTCCAGCTTCCCCTCCCGCACGATCCAGACCACGTCGCGACCTCCGTCGCGGCGCACGGCCTTCCGCGGGATGCGCAGCTCCCGCTGCGGCGCGGCATCCGCCCCGGCCTGCTGAAACGCGACCTTGACGCTCATGTCCGGCAGAATGCGCGGGTCCAGTTGCTCGAACCCGACGCGCACCTTCACCGTGGCCTTTTGCCGGTCCGCCGTCGGAATGATGGCGATCACCCGCGCGGGGATCCGCCAGTCCGGATACGAATCCAGCGTCACCGCGACGGGCTGCTCCGGCGCGACCCGGTTGATGTAGCTTTCGCTGACGTCCACCTCAATCTCCAGCGACGTCATATCCACGATCGTGCAGATTCCGGTGCGCGTGAACCCGCCCACGGACATCGGCGAGATCATCTCCCCTGGCTGGGCGTTCTTCGTCGTCACCACGCCGCTGAACGGCGCGCGGATCACCGTGTCGTCGAGCTGCTGCCGCCACAACGCCACCTCGCGCTCACGCACCACCACCTCGGCGAGTTGCCGCTCCAGGCGCGCCGCCAGCGAGTTCCTCTCCGTCTCCGCCCGATCGGCTTCCACCGGGCTGGCGGCTTGTTGGTCGGCGAGACGCCGCAGCCGCAGCGCCTCGCGCTCCGCAAATTCCAGGTTCGCCTTCGTCTCTCCCAGCGCCGCCCGGGTCGCGTCCAGACCGGCCTCCGCCAGGCGCAGACTCGTCTCGACGTTGGACGCATCCACGCGCGCCAGAACCTGCCCCGCCTCGACGGTCATGCCCTCCTCGATCGATACCTCCGTGACCTTGCCCGTCACCTTGGACGAGACCGTCGCCTGTCGCCGCGCCGTTACGTACCCGGAGGCATTCAGCAAAGTCGCCGCACCGCCGGACGTCACGGCGCGCACCGTGATTGTCCGAACCTCGACCGTCGGGGCGCGCTTCGTCCAGAAGTAGGCCGCCGCCGCACCGCCGAGGATGACCAGCAACACAAGCGCCAGCGGCGCGGCCGATCGGCTGCGCCCGCGCTGAGTCCGGTCGATCCGCAAGGCGTCAAGCGTGCTTTTTTCCGGTCCCATGTCGCGACGCACCCGGTCTGTCTCTTCGGGCGCGACCGCTCGCTGGAACAACCCGAAATGACCGTCCACACAAGGCGAACGCGCCCTTCGTGACGGATTTCGATGCTATCGCAGGATCTCGCAAAGTGAAAGCAACGCACGTCGGCGCACGTCGCCCGGCAACCGCTTGTCGGCGCCTGCGCGCCGGTCATCCCCGCGTCGCAGGCCGATCCGCAAGGACCACATCCAGGCGCGGAAAGGCTGACTCGAACCCCTGCCGGCGCGGCTCGGTTGAGGCGTATTCCGTGCGTTTGCCTTTCAGGATGGCGGCGCCGGATGCCCTGCGACGAATCACGAACCGTAGAACGGGTTGGGGACGAGGAACGCGCGGTCCGCGTTTTCGCCTTCGAGGTCGCCGGGCTGGTCGCCGATGTTGGCGAGAATGCGGTAGCCCTGGTCGAGGATCGACTTGCGGGCGGCGGCCTTGTATTGCGCCGAGGGCGT
Source organism: Planctomycetota bacterium (assembly GCA_016860685.1). Classification (GTDB taxonomy): domain Bacteria; phylum Planctomycetota; class Phycisphaerae; order UBA1845; family UBA1845; genus JABWBH01. Next base: position 16,434 of record BOJX01000039.1, read on the forward strand.
GCGGTCGCCGTCGGGTTTGAGGAAGAGCTGCTTGAATCCGGCGAATCCGGCCTTTGCGAGCTGGACCTCGCTGACGGTGCGGTGGCGCTCGGACCGGCCGGTGATGAAGAAAACCTCGATACCGGCGGCGCGGGTCTTCTTGAAGAACTCCAGCGCCGGCACGATCGGCGTCGCCTCCTTCTGCCACGAGGCGTAAAGGTTCTCGTAGTTCATGCAGAACCCGTCGGCGGCGATTGTCGCGTAGTTGGACAGCGAAGTGTCGTCGATGTCCATCACGACGGCCGGTTTCACGGGCGAGAGGTCGCCCTGCCGCGCCCGCTCGACGTGCTCCCACGCCGCCTCGAACACCTGCCGCACGCCGCGCTCGTACCCGCCGCGGTCGTGGTAGTTCTTCAGCGCCGTCTCGGCGCAGGACTTCTTGGCAGGGTCTTGGGCGGGCGACGCCCAAGAGGTCAATTCCCGCCCGCCCAGCAGCACGATCGCGACGAGTATCATCCAGGACAGCTTCCGCATAATCCGTTCCTTTCTTGCGTTCTCAATGCCAGAGAACCCCGAACGAGGCAGAATAATAACAGGATTCTCGGGATAGACAGAACAAGGGGAAGGAGGGGGGGCGGCCCCTGTTGAGAACAAGAGCCTTTCGGAAGCGAAAGCGCCTTGTAGCATATGTTCGATGGACGCGTTCACCTACCAGTACGTCATCGGCGGTGCGGTGTTCGTCGTCGGGCTGATCTGCGCCGCGCGGCGGGGTTACGTGGGGTTTCGCGGGAAGGGGTTGGCGACGCTGGTCGGTCTGCTCGCCGGGCTGGGCGTTTTCGCGGGGATTCAGGCGTATCTCGAGTATGCTCCGATGCGGGAGGCGCCGGCCACGCCGCATGACGGATCATTCGAGGTCAAGCCGATGCTGGGGACGCCGCTCGACTACGCGGTGATCGCCGCGTACTTCGTCGTCATCATGCTCGTCGGCACGTACTTCGCCCGCGGGACGAAGTCGATCAAGGATTTCTTCTTCGCCGGACGGCGGTTCGGCTGGCCGATGATCGCCTTCAGCCTGATCGCGACGACGGTCGGCTCCTACAGCTTCGTGAAATACTCGGAGGCGGGATACCAGTACGGCCTGTCCAGCACGCAGACGTATTTCAATGACTGGTTCTGGCTGCCGCTGCTGATCTTCGGGTGGCTTCCGGTCATCTACCTCGGCGGAATCACGTCCATCCCGGAGTATTTTCAGCGGCGGTTCGACGGGCGCGTGCGGATGTGCGCGACGGCGATCACGCTTGTGTACCTGATCGGATACGTGGGGATCAACCTCTTCACGATGGGCACGGCGTTGAACGCGCTGACGGGCTGGCCGGTGTTTGCGGCGTCGGCGGCGGTGGCGGTGGTGACGGCGGTGTACGTGACCGCGGGGGGTCAGACGAGCGTCATCATGACCGATCTGCTTCAGGGGGTTCTGCTGCTGGCGGTCGGGTTGCTGATCCTGGCGCTGGGGATGCGCCATCTGGGCGGGTGGGACGCTTTCTGGTCGCACCTTCCGCGCGAGCATCGGCTGGCGTTTCCCGCGGGCGGTGGCGACGCTTCCTTCTCCGGCCGAGGCATCTTCTGGCAGGACGGGATGGCGAACACGGTGATGTTCTACTTTCTCAACCAGGGGATGGTGATGCGCTTTCTGTCGGCGCGGTCGCTGAGCGAGGCGCGGAAGGCGGCGGTGGCGGCGATGCTGGTGCTGATGCCGCTGGCGGCGGTGGTGGTGGCGAGCGGCGGCTGGGTCGGCCGGGCGTTCGTTCATGCGGGCGTGCTGCCGCAGGGGCTGGATGCGAAGCAGGTCTTCTTTGTGACGGCGGAGTTCCTCAGCCGCCCCGGCGTCTTCGGTCTGGTGATGGCGGCGCTGACGGCGGCGCTGATGTCCACGATCGACTCGCTGATTACGGGCGTCTCGGCGATCACGGTGAACGACGTGTACCGTCCCTACCTCCGGCCGCACGCCGACGACCGGGCGTCGCTGCGGGCGGCGCGGATCACGTCGGTCGGCGTGGCGCTGGTCGGCGTCGTGCTGGTTCCCGTGTTCATGCAGTTCGACTCGATCTACCAGGCGCACGCGGCGCTGACGGCGTCGGCCACTCCGCCGCTGGTGGCGGCGGGTCTGCTGGGTCTGCTCTGGCGTCGTTATCACGCGACGGCGGCGTTGTGGACGCTGCTGGGGGGGATTGCGGCGGTGTTGGGTTCGCTGCGGTTTCCGGGACTGATTGCGCCGTTTGCCCAGGGCGTGCCCGGCGGAACGGCGGGCGACGGGTTTCTGGCCGGGATGAAGGCTCACAGCTTCATGCGGGCGTGCTTCGGACTGGCGGTCAGCGGCGCGATCGGCGTCGCCGTGACGTTGCTGACAAGGCGACCGTCGGGCAAGACGGTAATGTCCGCGTTTCCCGCGTCAGAGGGAACTGAGGGATCAACGGAAGGATGACGGTAGCGTTGCGTTACTGCGCGGGTTCCTGTTTCGCAGCGCGGGGTCGGGCGCCAGTCATGCAGAGCACCGCTTCTGGAATTTCTGGTAGGCCTCGCAAACCGTCGGGTCGCCGCAGCAGACGTCGCGGATGAACTCGTAATACACGTCAGGGTTCTGACCGAACTGCTTACGCAGGGGGCACTTGAGGGCGACGCGCGGCGTGCTGGTCTTGCCTCCGCCGAGGATGAAGGACTGGATGTAGACCTGGTTCTTGCCGGCGAAGCATTGCATCCGCTTGTTCAAGATGCGTTCGAGGTCGGATATGTTGGACGAGGCCTCCTCCTCGGTGATCGGGGGGGTGCGGCCTTGGACGTCCTCGGTGTGCTGAAGGGCGGCGGCGACGGCCTTGTCGAAGGCGTCCTGCTCCATCGGATACTCCAGCCAGCCGGCCGCACCGAGACGCATCAGGGCGGGTTGAAGGGAGAGGGCGGCGGGTTCGGCGACGATGAGGACCGGAACAGATGCGTTTTCCCGCTTCAGTCCGCGCAGGACGGCTGCGGCTTCGCCCCCTTTCGGCGTCGTATGCGCGAGGACGAGATTCGGTCGGAACTTGGGCAAGGCCTTGACCGCGGCCGGTGCGTCCGCGACGCCGAGCACCTGATGATGCCGGCGGGATCGACCTTCCAGAAAGGACCGCGGACCGCTCTGTGCGTGGACTACGAGAACTCTGGCCATCCCGACTCCCGTATGACTGCTGCTGAATGATTCTGGTTCCGCCCCTCCCCCGCTCCGTGAGGGGTTTGCCGATCGTAGGCGCGGGGAGGTGGACGAATCAATCCGGTGGATTCCGGGAAGGTGTGCCATCTCAACGAGGTCGAGGCGCTCAGTTGTGAGGCGTGTGCGCCGGGGGTACGGTTACGGATGATGGGCGTGCGGCGGGACAGGGCGAAAACCTGAGGCGAAACGATGCTGACCGGAGCTGGGCGATCGAGACGGCGGGCAAAGCGAGTCGGCGGGCGAGCGCGATCGGCGCTTCTGCTGGGATCGTTGCTGGCGTGCGGGTCCGGGGGTTGCCGCAGCAGTCCGGAGGCGGCGCGGTTTGAGGTTGCGCCGTGGGCGTGGGGCGGGCGAGCGGGGCAGCGTCTGACCAGCGAGCACTTCGTCGTGTACACAACGGTGGAGGATGCGGCGCTGGCGCGGAGCTTTCCGGTTCTGCTGGAGCGGGCGTACCGGGAACACCGCCTGCGCATGCCGGCGTTGCGCCCGAACGAGTCGAGGATGGAGACGTTCGTTTTCGGATCGCGCCGGGAGTGGGAGGCGTACACGCGGACGGAGTATCCGCAATCGTTCGCGGTCTACCGCCTGATCCGGTCGGGCGGGTTCACCGAGGGCGGGCGCGCGGTGTTGTTTCATACGACGCCGGCGGCGACGCTGGCCACCGTCGCCCACGAAAGCTGGCATCAGTACGTCGAGACCTGCGCGGGGGTGACGCTGCCGGCGTGGCTGAATGAGGGGCTGGCGTGTTATCATGAATCCTTCGACTTCACGCACACGCCACCCAGACCGATCCCGCTGAACAACTCCTTCCGTCTGGAGCATCTTCGGCAGTCCCTGACGACCGGGTCGCGTTTCACGATGCGGGAGCTGCTGGAGACTGAACCGGGTGAAGTTCTGTCGCGTGATGACGCCTCGGTGACGCAGACGTATTACGCAGGGGTCTGGGCGCTGACGGCGTTCCTGTGTCACGGGCAGGGCGGGCGGTTTGCGAAGGCGTTCGACCGCATGATGTCGGACGCGGCGAGCGGAACGCTCGGGATCCGCGTGCGCGCGTCGGTTCTGACGGAAGGAGCGGCGACGGGTTCGAGTTTCGGTCACGCGGTGTTCGTGCTGTATTTCGGCGGTGTCGACGAGGCGATGGAGCAGGCGTTCGTGGAGTACACGGCCGGACTGGCCGGGGTGGCGGTGGATGTCGAGCGCTGGCCGACGACGACGGATCCCCCAACCGAACCGCAGCGCGTCCCGGAGGACGGAGATGACCGGATATGAGTCTCCATCTCACGCCGGTGCGCGCAGCATCCTGAGGGTCTTGAAGAGGCGACGCAGCGCGCTCTTGACGTCCCGGAGACGCATCCGTGTTTGCCCGGCGGAGGGGCATCCGAGAGGGGCCGGGCATCGGATAACGGAAGTCCCGGAGCGACCGCTGAGGGCTTCCCAGTCTTGGCGGGCTGGGCGGTTTGCCAGCGCCCCTGCCGGGGCTGAGGTTTCCTGATGATTCTCCTGGAGCAAGGCTTTCGGATGATCCTCCGGGGCTAAGACCGCCGGATGATCTTCCGGGACACAACACCCTCCGTCGCGCGCTCTCCGCCGGATGGCGCCAGGTCTGTTCGTGCAATTCCAACACCCCGCAACCGGAGCCGGTTGGAGACTCGGGAGAAGGGTTACACGTGGTTTCAAGACCCTCGTGAAAGACCCGAAAGGCGCGATTCCTTATTCTTGACCTTGCTTCGCAACGTCAAGGGCAGGCGGGCACGGCTGGGTCTTGAAACAGCGTCTTATCCCTTGCCGTGGCACTGCTTGTACTTCTTGCCGCTGCCGCAGGGGCAGGGGTCGTTGCGCCCGACCTTCGGCTTGTCGCGGCGGATCGTTTCGGGTTTCTGCTCGACGTTCTGGGCACGCATCGCCGCGTTCTCGTCGGCGGCGCCGGTCGCGAACGCCGCGCCGGTCGCGTCGGCGTGTCCGAAGGTCATCGTCGTGCCCGGGCCTGGACCGGTCCCGATCGTGGGCGACGGGACGCCCGCCGGACCGGGTCCGGTCTGCGCCGGCGTCGCGCGCACCCGGAAAATCAGGTCTGTGACGCGGTCGTTGACGCGGTTCCACATGTCGTTGAAGAGTTCGCGGCCTTCGATGGCGAACTGACTTTGCGGGTGCGTCTGATCGCCGCCGAGCGGGCGCTGACGGATCGCGTGCTCGAGGTGATCCAGTTCCAGGAGGTGGTCCTTCCACGCCTGATCGTTGATCCGCAGCAGCATGAACTGCTCCAGCCGGGTCAGTTCATACCGAAGCCACTCCCGTCCCGCCGCCTCCAGCGCCGCAACCGGGTCACCGTCTGATTTCGCCAGCGAGTCCGGGTTAAACGCCGCTTTGAACCGCTGCCTCCCCCAGTCCGTCATCGCCGCCCGGTCCATCCCGGCCGTCTTCGCCGCAATCTCCTGCTTCAGCCGCCCTTCGGACTGGTAAGCTTCGCTCAGCGCGATCAACCTTTCATAAAGCTCCTGCGGCGACGTGTTCTCCACGTCGGCGGTGGTCCACCCCGCGTCGAATTTCTCATTCGCCCAGCGGACGACGATCTGCCCGGCTTCGGCGCTGCCCGGAGGCGCGTTGGCGAAGGCGTATTCGAGGCAGTTCTGCACGGGATACTCGATCTCCCGCCGATGGTACGCCTGCTCGAGCTTCTCGATCAGGAGGTGCGAGACTTCGTCCCGGTTTTGGCCGGTGAAGTCCTCGCGCGAGAGAGCGACGCCGAACTTGTTCTTCGCCCAGTCGATGAGCTGATCGATCGCGAAATGCTCGTCCGCGAAGCGCGCGAGGCCGTCGAGCGGGATGCCGGCGTAGTACGCATCCGCCGCCTCCACCAGCGCGTCCTCGATCTCCTGCGGCGACATCTTCCGCAGATGATTCTGCGAGACGTTCATCTTGTACGATCGCTCTGCCCAGCGCGCCAGCCCGCCGACGTCCCACTGGTGCGGCGGTTCCTCCGGGTCGATGTACTCGCCGAGCGACGTGCGGATCTGGTCGTGCGCCTCCTCTCGCGCCTCCTCGCGGATGCGCTCCACGGCGCGATCCACGTCGTCGAGATCGATCGCCGATTCCTCGACGCTCACCTCAAGCTGCGTCCGCACCCAGTCCGCGGCGCACTTGCGCGGATACGCCGGGGCGAGCATCCGCTGGACATTCGTCTCGACGGTCCGCCGGATGACGTCGAGGATGACGCGCCGGATGTCGCGGCCCTCGAGGATGCGCTGGCGATGTTTGTAAAACTCGCGCCGCTGATAATCCTTCGGCTCGTCCCACTCCAGCAGCCCCTTGCGGATCATGAAGTTCTTTTCTTCGACCTTCGTCTGCGCCCGCTCGATTCCCTTCGTCAGGCTCTTCTGCTCGAGCGACTGCCCCTCGGTGAAGCCGTATTTCTCAAGCATCTTCAGCATGAAGTCCGACAGGAACAGCTTCAGCAGGTCGTCCTCCAGCGACAGGAAGAAGCGCGACGATCCGGGATCCCCCTGCCGCCCCGAGCGCCCGCGAAGCTGGTTGTCGATGCGCCGTGACTCGTGACGCTCCGTACCGATGATGTGCAGTCCGCAGGGAACGTTGATCGCACACACGCGCCGGCCGAGATCCGGAAAACGCGGGTCGAGTTTCGGCTTGAAGCAATGCGCGCAGTTCGTCGCCGCGTCATACTCGGTGCAGTTGATGCAGCATTTCGTCACGCCGACCGGATACAGCTCGCTCCCCCGCGCGCCTTCGGGCATCTCCGCCGGCACGCGGCACGTCGGGTACACCACCGGCAGCGCCAGCTTGATGTCCGTCCCGCGCCCGGCCATGTTGGTCGCGATCGTCACGTTGCCGACGAGCTGCTTGCCGTCGCGCCCGCCGGGGTGAAGCTGGCCGCCCTTGGCGACGATGTCCGCCTCGCGGGCGTGCTGCTTGGCGTTGAGCACCTCGTGCTCGATCCCGTGGACGCGGGTGAGCATCTTCGAGAGCTTCTCGGAGTTTTCGACGCTCGTCGTGCCGACGAGGATCGGCCGCCCGCGCACCAGGTCGCCCAGCTCCTCGTCGTACATCGCCAGCATGTCGTCCACGAGGGTCTTGTCGCTGTCCACGCCGCCTTCGAGCTTCACCGCCTTCTCGCCGCGCTCCATCATCGCGTCGAGCTTCGAAACATCCTGCCCGAGGCGCTGCTTGATCGGACGCAGCGCCGAAAATACGTCGTACATCAGGAACGGATCGCGCGGACGCCCCTTGCGGTGAACTTCGTGAATCTCATCCACGATCGCCCGGTACTTCTGCTCGACGCTGCGGTAGACCTTGTCGTTGTGGTCGCGGCGGTTCACCGGACGGTTCGTCGGAATCTCGACCACGTCGAGCTTGTAAATCTTCATGAACTCGTTGGCCTCTGTGGAGGCCGTCCCCGTCATCCCCGCGATCGCCTTGTACAGCTTGAAGAAGTTCTGAATCGTGATCGTCGCCAGCGTCTGCGTCTCCTCCTTGATCTGCACGCGCTCCTTCGCCTCGACGGCCTGGTGCAGACCGTCCGACCACTGCCGCCCGTGCATCAGGCGCCCGGTGAAGACGTCCACGATGATGATCTTTCCGTCCTGCACCACGTAGTCCCGGTCGCGCTGGTAGACCTTCCACGCCCGCAGCGAGTTCTCGATCAGGTGAGGCCACTCCATGTTCGCCCCGGCGTACAAGCTGCCCATCTCCAGCAGCTCCTGCGCCACGGTCACACCGTCGTGCGTCAGGCTCGCCTGCTTCCGCTCGATGTTGCAGATGAAGTACCGCCGGTACTGATCCGCCGTCGGAAGCTTCAGAATCTCACGCTCGTAGGTCTGGATCGCCTCAACGTGGTCATCCGTCAGGAAGTCCGGACCCAGCGCCGCTTCTTCCTCCGACAACGCCTCCGCGTCCTCCGCGCTCAGCTCGGTGCGCTGAATCTTCTTCTTCCCCCAGCCGAGGATGTTCATCGCGTCCTGGAGCTTCTCGATGTCGTGCGACTCGCCGTCGTAGCGCGCCACCGTCTTTTTCACCTGACGGTCCCACCGCTCCTGACGATGCACCAGCTCCTCCGCAACACGGTTCGCCCGCGCGTAACGCGTCACGTCGTCCCGCGCCGGTCCTGAAATGATCAGCGGCGTCCGCGCCTCGTCGATCAGGATCGAGTCCACCTCGTCGATGATCGCAAAGTCCAGCCGCCCCTGAACCTGGTCCGCCAGGCGCGTCTTCATGTTGTCGCGCAGGTAGTCGAAACCGAACTCACTCGCGGTTCCGTAAGTGATGTCGCAGGCGTACGCCTTCTGCCGCAGACCCTCGCGACCGGAGGGGTCCATCTGAGACTGGATGTACCCGACGGAGATCCCCAGCAACTCGAAAATCGGCGCCGCGAACTCCGCGTCGCGCTTCACGAGGTAGTCGTTGACCGTGACGATGTGAACTTTCTGACCGCTGAGCACCTTCAGCAGCGCCGCAAGGTGGCAGACGATCGTCTTGCCCTCTCCGGTCTTCATCTCCGCGATCTTGCCTTCGTAGAGCACCCGTCCGCCGATGACCTGGCAGTGAAAATGCCGGTGCGCCTGCGCCCGGCGCGACGCCTCCCGCAGAACCGCGAACGCCTCTTCCTCCAAGGCCGACGCGGTCTGTCCCTCCGCCAGCTTCTTCCGCAGCGCCTCCGCACGCTCCCGCAACGGCGCCGACAGCTCCACCCGGATCTCCTGGAGCTTCCGCCGGTGCGCCGCCACCGCCTCCCCATCCTTCTCGTCCGGCGCGGGCAGCGCCGCCGTCCGCCGTGCAAACGCCTCGTCGTAGTCCGCGCCCTCCGCAACCAGCGAACGCATCTGCGACTCGTACGCCAGCACACGCGACGCCGACGGCGCCAGCCGTTTCACGATCCGCTCATTGCGCGAACCGAAGATCCGGCGCGGCAGGCGCATGAAATACCGGCCGAGTTCCTTCACCAGGGACAACAGAATTCTCAGGAGATTCATCGAAGTCATCCGCGGACCGTTCCGCTCGTCGGCTGATCAGCCCGGCGGAAAGCCTTTGTACAGTGCCAACGTGGGAAACGAAGATCGAAACCGTGACGGAAGAGGTGCAACCGGACGCTGGACCGGATCGTCACGGACCGTAAAGACCGCCGACCCTCGCGGTACGCAGCGCCGACGTGCGACGATGCCCGACCAGCACCGTCACCAGCGCCACGACCACCAGTCCCGGCAGGGCGAAAATGATGAAACTCGCCGCCGACGCCTCCGATGCGACGCTTTCCAGGGACGGCGAAAGCAACCCGTCCGCAGCGCCGATCATCGCCGCCCACTGCGCGCCCGATGGGGCGCGACCGCCAGACTTCGCAGACTCATTCACCAGAAGGGCGACGCCCGCCGCCAGCGCGACGCCTAACGCAATCCCGCGCAAAAGCGAACCCGGCGTCGCCACGCACGACACATCGGTCGGCTTCCGATCCAAGCCGGATTGTCCGCAAACCGTGATCAACGCACGCGCTCGACGTATTCGCCCGTCCGCGTGTCCACGCGGATCTTCTCCCCCGGCTCCACAAAAGGCGGGACTTTCACCTTCGCGCCGGTCTCCAGAATCGCGTCCTTTGACTGATTCGTCGCCGTCGCCCCCCGGACCACCGGCGGAGTGTCCTTCACCAGCAGCTCTACCGTGTTCGGCAGTTCGACGCCGACCACCTTATCCTGGTAAATCTGGCAACTGAGCTTCTCGTTCGGCCTCAGGAACTTCAACCCGTCGCCGACGAGATCCTTGTCCAGCGGAATCTGGTCATACGACTCCAAGTCCATCACCACGAGGTGGTCGCCTTCGGGATACAGGTACTCGTAGGCTCGCGTCTCGACGAAAGGGACGTCCAGCTTGTCGTCCACGCCGAAACGGGCGTCGATGATCGACCCGGTCTTGAAGTTCTTCAGCTTCGTCTGGACGTAGCTTCGCCAGTTCCCCTTCGAGACGCGGTGCGCCTCGTGGACGATGAAAAGCTCGCCTTCGTAGATGACGGTGTTCCCCGCGCGCAAGTCGATGGCGCTGATCATGATGTGTGCGTCGAGACGCTCCCTGCTCCGGTCTCCGCTCCGGGGCCCCTTTGACCACCGCGAGTGGACGCTGCCGTGAACCGGGCATTATCCCTGAGGACGCCGCGATCGTCAACCCGTGAGAACGAAGGTTCCCCCGCGGTTTCCGAGAAACGCCGGATGAACCAGAAAAAACTGACCTGCTCCCCTTTTTCTGATCCAGGCGTTATGAGAGTCTAACCGGTCGCGGAGCGACCAGGGAGGACTCGACATGAAGCGGAAGCGGCACACGCCGGAGCAGGTGATCCGCAAGCTGTGCGAAGCGGATGCGGAGCTGTCGGTCGCAGGGGCATCGGTGAGGCCTGTCAGAAGCTGGAAGTCAGTGAGGCCACGTTGCGATTGGGAGAAGGTTCTCCAGGTTCCACCGGCGGCGCGCACGAGCCGAATGCCGCACACATCAAGGCTCCGATTACAATCAGCGTAGGCGATCTCGTCGTAATCTCCGTAGAAAGCGTCCTCAACAACACGCCGAGACGCGGGACTTGTCGCTGCCCCGACGGGTTGCATCGCAGAACAGAATCCGACTTCAAGACGATCACGCCCGACTGGTTTCCGCCATCTCCGGCCTCTGCTGATCCCAGAAAGCGACAAGGTCGATTCTGGTCACCAGGCCTCGGATGACGCCGTTGCGGAGGATGATCACGCCGGTGTTGCCGGCCATCAGAAGGCGGTACACCTCGTCGAGGTCGGTTTTTTCGTCGACCTGCGGGAAGGGGCGCGCCATGACGTCGCGGACGGGGACGGTGCGCGGGTCGCGGCGGTCGTGGAGGATCCTCGCGGCGGTGATCTCGCGAATGCCTCCGACGAGCTTGCCGCCTTCGATCACCGGGAGCTGCGAGAACCCGTTGGCGCGCAGCTTGTCGATCGCGGTCTGCACGACGTCGTCCGGGGAGACGGACACAAGGTCAAACTCCCCGCGCGACTCGAGGAGGTCCGCGGCGGTGTAGGTCGCCGACGTGCGGGCGAGGAACCCTTTCTCGATCATCCACTCATCGGAGAAGAGCTTCGAGAGGTAGTTGCGGCCGGTGTCGGGGCACATGACGACAACGAAGTCATCCTTCGTCAAACGCTGGGCGTACTTCAGCGCCGCGGCGACGGCGGTTCCGCTGGAGCCGCCGACGAGAAGCCCTTCGAGACGCGCCATGTCGCGGGCGACCAGGAAGGAGTCGCGGTCGCCGATGCGGACCCAGTCATCCACGACCTGCGAGTTGAACGTCTGCGGCACGAAGTCTTCGCCGATGCCCTCGACGGCCCAGGGCTTTGGCTTGTCGCCGGAGAGGATCGAGCCTTCGGGGTCGGCTGCGATGATCCTGATCTTCGGGTTCTTCTCCTTGAGGAACTTGCCGATGCCGGAGATGGTTCCGCCGGTTCCGATACCGCCGACGAAATGCGTAATCCTGCCCTCGGTCTGCTCCCAGATTTCCGGTCCGGTGGATTGGTAGTGGAACTCCGGATTGACGAGGTTGGCGAACTGGTTGGGCTGCCAGGCGTTGGGGATTTCGTTGAGCAGTCGCGCCGCGACCCCGCCGTAGCCCTCCGCCGAGTTGGTTTCCGCCGACGT
>BOJX01000040.1 GCA_016860685.1 Planctomycetota bacterium
CCCTCATCCGCGCAGCGCTTGCAAGCGTAGACCAGCGCGTCGCCGCCGGCGGCGTCGGATAACCAGCGGGCAAGTCGAAACCGGCAATACGTGCCTGCCGCCGCGCTTGCCGGCGCGTTTTCGCTCTCCGGCGAACACTCGCTAATCCAACCGGCAGGGAGGGACGAAGGGATCATCTCGTGTTGGTTCGCCTCATCCGCATCGCCGGCGCGTTCAAGGAAGACGGGAGCGGCGGAGGCGCGGATGCACTCTCGCACCAATTCCTGAATCCGCCCCGCCCTGAGCCGAAGGTAGGCTCCCAGCGCCGGGTGCGGCCGCTCCCAGTCAGCGCACGATTGCGGCGCGGCGAGGGTGGGCGGAAGCGGCGTGGCGAACCTTCGTTTCAATTCCGCCGTGACGGCGTCCAGATCCATCCCCGCACCCGCGGCCTGCTGAAGGCAGGATTCGCAGAAGCAAAGACCCAGCAGCGTCGTCGTGTGCGCCTGGCGCCCGTTCTCGCGGAGCGGTTCGGTCCAGTACTCACCGCAGCGGATCACGACGTCCGCAAGTTCGATCGCGGTCACGCCCTCGCGGGTCGACAGATCCTCCACGAGCGCGACAAGAAACGCTTGTGCATCCTCGCTCGCCAGGCAAAGAGACTGGCCGGACCGCGAACCCGTCGAGTCGCGGCAGGCGTGGTCGGCGTGAGCGTCCGCCAGACGGCCCGTGCGCGACGCGGACAGGTGGACGCGCACCCCGATGCCGCGATCCCGGCACGCTTCAAGAACGGCCTCGAACGTGGCGAACCCGGAATGACAACGAAGCGGCAAGGCCCGCAGACGGCTTCGAGGGTGACGCCGGGTCTGCGGAGTGAAGGCAATGCCGCCCTCGGCGGTCTCGAAGGTTCCGCGATCGGGCGCGGTCCGCGGAAAACACCCTGCGGGAACCCCGACGCGGAGCGTAATCTCATCCGCGCCCCACGACCCCCGGATGACATCCAGAACGTCGCCGGGTGTGGCGGCGGGGAAATCCCAGGGATAGGTCCGGACGCACGTCTTGAACATCGTTGGCGTCGCTTCCCAGGGAAGCGTAGAATTCGCTCGGAAGCGCTCCCGACGGTCGCCCCCGGGAGCTTGCCCGGGCCCGTAGCTCAGCGGTTAGAGCAGGCGACTCATAATCGCTTGGTCGCAGGTTCGAATCCTGCCGGGCCCATTGCGCCGGCGATCCTCCGACCCTCAAGGCGCCAACCCTGCCTGCCTTCGAGCCTCCGGCGACGCCGCGCTCCTTCGGCGGTCGCTTCCTCAGCGCCCCCTGCCTGCGGACCTCCGGGGATCTTCGCGCCGCGGCCGCAGGGCTTCTCTCGCTCGCGCCTACGCCGCGCCCGCAACCCACCGGAACTGGGCCCATCAGGATTTGAACCTGAGACCTCGTCGTTATCAGCGACGCGCTCTGCCAACTGAGCTATGAGCCCCGGATTTCCGCCGGATTCCTTTGCCGCCGCCTCCCGCCGCCCTTATCGGCGGTCCTTCCGGGGCCGAACCTGTCCCGGAACGGTCGTCGATCGATCTGGCGACGCACCCCGGTAGAAATCGGTCGGATCGAGCACTGTAGCCTCGATGCCCGGACTGTCAACCACGGCTCACTGTGCGACGCCAGGATAACGATGTCCCGGTTTTCCTCCCCCGCCAGGCCTCCAGCCTGACGCTCCGACCGCTCCCTAAGGATCAGGACCCCCACGTTCTTCTCTCATGCACGGGACCGCTCCGCGCAGGGGTAGCCGGACCTCACGATGCTTTGCGGGTTCCCTTCCCCCTCCTTCACTCTCGTCGGACATTGTCCGATAAACCCGAGCAGGTTCGCCAGCGCGAGCCTGCAAACATGACGCCGGCTTTACAAACAACGTCGCAAGCAATGCTGCGCGCTGAGATCGCGACAACCGGGGCGCGCTCCGCACTGACAGCGCCGACGTGGCGCACGGCGCGAGCGGGGATCGTACTGTCGGGGCTTGCCTTGCTCCTGACCCGACCGCTGGAGCGCTGGTGGCTGGCGGCGGATTGCGACGCGTCATACACCGCGTCGGCGCTGAACCTGCTCGCGGGGCTGCCGACGGAGAAGCTCGATCACTCCGGCATGCCGCTTCAGGCGGCGCTGACCGCGTCGCTGAAGATCGACCAGAGTTTTCGGCGTCTCATCGAGGGTTGCGACGTGCCGCTTTACGTGGACCTCGCGTTTCACGATCCGAGTCGCGTTCATGCGATCGTCAAGGCCTGGGCGATCGGGTTCTTCATCTTCGGGGCGCTGACCGCGAGCGAGGTTGTGCGTCGCCTGACGGGTTCGACCGTCGCGGGTCTTGCGGCGGCGGCGACGTTCGCCGCGTGCCCCGGGAGCCTCACGCACGCGACCTCGTTTCGGCCTGAGAACCTGCTGTGCGGGCTGCTGATGATCGTGGCCTATCAACTGACTCGGGCGCTGCGCGAGCGATCGCTGACGCGGCTTGTGCTGGCGTCGGGCGTGTTCGGGTTCGCCGTTACGGTCAAGGTGCATGCGCTGGGGCTTGCGCCGGTTCTGGCGTGGGTCGTGTGGCGCGCCGGGACGTGGGCGGACGTGCGCGGCGCGTGGGAAGCGGCGCAGCGGACGGTCGCGGCGCATCGCACGGCGCTGGTGACGGGCGGCGCGGCGGCGGTGCTGCTGGCCGCGCGGATGAACGCGGGTCGGCCCTGGTGGGAGGTGGATACCCGTGTGATCGGCGTCCTCGGCGCGGCGGCGGCGACGGCGGGACTGCTGATGATGCGGGTGATGCGGCGTCGCTCGCCCGGCAAGGCGCAGCGCCTGGCCGCGGTCGTGGCGCTTTCGGTCGCGGTGGGGTTATGCGGAATGCTGCTCCCGAACGCCGCGTTTCTCGATCAGCTTACGCCGATGCTGCGGGCGACGTGGCATACGGTGAGCGGACCGGACAGTCGCGGTCCGCTCGATGTGGCGGCCCTGGCGGCTGCGGTGATTCGGCAGTGGTCGGCGCCGTCGTTGTACGTGGCGCTTCCGATCGCGATGCTCGCGCTGGTCGGTGCGGCGGTCCGGCGGCGTGAGTGCGCGACGGAGACGGCGGTCTTCGGGGTCGCCGCGGCGGGGCTTTTCCTTCTGGCGGGCCTTCGCGGGGCGGTTCACGCCTCGCCGCATCATTACGGACCGGCGCTGGTCCTGGCGATTCCGCTCATGCTTCGCGGCGCGGAAGGCGCGGCGGTGCTTGCGGTGCGCGTCGCGCGGGGAATTCGGAACGTGCAGGGGAGAAGGGCAGACCGCACGACCGGGACGCCGGCACAGGTCGTCCTGGCGGTCGGTCTCGCCGCGTCGGCGTGGCCGGCGATCGTTTATGAGCGCGCGGCGCGCGGAGAGGAGGCGCGATGCGCCGCGATCGAGGCGCTGTCGGCGCGCTGCGCCGCGAACCTCGCGCCCGATGAAGTGATGGTCTGTGACTTCTGGGCGCAGGACGCGGACGCGGCGCATTTCATGCTCGCCCGGGATCTTGCGCGGTACACGCCCGAGCGGGACTATCGCGCCCTGCCGGATGCGCCGCCGGCGCTGGCGTATGCCGCGTCGCACGGACTTCGACCGGCTTACCTCCTGGGGTCGGGTCCGCCGCGCACGGTGGAATCGACGGACGAGGCCGGGCGCACGTTGGCGAGAAGCATCTGGGGACACACGCGCCGCGTCGCGCCGATCGTGTCGTGCGATGTGGGCGGGCTGGTGCTGACGGCGTACCGGATCGAGACGGACGGTGAAGCGGATTGACGGCGGCGCGCACCGGACTTAGGGTGCGTCGCGGGGATTTTGGTTACTTTTCGGGGCGACTTCGCTGATGTTCAATTACGACTGGTTTCACGGGGCGGCGTTTCAGCAGCAGTGTGACGAGGCCCGGATGCGCTGTGCCTTGAAGCGGTTCAAGGACGCGGACCGGGCGACCGTGGAGCAGGACGAGGCGTTTCAGGGGTTCCTCTCCGAACTCGAGGTCCGCACGCTCATCTACCTCCGCGACGGCTTCAGCTACGAGATGCGCGACATCGCCGACTTGGACTCCAAGTCGCACCTGACCTTCGAGTGCGAACCGGTCGAAGAGCAGTACAAGGTCGGCGCATTCATCGTCACCGTCCCCTTCGAGGAGCTGGTCCGCGTCGAGGTCTTCGCCGTCCACCCCAGCGAGAAACCCGGCGACATGCCCCAGATCACCGGCTTCCGCGGAACCCCAGACCGCGGCGACCGAGGAGAGCGAGGCGACCGCGAACCCAGAGGGTAACGTCCGCGCTGCAGCGTCACGGACCGAATCATTCCGGAAGCAAAGGCGGCGGGACCGGGCGAACGGGGGGAATAACGGGCGCCAAGCAACAAGATGAAATCTTTTTTATTCTCGATTTCCTCTTGACCGTCCGATGCCTGTGGGGTATACTGCGGAGCGAGAAATGAGACTCGGGCAGGGCGGGAGGCGCCGCGTCGGCCCCTTCCCTTCCCTTCCCTTCCCTTCCCTTCCCTTCCCTTCCGGTGGAGTCCTTTGTTATGAACCTTGGGAAGTGTTGTGTGATGGGTTTCGTTTTTGTTTCCCTTGTTGCAGGGTTCGCCGATCCGGACGCAATTCAGGAGTGCGAGGATCGCAAAGCCGATCCGGCGTCCGAGGCGTTGTGTTCAGCCCCCGACAACCTCGCGAATTGCACGGAGATCCTCTCGCCCTCCAACTGCAACGGCCAGCGCTATCACCGGTATCCGATTCTTACTTCGTGTATGACGCATACGGGAACAAAATGCCTTCCCGAGCTTGTTCTTTGCTGGCGCAGGTACAACTGCAAGTGGGAAGTGTCGCCAGGGCGCCCTGGCGGGGCATGCAAGGAGGACGGAGAACCTACGGAAGCGCATGAGGATTACTCCAAGACGACGGCGGAATGCGACCCTGCGTGAGGGTTCCGTATTCATTGCGGGGCGTTGGGTCTTGGGTTTAGCGTCAGTCGGGGATGTCGCGCGGAGCCGTCCGCGTTGATGAGGAATGTGACAGGGTTGCAGTCTCGACCGCGACGCCAGTATTGTAGTTCGCGGATTCGGAGATCATGCGACAGCATCTGACGGAGGTTCAGGAAATGTCAGCATTACTGATGATTTTGGCGTGTGCGGCGGGCGAGGCGAATGAGTTGGACTTCGCACGTGAGTATTTGCAGGCTGCGGCGCTGCAACGGGAGTCCTTCGGGGCAGGCACGTTGGTTGTGCGCTACGTGAGTTTTGACGGGAACGGAAAGGCGTCCGCACCGAAACTCCTGCGGTGTTTCTTTGATGGACATCGGTACCGAGTTGACGTCGTGGATGACCTCGTATACCGCAGACTCGACAAGGACGCACGGGTCAAGCCGGGGCAGCCTTATGAGATCAGCCTGTGGGACGGATCGGGAGTCGCCTTCCTGAGACGATTCAACGTTTCCAGTTTTCAGCATCAGATCATGGATCATCCGAAACTTGGAACTCCTGTATTCTTCAACGGGCAATTCCTCGGGTTTCCGAAGCCCTACGGACCTCAAGTCGATCTTACGGAAGGCATGCAACTGGACTACGAGATCGTCGGGCTGGAGCGGATCGGCGCGGATGTGCTTGCGATCAAGACCAGGAGTACGTCGGATCTGGATCAGACGCTGGTGTACCATGTTGACAAATCGAAGGGGTATGCGCTGACCCGTATGCAGAACGACACGACGTATCCCGATCCGATGTCCGCCACGGGCAAGGTTTCTTATACCGCGATCGTGACGACGACGCTTTCAAAAAAAGGCGAGTCGTGGTTTCCGAGCAAGGTGCGGCACGAGCAATGGAAAGCGGGAGCGCTGGACTGGGCCCGCGAGTATGAAGTGTTGCAGGCCGATCTCGATGCGCCCCCGCCGGCGGAAGTCTTTCGATGGAGTTCAACAGGCATCGCTCCTGGAGACGTTGTTTTCAGCAGCGTTCGCGGGACGTCGAGCTACACCTGGACGGCGCGCTAATTCATGATTCATGTCTGTAAGCGGTCCTTTGAGCCGCGGGCTTCAGCCCGTGCGGGTTAATCCCCGGGCGGGCTGAAGCCCGTGCAGATTAACCCGCGCGGACTTTCGGGCGAACCCATGTCGTCCTTTCAACCGATGATGCTGCGCAACGTCTGGCCGTCCGCCAACGCCCCACCGGAACCGGCGCCTTCTCGCCCCCCCCCCTCCCCCCCCTCCCCCCCCACAACGATCCCCTGCTCACCGAGCCTGTCCCGTTCTTGTCCGTCGGCATGCGGAAACAAAGAACCGACAGCCCCCTCGGGGGATGAGGGGGGAGGGGCGCCTCTCTCTTGACGAATCTTTCAAGGACCGCTAACCTTTTTCAGAACGTGCGGCGGACGTGCTTCGCCGAGCCGGTAAATCAACGCTGGCAGCGTCCAGGTCCGTCGGCACGGCATGTCTCAGTTGCAGCGGCGGCGTTAGATCGGAGTTGACGAAAGCCCCGATGCAGCCGTAGACGGTTTTGCAGCCGGAGCAGGGTAGCGGCGCACGCGGATTCGATTGTGAAGCTGATGAAGGCGGCTTTTAAGGAAATTTGCGGTCCCAGGGGGCGATGTAAGAATCGCGCTCGGCGTTCCGTGTCGGGATCGCGCTCAGGTTGAAACGGAATCAGGATTTCGCCTGAATCATAACGGCTCACTCTCCGTCCAACCCCATTTGGACGGATTCCCCAAGGCCCGGCGAGCTTTCGCCGGGCCGAACTTTTTCCGAGACGCCACGGCGCGGATTTTCAGCCGGACCGACGGTCAGCGCCGGACCTTCATCCGCGGGCTTCGGGCGACGGGTTTCTCGTCGCGGCTGGTCGGCTTGTTGTTCTCGAGCACTTTCATCGCCTTCTTGATGTCGGGAACCTTGAGGACGGCGAGCGTCTTGCCTCCGGCGGCGCCGGTCGTGCAGTAGAGATAGCTGACGTTGATGTGCTCGTTGGCGAGTTTCTCGCAGATGTCGGCCACCGCGCCCGGTCGGTTGGCCAGGGTCACCGCCAGGCAGTCCGTCTCGGTGATCGGAAGGTTCAGCGACCCGAGCGTCCGGCGGGCCGTGTCCGGCTCATCCGTGACCATCCGAAGCACGCCGTGCTCCGCCGCGTCCATCATCGCCAGCGCCGAAATGTTCACCCTGGTGCGGGCCATCTCGCGGAAAATGCGAGAAAGGACGCCCGCCTTGTTGGCCAGGAAGATCGAGAATTGAGTCACCTTTTCCATGGTTCGCCTCCGGCTGGAACATGAACCCGCTTATGATCCGGCGCGACCTCCGATCGGAGGAAAGAAGCGGCGCGCGGGATGAGAACGTCGCCGCCCTCTCCGCCGATGCTTCGGCGTGCTCCGTCATCGCTTCGCGGCGATCGGTTATGCCGCGCGCCGGCGGTCCGTCCTACGGACCTCAATCCCTAAGGTTAGCGAAGACGAGTTCCGACGCAAGCGACGCGAGGTTCCTCTTGAATCAACGGTCGATGCCCGCCTGAACCATCGTTCATTCTGCGGAACCGGATGCGCCTCGCGCGGCCGCCGGGTGCGCCCCGCGCGATCGGCTCGCACGCGGCGAAAGTCGAGCCCGAATCCGGCGGCGTCGGTGCGAGGACACTCTTACAACGGGGCGGACTTGCCCTTCGCGGGAGGCGTTTCGCCGTCCTCTTTCGGCGCCCGTGTGAGGCGCACCTGAAGGAAGATCGAGATGAGCATGAACACCGCAAAGACCACGATGTTGAGGATCGGCTTGTTCGCCGCCGCGGCGGCGAAACCCGGCCAGAGCGCATTGACGCCGCCGACGATGCCCGTCCCGAGCAGCGCTGTCCCGAGCAGGGACGTCGTCAGAATCATCGTGTAACGGATCGTGGACAACCCCACGAGCAGTCCGAACACCAGCGCCGTCAACCCCAGCGCCTTGGCGTGACCGGCGACCGTGGCGTCCTGCGTCTTGACGTAGCCCCAGAATTCGCTGACGTGGCGGCGGAAAGGCTCCCGGCGGTAGCCGTTCTGCTCCTCAGCCGTCGGGATCGAGAACGCAGCGCCTTCGTCCGAAGCCTCGGTATGCGCCACCAGCAGCGCCGACTGCCGCTTGTTGTATTCCTGCAGGCGCGGTCCGACGCGCTGGTACCCGAACGCCCCGAGCACCAGCGCCGTGATGACGCCGGCCGTCAGCACTCCGACCCAGAACCGGTACGTCAGATGCCCAATGACGCCGATCCCCGCCGCGAAAAGCAGCGCGCCCGGAACCGGGTGCATGCCCGCTTCCTGCGCCACCCGGTAGCCCACCAGCGCTCCCACCAGCGCCCACGCGCCAGTAAATCCCACGCGCGCCAGCTTCGCCCCCAGCACGCAAAGCAGGACGCCGCCCACGATCGCTCCCAGCGCCCCCAGCCCCGCCCGCTGGACGACCTCGGCCGGAACGTGCTGGGTGAGGAACTCCTGAATCTGAGATACCGTTGCGCTCCACTGGTTCATGTTCTTCGCTCCACGGGACTTCCGCTAAGGGTATTCGCATCCTACCCCGGGATATTTGACCCCGTGTCCCGGACCGCCTCCCCGCACCCGACCCCAGGATTGTATACTCGGACGCGACTCGGGAAGCGGCAGCCGACCGTCGCCCGACATTTTCCGGCAGTCCGCCACATTCTTCCCCTCCGGACGGCGCCGCCTCGCCGGTTCGCCCGGTCGTTCCGGATCCGCGACGCCCGCGGCGCCTCCGGGTAGGATGTCGACGTGAGCGGCGGGGGACATCCGTTTGATGAGTATGTCAGGCGGCCGGCGGACGAAATCCGCCTCGCCCACGCGGCGCTGTTGTTCGCCCGCGACGAGTACCCGGCGCTCGATCAGCGCATCTACCTGCGTTTTCTCGACCACCTCGCTGAACGCGTCCGCCAGCGGAGCCCGGTTACGTCCCTGGAGCAGGTCGAAGCCCTCCGCGAGGTCATTGTCGGCGAGGAGCGGCTCACCGGGGCGGCGGTCGATGATTACCGGAACCCGGAAAACAGTTACCTCAACCGCGTGATCGAACGCCGCAGCGGCATCCCGATCTCGCTTTCGGCGATCTGGCTGGACGTGGCATCCGCGACGGGAATTCCGCTGCTGGCGATCGGGACGCCGGGACACTTCCTCTTACGTCACGCGGAGCTGGAGGAACCGGCGTACATCGACCCTTACCGGTCCGGCGAATTGTACACTTCGGGTCAGGTCCGGGCGATGCTTTCGGCGACGCTGGGCGGGCAGGACCGCATCCCGCAGGGCGCCTTCGCCCCGGTGGACGTTCATTACACGTTACGACGGATGCTCGGGAATCTGTATACGTGTTACCGGTCGGCCGGCGACGCGCCGAGGGTCGTCACCGTCCTGCATCGCCTGATCGCCGTCGTTCCGGAGGAGGTCGTGCTTCGCGCCGAGCTGGCGCGGACGCTCGCCGTGACCGGCGCGTTCCGCAAGGCCGCCGCCGTCATTGCGGAGGCCAAGCCGCTCGCTCTCGACGATCAGGAGCGCGACGCGCTGGACGAAGTCGAACGCGACATCCGACGGCGGCATCGGGAGACAAACTGAGGAAGGCGACAGGAAAGAGGCAACCGGACGGGAAAACAAGGATCGGCCGGGGAGGCCGGGGTGTAGAAAGAGACCGAATATGATGCGAAGCGGTGTGAGGCGGGTCGGGTTCTTGCTGGTCCTTGCGGCCGCGGCGGCGCGGGCGGAAGAGGTTCCGCAGATCTTTCCCCCGGACAATCCCTGGAACACGGACGTTTCCGCTTACCCCGTCCATCCGAACTCGGATAATTTCCTCGCCTCGATCGGGTTGGATCGCGGGCTGCACCCTGACTTCGGCACGGTCTGGAACGGCGCCCCCAACGGCATCCCCTACGTTCTGGTGAACGACGCGCAGCCGGAGGTGCGCATCCGCTTCCGCGCCTACAAGGATGAGAGCGACCCCGGTCCGTATCCCGTGCCGCCGGACGCGCCGATCGAGGGCGGTCCGAATGCCAACGGAGACCGTCACGTCCTGGTCATCGACGTGGACAACCTCAAGCTCTACGAGATGTACCGCGCCTTTCCGCGACGCAACGGTCAGAAGTGGCGGGCGGATTGCGGCGCGATCTGGGATCTGACCTCCAACGACCTGCGCCCCTGGTACTGGACCTCCGCCGACGCGGCAGGCCTGCCGATCTTCGCCGGGCTGGTGCGTTATGACGAAGTCGTCGAAAAAGGCGAGATCAACCACGCCCTGCGCTTCACCGTCAGCCGCACCCAGCGCGGCTTCATCCTGCCCGCCACGCACTTCGCCAGCGACTCCCGCGATCCGAACCTGCCCCCGATGGGTCTGCGCGTCCGGCTCAGGGCCGACTACGACGTCTCGACGTTCTCGCCGAACGTGCGGGTGATCCTGACCGCGCTCAAAAAATACGGCATGATCGTCGCCGACAACGGCTCGAACTGGTACGTCTCCGGCGCGCCGGACCCGCGCTGGGACGACGACGAACTGCACGAGTTGGGACGGGTCAAAGGCCGCGACTTCGAAGTCGTCGACACGGGTCCGATCATCTCGGATTGATCCGGCGTCCGGAAGTCGGCGCGGCACGACCGCATTCAGACCTGCCCGTCGGGCGACGCCGGAGCGGCGCCGGACGACGGAGGCGGCGCAGGGGCCGGTGCCTCCGGGTCAGACGCCGGGTCCGCTTCCGCGGCGGCGAACGTGTTCTTCGGGCGCTTCTCCAGAATGTACGCCCGGCGACGCGCGGCGTAGTCGTCCGGCGACTCCGAGACCAGGCGGCATCCGTCCGGGTTCGCGGCGATCTTCTCCAGAAACGGAATGCACCACCCGCAGCCGGTGCCGGCGCCGAGGCACTGACTCATCCGGCTGGCCCGTTGCGGACGCTCGCGCCGCGCGAAGTGGACAAGCTTGCGCAGCGGAACATGATAGCAGTAGCACACCAGATCGTCGGGTTGCATGCTCGCCCTTCACCGCGGCGTCGCGGGTTCCGCCGGACGTCCGCCCGCATCCGAGGGCGTCTTTGTGCCTGCCGCGCCGTCGCCCGGCGGAGGATCCAGCGCCCCGTTGATCATCAGCGCCAGGCGAACCCCCGCCGCCGAAAGCCGATCCTCGATCACCGGGCGGTTCCGCTCATAATACGCCTCGCCGATCCGCCGGTCCTGCGGCAGCGCGTAAGCGTGCGACACCGCCAGCCGGTACGACTCCGTCGCCCAGACGCCGGGGTCCGTGCTCGACCACGCCTTCCGGTTTTCCTCGTTGATCCGTTGATGAAGCTCCTCTGCGTAGTGTGGCCACATCTTCCCGGTGCGGCTGAGCAGTCCGGTGTCCCACAGCGCGTGCAGGTTCATCGACTCGCCGAGGAATTCGACCGTGATGTCGTTGCCTCCGCGGTCCGCCGCATACCCGGCGTGCAGCGGCTGATGCAGGTCGCCGACGAAGTGGACGAGGAACTTCAGCGCCTCGATGCGGTCCGGCGCCGCCGCCTTCCCGTCCGCCAGCACGTCCCGGTACTTGCGCACCGCCTCGACCACGCACGCCCCCTTCGGGCAGTCCCGCGCCGCGTCATATCCTTCTGCGTCCTTCGGAATGTTGACGTAGTGTAGCGGCGCGGACCAGCGGTAGGCGGCCTCATTGCGAACGTCGTCCGCCCACGTGGAGACGTCAGGCAGCCGCTCATCCTTCAGAAGGTTGTTCAACTCCTCGCGGGCCTTCACCGTCAGATGCCGCGACGCGATCTCGGCCACGATCCGATGCCCGTCGCGTCCCCACCCCAGCGCCCCGGGCAGACAAAGCAGCAACATCGTCGCCGACACGCGCGCCTGACGGCGACGGCTCGACGTCCGCCCGCAGCGCGAACCCCGCCCCCCGCCGCCCGTCTCCGAAGGCGCCTCCCAGGGGGTCACGGTTGATCGTTCAACAATAAGCATTCCGCCTCTTCCTGGCCGGTTTCGCGCACGCCGACGCTGCGAATCCTACCCGCGTTCGACGGTGGTGGGCAAAGAACGTGCGGAGCAGCGGCAGATTCCACCGGGAGCAGCACCCTGCTTTTGAAAAGGCTTTGAAGACGAAAGAAACGCTCGGGATTACCGAATTGCCCCGTATCCCACCCTTGACCGGACCCTTGTGTTCCGGTACACTGCGGACATACCTCGTGTGGAGGATGAGGCCCGTTTTCCTTTAGCGGAGGTTTGGCCCATGCGATTCCGTCTTCCGTCTTCCGCCGCTCCGTAGAGCCGCGCTGCTGATCGGCCTGTCCGGCGGGTCGGCGATCGCGGCGAATTTCACCTGGATCGGCGCGCCGGGGAGTACGTGGCGTCCCTGGCAGACGACGGCCAACTGGTCCTCCGCCGCCTGCTTCCTCTGCTATCCCGACGACCCCTCCGACAACGCCACGATTACGGCTGATTACGAAGGCATCAACGTGGAGCTCCAGGACAGCGAGTCCATCGGGAAACTGACGATCAACACGGACACCGACGGCGGAGGCGACGTCCTCGCTTTCCGATCCCAGGCGTCCGAAACCAACGTCCTCACCGTCGAAGGCGGCGAGGTGACCGCGACGAACGACGACGTCGCCGTCACCTTCAAGGCCGGCTTCCGTCCCCAGACGGACTGATCCGAGTTGCGTTTCCCTCGTTCTGAATGGACCCGGAAGGAGCTTGACCATGAAGATGAACCACTTCTCGTTTGTGCTTGTTATGGCGTTCGCTGCTGTTTCCCATGCAGGTCTTTACAGGTCGATTGTGACTGATTTTGGGGATCACTGGACGTACGGACCGCACAGGGAGAAGTTTGTCGATGACGAGTGGGTTGAGATCACCGACCCCGATGACTTTCCGAGAACATGTAGCGATACTGCTTTGATTCCCGGCGGCAAGGCCATCTCGATCATCGCCCGCTACGACGTCATCGACATCCAGGTACTCCTGACCAATTCCGGCGACGTGATCGCCGAGACCTCGGTGGACGACGAACCGGGGATCAAGCTCTCCGGTGAGCCGAAGGGCGGGACGGGCGGATACTACCGCGCGAAACAGGGACCGGCGGGGTACGGGAACATCGAGGTCTACTGCCCGATGAGCGGAACGGGGGATTTTCAGATCCTCGACGGCGGATGTGGTGTGCTCATTGATTATGCGATCTCCTGTTACGCCGGCGACTTTCAACTGACCAAGGGGATGCTGGAGTTCCGCAAACGCGTCTGCACGTCGGGCAAGTTCAACGCCGGACACGACGGCGGCAGCGACGATGCGTACCTGATGGTCAAGAAGGCGACCAGCGGTCCGGCCAATGAGTTCCTGTTCGGGGCGGACTGCGGCTGCCAGTAAACCTGCGAGGCATTGTCATGTGCGCTATTCACAAGAAAAAATTGGGTTTTCCGCTGCGCGCTTTGTGCGCGATGCCCATAGTATTATTGGCAATTCCCTCGGCTTATGCGCTTTGGGGAGAGTCCTGTGGGAAGCCAGGGTTCAAGTGGGTCGGCTCGAACGGAGGCGATGGAGCAGAACACGGCGAAGAAGGCGTGCGAGTGTGGCTGGAAGCCGCGCCGGGAAAGGCGGTTTGGACCGCCGATGACTTTTATCGGCTGGAATCCGTCAACTTGGACTGGGATCCTACAGCGGGTCTTCTTCTCCGTAATTCTGCTGGATCTTTCGATATTTCTGTTGGACTGGTCGGTGAACATGGCACATTCGACCAGCAGTTGGTGACATCAGGGTCGCAGTGGGAGACAATTCAATGTCTACGCGACAATGGGAACGGCGTAGTTTACTGCGGAGAATTTGGCCCCGAGTCTGAGAGTTCATATTCACTCGATTTTGATCCAACCGACGGTGTTGATCTACATACTACGCAGACGCGTCCTTGGACGGGTGATGCATTTGTTACGGTTTTGTTGACAGCAAGCGACGTAATGGAGTACGAGTGGACCGTGACTTTTGGGGGACTTTCATACGATGCGGCAATTGCCGTCGTGCATGCGGCAGATGGTTATGTCGTAGCAGGAATTTTCTATGAGACGGCAGACCTCGACCCAGGTCCAGATTCAAAGTGGCACACATCGAACGGACGTAGCGACATTTTTTTAATGAAGTTATCCATCGCGGGTGTTCTACAGTGGGTTCATTCATTCGGTGGAGGATCGGATGACGATCCATACATCGTACAGGTCGATTCGCAAGGGAACGGCTACGTGCTCGGCGTGTTCAACGGCGCCGTGGACTTCGACCCCGGTCCCGGGGAGGACTGGTTCACCGCGGATCGGAATGACATCTTTCTTAGCAAGTACACGGCTGACGGAGTGTATGTCTGGACGCGCGTGTTTGAGCCGAATCTGACGCCGACCGGTTATGGGTTGTCCATCGATGGGAATGACCGGTTGCTGATCGACGGGTTCTTCGAGGAGTCGATGGACGTCGATCCCGGTCCCGGCGAACACTGGCTGACGGCGCGGGGGGAGATCAACGGTTTGCTGTTGATGTTGAACTCCGACGGCGAGTACCTATGGAATCGCCAGATCGGCGGACCGGGCCGAGCCGTCGTCGCCGCAGCGACTTTCGACCGTGACGGTCACGTCATCGCCGCCGGCCACTTCAAGGACGAGGTGGATTTCAACGACGCCGGTCCTCCGGACGTGCATGTTTCGCGCGGCGGGCGCGATGCGTTCCTGTCCCGTTTCACGCCGGACGGGGAATACGAGTGGACGATCCCCTGGGGCGGGCTGGGCGTGGAGAGTTCCGCGAGGCAGGTCGTCGCGCACGAAAACGGCGACCTCACCGTGTCGGGTCTGTTCCAGGGCACGGTGGATTTCGATCCGGGCGAGGGGGTGCATGAGCTGACGGCGGTGGGGGCGCGCGACATGTATCTGCTGCGGCTCGGGTGCGCGGACGAGTGTGCGCAACTGCGCAAGCACCGGGCGAAGGGCGGCGCGGGGCAGGTGAAGTCCAAGGTCGTCGCGGACGCCGCGCTGGGCCGGGTCACGGTCGAATGCACCGGCGCGTCCGGTCCGCATCGCCGCCGCGCCGACCTCGACGCCCAAGGCCGCAGCAAAGTCCGCCTCAAGCGCCTCGCGCCGGGTGAATACGAATGCGCCGTGACGAAGCTGGAAACGGCGGACGGCGCGACCGTCTGCGAAGGGGAGTTCCTGACCCGGACGGTGACGGTGGAGTAGGGGGCGGAGGGACAGAGGGGCGGAGGGACAAAGTAGGGCGGGCTTCGCCCGCCGCGGATGCTCAGACAGGGGTCAGGGCCGACGCAGGGGGATCGTAGGCTTACGCGGCGCCCTGTGAGAGCATGCCGGCGGACGGTCGCCAGCCGTGCCCGCCTATCCTTTGCGTGGTCAGCGAAGGCAAGGTGAGGAAGCCTTCTTGTTCCGCCTCGCTCCGTAGTTAATGAGGCTGCGTGTTCAGCGTCGCTCCATGAGGATCTGAACGACGAAAGTCGGCACGAACCTGGCGCACCGCGCGTCGAGAGTGAGTCGCCCCCTCGAGGGCGCCGCTGTTCAAAACCGACATTGCCGACGGACCTGCCTGGGACGCTGGTCCCTTGCAAGGGCGGCGCCGGCGGCGTAGCGTTTCCGAGAGGGTGAGTTGGTGCGGCGTGGACCGGAGACGATTCGCCGCGCTGCGGCTGGACCTGCTATCCCGGCGTCGAACGTCTGCGGGAGCGAAGCAAGCCCTTAAGACCGGTAGCCTTTCCCGCGCGAACGCCGATTTGCGGGGCGGGGACGCTGATCTGGGGCGTGATGACGCCGATCTGCGGGGCGCGGGTGGGAGTTCGCGGGGCATCGGCGGAGGACCGTCACGGAGGACACCTCGATGATCTACGCGGCGATGACGTTCTGGATGTTGCTCGTTGTGCTGATGGCGTGGGGGGTGCATCGGCTCTGGGCGGGCATGATCAAGCCCAAGGTGTTCAACACGCTCCTGCTTCCGGGGACGCTGGCGGCGCAGACCGGACATGTGCTGGGACTGCTGGTCACCGGGGCGACGATCCGCAACACGACGCTGATCAAGGACGACGAATCCGGCGAGCCTGAGACGACGCCGGACCCTGAGCCGCGCATTCCGGTCATCGGCCCGGTGATCATCGCGATGCTCCCGCTGCTGGCGTGCGCGGCGGGGGTCTTCCTGGTCACGAAGTTCGTGGCGAATCCGTTTTCGCCGAGACTTCAATCCGCTGCGGACGCGACGTTTCCGATGTCGCTCGCGGACGTCTGGGAGCTGCTGCGGAAGCTGATTACGCTGGCGGAGTCGGCGGTTGCGTCGTTGCGGGGCGGGGATTTCACCGGCTGGCGGTACTGGGTTTCCGTGTATCTGATGATCTGCCTGACGATCCGGATGGCGCCGTTTCCCGGTTATCTTCGCGGGTCGCTGGGGGCGATCGTCGTGCTGGGCGTGGGAGCGGCACTGATCACGTCGCTCCTCGACGTGGCCGACCCGCGCGTCGTGCAGGGCTGGGCTTTGCTCAACGCCGTCGTGGCGACGTTGCTGCTGTTGTTGCTGGCGAGCCTTCTGGTGCGGGGGACGGTGGGGCTGGTGCGGGTGCTGCGGTCGGGGGAATGATCGGATCGGCCCCGTGCGTAAAAGGCCGAGCCGAGCCTGCTCCTCGTCGTTGCTTAAGAACGTCAAGGCGGGGAAACGCATCTCCCGAATCTCCACCTGACCGCGGTTCGTAAGGAAGGTCGTGGTTCGGGCAGAAACTCAGGAATCGTTTTTTTTCAGCCTCTTCGTTCACCCGCTTCGGATTGGATTGTGGCGGCATCCGATTAACCGGCATGCACCACGGCCGGCAGGGTCGTAGCCCGGCGCGACGCCAGACGGCCCGTCAATCGCGGCGCGGCTGCTCGCCGCACCGTTCTGACCGCCTGGGACGCCGCGATCCTGACATCCTCCTGCGCCGAACTGAAGAAACCGCCGATGTGGCGAAGCCGGTCATACCGGCGCTTGAGGATCGTCTCGATCTTGAGCCGCTTCAGATCCCGAAGCGCGTCGCACAGACAGGCTTCAAGGTTCGCTGCGGCCTGGTCCGGGAAGCGGTGCGCCCCTCCGGCCGGCTCGGGAATGATGAGGTCAATCAGATTCAGCGCCTTCAGCGCCTTTGAGGTGAGGTTGAGCGCTTCGGCCGCCTGTTTCGCCTTCTCGCCCGTTTTCCAGAGGATCGCCGCGCAGCCTTCCGGCGAGATGACGGAGTAGAACGAATGCTGGAACATCGCCACGCGGTCACCGACGCCGATGCCCAGCGCCCCACCGCTTCCGCCCTCGCCGATGACCGCGCAGACGATCGGCGTCCGAAGGCGCGACATCTCAAAAAGGTTGACCGCGATGGCGCTGGCGATTCCGCGCTCCTCCGCCCCGATCCCGGGGTACGCCCCCTGCGTGTCAATCAGGCACACGACCGGAAGTCCGAACTTCTCCGCCAGCTTCATCTTCGCCAGCGCCTTGCGGTAGCCCTCCGGATGTGCGCAGCCAAAGTTGCACTTGATCCGCTCTTTGAGGTCGCGCCCCTTGTTGTGCCCGACGAGCATGACCTTGTGACCGCCAAGCCGGGCGAACCCGGTGATGATCGCGTGATCGTCCCCGTGCAGACGGTCGCCGTGCAGCTCGCAGAAGTCGCGGAAGATGCGCTGGATGTAATCCGGAACCAGCGGGCGCTTCGGATGGCGCGCCACCTGCACCGTCTCCCACGGCGACAGCGAGGCATACAGCTTGCGCATCGTCTGTCCGAAGCGCTTCGCCTGCCGCGCAACATCCGCCGTCAGATCCCGCCCGGATTCCCGGGCTTCCCGGCGCATCTGCTCGATGTCGTTGTGAATACGGCCGAGAGGGGCTTCGAACTCAAGAAACCCGACGTTGGCCGCCAGAAGATCCGGCGACTCCGTGTCGATCGTGGTTGAACTCATATGATAGGTGACTCCTCGTTTCCGAGGTTCGTTGGAGTTGTCGAGAAACCTCAAACGTCCCGGACGGTCGGGAACCCAGGCCGCGCCGACCCGCCCCGCCGTCCCAGACCGGCTCATGCCGCCGGTCACGGTGATACTTCAGCCTACCCTCGTTTGATTCGTTTTCAACCGGTTAAGGTTGCAGCGGGACCGACCTGACAATTCATGACGCTGACAAACGCTATATCTTGTGCCGTGAGAAGTTCAGTGCCACAATTGGGGGGTCGTCCCGGATCGCCTCGGGTTTCTTACCCCTGCCGGGAAGTTCAACGCGCGCCGTCCTTCACTAACTACGGCGAACGCTCAAGGAGGTCCAGCAACGTCGCTGCTCGGCGATGACACAGGTCCGATTTCGCAGTCCCCGAACGAGCCTCGCGGACCGCGTCGGACAAAGCGGTGATCGCCCGTCCCAGGGCGTCATCGGCCTCGATCAGGCGAACCTGCGACCGGGTGTCCAGTTCGTCCAGCCTCGGCAGATCCAGCCGGATACGTGACGCCTGCTGCCGAAGCGCCTTGACCAGTCGGGCGAAATTCCGGCTTGCGCCCGTGTCCGCCTCGGACAGCGTCTCCCCCGCCCGCTCGAGGGCATCGATCGCCCGCGCCACGTCGATCCGTCGGGCTTTTCCGTAGCGCCCCGACGCCGGCAGGAGACGCTCTGCGGAGGCCTTGAAATCCCCATCGAGGAACAACTGCCCCGCCGTGCTCGCCGCTTCCGTTTTGTTGCCGCGCTCCGTTGAAGTCTTCGTCGAGTCCTCCCGCGAAAGCCACGGCGCCTCATCAACGCCGGTCGTGCCCTTGCCCACGCCGTCCAGAAACCCCAGCACGTTGTCGCGCAACTCCCGCGCCTCATCCGAAACCGGATCAGGAGATGCCGGCTCGGCCCGCAACGGTGCGGGATCGGCAGTTTTCCGCGCGGAAGGATCAGGAGTTACGGACTTCGGAGCCCGGCCGGTCAGCGCGGCGGTCCGAGCGCCGCCTGATTGCTGCGCCGCAGGGGCTGAGTTCGCGAGAGGGAGGGCTTGCGGCCGCAAAGCTGCCTCCAGTGTCACCGAGGTTTCATCCGCGCTTCCGGGACTTGCTTCGGAAGCCAGCTCGATCACTGTGCCCACCGGCTCATGCCCGGCGGCCTTGATCCTGCGGATGAATTCCTGAATGCGGGCCCGAGTCCGCCACGCCGGTCCGCCGACCGCCCACCGCGCCAGCGGTCCGTCCTCCCAGTGCTCAATCCGGCAGGGCGGCTCAACCGCGATCGGGCGCTCGACGAAGAAACCGACCTGAAGAACTCCGGCGGCAGGGCGACGGTCCTCGCCGCCGGAATCCGCCTCATGACCCGGCGGGTCGTCCGTCTCCGCCGGATGTACGATGAACACCGGACCTGCGCCCGGAACTGTCGCGCGATATCGGGCGAACTCGGTGAGCGTCCGCCCGAGCGTCCACGGCGGACCGTCGTGATCGCGCAGGACGACCACGCAGGCGGGACGGTGAAGAAACTCGATCGCCGCCGCAGGGGAGGTCGACGGAGCGGAAGCGTCCTGCGCCGCGCCGAGCGCCGCGAGACCGGAAAGAGGCGCCGTCCGCCCCGCCAGGACCGAAACCAGCGAGATCAACGTCCAACGTCGAATGACGCGGACACATGGCGCAACCCGGCGCGCCTTCCCGCGCTCGCACGACCCCGCGACATGACCTGCCCCGCAGCCCACCGGACTCTCCGAAGCGACAATGCCGGATCCTCGCGGCGCGGGGCGCGGCGGTCAATCTGGCGGCGGCAGCGCCATCCCGGTCGTAAACCGGGCGCTGACCGGGCAGTGATCCGAACCGATCGTCGCCTCCGTGCCCGCGAGGATCCGGTACGACCCCTTCATATACCGCTCGCCCATCGCCGGGGTGCAGAGGATGAAGTCGATCATGCTCCGGTACGGCTCCTTGTTGTACGTCACCTTCGCGTCCGTCGGCAGTTCGTCCGCGAAACAACGCAACGCCGTCGGACCTTCGCCCACGATGGCCTTCAGCGCGTCGCTGTCCCACGTGTCGTTGAAATCCCCGACGATGAGGATGCGCGCCGCCGCGTCCGCGGTCAGGCGCTGATCGAGCAGGCTGCGCACCTTCCGGGCCTCGCCGAGGCGCACCGGACCGGCGTACTCCCGACCCTCGAAATTGCTTTGCAGGTGGACGACCCAGACCTCGAAGGGGTCGCCTCCGGACGGCTCGATGCGGACGCTCAGAAGATCCCGCTTGAAGCGCATCGGCTTTCCGTCGGCGCCGGGAAACGTCAGGTGACGGTGGGAGGTCACCTGCCCGACCGGCAGGCGCGACAGCACCGCCACGTCGATCCCGCGCGGGTCGTTGCCTTCGTTCAGCACGACCTGGTAGCCGAGGTCGACCAGGTAGGCGTCCACGAAGCGCTGGAGGTATTCGCGCGTCTCGACCTCCTGCAGGGCGATCACGTCCGCATCCAGCTCGCGGATCGCCTTCGCCGCGCGCTCCATCTGTTCCTTCGGTTTCGGTTTCGTACCTTCGTCCGAGCGGTAAGGATCGTCGAAGTCGTCAAACAGGTTCAGGATGTTGAACGTGGCGACAGTGACGGCGAACTTCGGTTCGGTGCGGATCGCGCCGGGCACGCGGAACTCCGGCAGCTTCTCGATGACTTCGATCTGCGAGGGGTCGGTCGCCTCGATCTCCGGCCGGCCTCGGTAGGTCTTCACGATGCCGCGCACGCGCACCAGCTTGTCCTGATACAGCGTCGCCAGGTCGGGCTTGAACTTCCCCGCCTGCGCCGCGGGAATGACGACGACGAACCCGCCGCGATCTTTCTGAAAGTTGAGGAAGCGCAGCGTCTGCGACTGCCCCACCTCGACCACCTTCCCGCAGACGTCCGCCGTCCGCCCGACCACCTTTCCCGCATCCTCCCACGACACGACCGGCAGTCCCTCGTTCGGTCCGAGCTGTCCCCGGGCGACCGCCGCGATCAGCGCCCCCAGGACAACGCCTGTAATCTGCGAAAACACTTTCCTGTCGTCGCGAGCCTTGCCGCCGGTCATGTGACATCTCTCCTTCAAGTCCACGCGACGCGAACGCCTGTCCGCACCGCAGGCGCGCACCGTATGTCTGCGATCGCAAGACGACAAGAGTTTCGCACACGGATCGGTTGGCCCGATAACAATCCTCGGTTCAGCGAGAAGCGAGTACACGGCACCTCATCATCTTGTGAAATGTCCGACGAACTCTCAATAACGCCTTGATTTTCAGCATATTGCATCGATCTGACTTTCTACGTGGCGGCGCAATAAGCCGCGTCCCGCGCTGGCGATCCGCATGCCGGCCTCTTTCGGGAGCGAGCCGGTCTTAGCGCAAAGTTCGCGCTTCTATCGGGGCGCGCTCATGCAACGGCGCAACAACTCTGGTAACATCCGCGTCGATCGCTGAAGGCGGTCACAAGGCGTGCGCGGGTCGCGGAGAGGCGCCGGCCGCCAGTCTTGCAAGGCCACGTCGGTCACAAGGACGCAGGAGTCGGGTTTTTCAGGAGGTGGAACATGCTTCGGAAGGGGTTCTCAATTCTGGCGGTGGTCGCCCTGGCGGCGCCGCTTTTCGGGGCGGAGGTCGCGCGGGTGGTCAAGACGTATGAAACGGGCACGATCCGCCCGGTGGGTCCGAACACGGCCTGCTCCGGCGATCAGTTCGTCAACGTCGAAGGCGTCAACAACGGCGATTTCGCGTCTTACGCGGTCATCCGCTTCGACGCCAACGACGTCCGCGCCGAGTTCGACGCGACGTTCGGCGTCGGAGACTGGTCGGTCAGCGGCGTCGAGCTGCGCCTGGTGCAGACCGGCGCGTCCTTCGCCCTCGACGGGTTTCTCGATCTGTTTTACAGCACGGACGACCTCACCGACTGCAAGACCAGCAGCAGCCCCCTGAAGCACCCCTTCACCGAAGGCGGCGTGGATGATCTCCCGGTCGAGTTCGTCACCCAGCAGTTCTTCGCGATCGGCGCGGCCGGCGACGTCGATGCGTATGACCTGTCGGGCAGCGCCAGCCTGCTCGCCGATCTGAGCCCGGGCGGCGACGGCGTCGCCACCATCGTCATCGTTGAGGGCGATCCGGACGTCGCCACCTCGCATCGCGGCCAGAACCCCTTCAACGACCGCACCAACGGCATCAACTACCTTGCGGCGCAGATCATCGTCACCGCCACGGGCAACGTGGACGCTGCGACGACGATCGCCGTCGAGGCCTCCGCCGATGAGACGGGCACGATCCAGGACGCCGGTCCGCGCGGTCCGTGCAACGGCGACCGCTTCTTCAACGTCGAGGGCGCCAACAACGGGACGTTCGCCTCTTACGGCGTGCTCCGCTTCAACACGGCCGACCTGCGCAACGCGCTGGACTCCGCCTACGGCGCGGGGCAGTGGAGCGTCACGAACGTGTCGCTCGAGCTGGTGCAGGAAGTCGCCGCGTTCAGCCTCGACGGGTTCGTCGATTACTACTACAGCCCGGACGACGCCGTCGACTGCAAGACGACCAACGGTCCGCTGACCTATCCGCTGTTCGAGAACAACATCCCGGACGTGACGGTCGAGTTCATCACCCAGCAGTTCTGGGCCGTCGGCGCGACCGGCGACGTGGACACGATCGACCTGTCGGGCAGCGCGGCGCTGGCGTCGGACATCGAGAGTGACACGGCTGTGACGCTGGTCATCAACGAGGGCGATCCGGACGTGGCGGCCACCTGGCGCGGTCAAGCGCCGTTCGGCCTGGTCCGCCGCGCTCCGCGCCTCGTCGTCACCGCGCAGGGCGGCGGCGGCGGCGGCGACTGCGAGAGCGACGCCTGCAACGGCAACGAGCGCCTCAAGACCAAGACCAAGGCCCGCGGCTGCGGCTGCCAGGCGAAGATCACCGTCCTCGACGCGACGCCGGGCGCCGTCTACGGCGTGACCACGCCGAACGGCGACTGCGTCCGCAAGGCCGCCAACAGCCGCGGCAAGGTGGTCGTCAAGGAATGCCCGAGCCGGGACGGCACGGCCGAGGTGCCGAGCTGTGGCCTGAGCAAGAATGTGGATTGCCTGTAAGACGCGGTTGCAAAGCCGAGCCGCGCCCGGTGAGGAAGCGCGCCTTTCGGCGGGCCTTTCACGCGGGTTTTGAAACACGTGTAAGGCATGCGTTGCAACACATGGCGCGTAAAG
Organism: Planctomycetota bacterium; assembly: GCA_016860685.1. GTDB lineage: Bacteria > Planctomycetota > Phycisphaerae > UBA1845 > UBA1845 > JABWBH01. The sequence continues at coordinate 23,106 of BOJX01000040.1, forward strand.
CGCGTCGCCGGTGTTCGTGATGGAACAGCGGCGACCGGCGTAACGCGGCTGGATCCGACAGGCGACGCACAGCCCGGCGCGGCGGCCTTGGATTCGGCGGGCTTAGGGTTTACGGCGACTTGGGCGACCCCGGACCGGATGGTCCGGGGTCGCCCTCCGCCGCGCGGCCGCGCCTCCGTGCGGGGGAGAGCGTCGGCGGAACAGCCGGGAAAAATGTCAGAGGCAGGGGAGAGGGGCAGCGCCTTCGGCGCCTGAAAAAAGCTGGCGGATCGGCGAATCCGTGGTAGGATGGCGCCCGCAAGGCGTCGAGCGGATCGAACCCCGGTCGCGAAGCGGATCGCCGAAGTTGTAAGTTGTATTGGCTGGTTTCGAGAGGGCGGGACTCTGGAAAAACCGACGGTCAAGCAATCGGTTGTGGTGAGTGGAATGACTCTTGCGTGCGGTGGCCCAAGGCGCGCGAGTCCCGATGGTCAAAGGGAAACTTAGAGGAGGCATGGATATGTTCTCTCTTGTGTTGCGACATTCGATTCGTGCATTCGTTGCTTTGTTCTGGTTTATTTCTCCGCAAACCGATGCTGCAATCGTCTGTCAAGGAGATCCTTGCTCCAGACCTTATGAAACGGAGTGCGTCGACTTCGAATGCGGATTCCCGTCTCGACTTTGCATGATCCTTGACGCCGGAGGTTTGGATATAGAACTGACGAGCTCGTGTTCCATTGGGTATGCAGTAGCACATAGCTGGTGTCTTGAAGATGGAGGACAGTGTGACGGCGGCAATAGTGATGCGGATTCGATCGTTTCATGCCAGAACGGTCCGACATCTGCGCACGCCGACGCTCATGCTGGCTGTCCTCAATGCTGCACATCGTATGGGGCGGAAGCCGAAGCCTACGCCGAAGTCAATAATGATTTTGGAGTAAATGTGTATCAGGAGACATGCGGTTGTATAGATCCATATGGTCATCACTGCACATCGACGGGAGTGACCGTCTCTATTGCTAAGACGAAAGTAGCCTTTTCGGCGTTCACGCCTGGACCTTCGCCCTTGGGGATGGAATGGTGCGCGGAGTTGTCGCTAGAAGAGCCGGCCCCCGGGACGGATGCGCCGATTATTCAATGGCGAGGCGCACTTGCTTTCAACACACAAGCGAGCGGGTCGGTTGTCTTGGGCATCGTGTACAGCGATCTCGGACTCGCGAGCATTGGTCTTACCGAAGATGAGGGAGTGTGGTCGGGTACGGACAGTTTCCCGGGCGGCACCGGGAATCACGAGATCATTACTCTTAAGTTCCTCTACGACAATGATCATATGGATGTGGACGGAAGCGGCCGGTTCAACGGGGACGACGTGGATGAACTCGATTCGTATCTTGAATCGACCGACCCGGAGCTTCTCGAACGTTTCGACTTCAACTCCAGCGGCGACATCGATCAGGAGGACGTGGACGTCCTGGCGGCGCTGGTGGACGCCGGGCTGCATGCCGGGGTTTTCGGGGACGCTCTTGGAAACAACGGGACGGTGGATTGCCCGTCGCCCATGTGGGCAGGGCCAACCTTCGGGTACACCCTGGGGCAGGCCGGGTACAAGATCACGCTCGATTTCGACCTCGACGGCGATACGGACTCGGTAGACGAGGCGGCGTACGAGGCGTTGTGCGATTGACGCGGATCTCTCTTGGAGGGTGGGAACCCTTCCGGTTCGTCTCGATCGGCAAGAAAAGGAACGGCCGCAGTGCCCCCCGCGGCTCCGCGGCCGAATCCGACAGGCGACGCACAACCCGGCGCGGCAGCCTTAGATTCGGTGTGCGGCAGGTTTACGACGGCATGAGCGACACAGGATCGTCCGGTACCGGGGCGCTCTTCGTCGCGCGACTGCGCCGCGACGCAGGTGACTCTTGGCGGGAAAGCGAAAACCGTGTAGTCGAGGGGGGGCAAGACGGTGCTTTCGGTGTCCAGGGAAGAACTGGCGGATCGGGGAACCCTGTGGCAGGATGGCGGCCGCAAGACATTGGGTGGTCCGAAACCTGGACGTGAAGCATGTGCAGGGTGGAGGCCGTTGAAGAAGTGCCGGGCGGCTCGGGTAGATGAAGGTAAGGCATCTTTGTAGCAGTGGTTGGTTTTGGGAGGGCGGGACTCTGGAAAAACCGACGGTCAAGCAATCGGTGCTGCTCGGCTTGGGCCTCGTCGCCCTGATGGTAAGCGGTTATTTGGTCTTTCGGTCCGATCCATCGCAGCCGCGCCTGCCCGGTGAGGTGGATTTTGTCTGTGTCAAATCCGGCGAGCGATTTGTCTTGGACCGCAAAGCGCCGGAGTGCAAGGTCATCCCGGCAAGGAATCCTAAGACGAGCGAGCGAACCCTGATTCCCTGTTCACTCAAGGATGGCAAATGGATCGTGATTGATCATTATCGATCAGCCGTGACGAATCTAGCAGGAGAGAACCGGTATGTTGACCCCGAAACACTCGAAATACGAAATGTGCCGTCCGATCAATAACATCAGGCTCGGGCCTGTCCGCGGCTCGCATTTGCGCGCGTTTACGTTGATCGAGCTTCTTGTTGTGATCGCAATCATTGCCCTTTTGATTTCAATTCTGTTGCCCAGCCTTCAGGCGGCGCGCGGACAGGCGAAGAAGGTCAAGTGTGGAGCGTTGATGCGCGATCAAGGATCCGGTCTTCAGATGTATTTTTCGGAAGGCAACGGATGGATTCCGGGCATGAACACGACCGGCGTCCGGACGGTTGAACAGCGATATGACATGGATTATCATCATTCGGACATTCCTGTTCATCGTTGGGACTGGCTGACTCCGTTGGCCGATTACATGACGAAACTTCCCGAGCGCCGGGCAAGGCGATTTCATTTTCTTTTCGAGTACTGGAAGTGTCCGTCGGTTCCCGAAGAATCGACGACGCTTTTCTACGAATCCGCCCCGCCGGATCTCCAGGAATTTGAGGATGAAACAGCGCCGTTGCTTCCGGTGAGCTATCTTATGCCCGCCTATTTCCAAGCCTGGGGGCAACGGAGTTCCGGAACGGTCATCGGATATTACAGGCGCAATGGATCCCCCGACCAGAACGCAAGGATTACGGCTTATGTTTTTCCGAGCAATTATGAGGTGGTGGTTGAAGACTATCTTTCAATCGTTGACCGCGTAGGGACGCCGGCTGAGAAAATCGCGGTGAGCGATGGCACGCGCTATCTTCCTGAGAATAACATCTTAGACGTGGACATCCACCCGTGGGAGGGTCGATGGGGCGGCTTCGCCGATCAAGGAGGCTGGTGGCAGGGAGGCACGGCGCTAGGCGTGGGCCGAAACGATCGTACCGTCGATGGTCGCCCTATCGTGTGGCCTAGTCCAAGCGACGGTGAGAATCAGAAGTGGTCCTATCGTCACGGAAGCGCCCGGGATGTTCGTGAAAAGTCGATCAATTCGCTATTCTTCGACAATCACGTAGAAAGTCTGACGAACCGCGAATCGCGCGAGATTCGATACTGGTATCCCAAGGGCGGGGTCGTCAAGAAGCCGAACGAGGGGATGACGCTGGTGCCGATGGATTATGTGATTCCTTGACGGGGGAGAGGGAATAGGCAATAGGCAATAGGCAATAGGGAACAGGAGCGAGGGGGCGCCACGGGGTAGGTTTTTTTGGCGTTTTGGCGTTTTGACGTTCCGGCGTTTTCCCGGCCTGGCCTGAGCCGCTACACTTTCGGTCATGTTATTCCCAGAGCGCAAGCGCAAAGGCGTCCGCGTCGTGGTCACCGGGCAGGTGGGCGTGGACAAGAAGCCGTTCCTGGAGCGCGTGGCGGAGATCGCCCGCGAGCGCGGCAAGGAGGTCACGCTCTTCCACGTCGGCGACCGGATGTACGCCGAGGCGCCGGACGTCCGCCCCGGGCGGATCCTCGATCTGCCGAAGAAGCGCCTCGACGGGCTGCGGCGCAGCGTCTTCAAGGACTGCATGGCGCTGGCGGGACGCGTCGAGAACCTGATCGTCAACACGCACGCGACCTTCCGCTGGCGACACGGATTGTTCCACGCCTACGACCACGACCAGATGGTCGAGCTGGACGCGGACCTTTACGTCACGCTGGTGGACAATGCGGACGCAGTGCATGAGCGTCTGCTGCGGCAGCACGACATCCCGCACACGCTGAAGGACATCCTCGTGTGGCGCGAGGAGGAGATCGTCGTCACGGCGACGATCGCGGAGGCGACGCGCGGATACGGGTCGCACTACATCATCTCCCGCGGCGAGAAGGAAGAGACGGCGGCGCTGATGCTGTACCGCCTGATGTTCGAGCCGAAGCGGAAGCGCGTCTATCCGTCGTTCCCGATGACGCACGTGCTGGACATGCCCGCGACGCTGGCGCAGATCAACGCCTTCCGGGCGGCGCTCGCCGAGCATTTCATCACGTTCGATCCCGGCGACCTGGACGAGAAGCGCCTGCTGTTCGACGCCGGCGCGGCGATCCAGCGCGGCGAGGAGTGGTTCACGATCCGCGTCAACGGACGGGATCTGCGCCTGCGGGCGCACGACGTGACCACCGTGGCCGCGGACATCGACGGACAGATCTACGCCCGCGACTTCAAGCTCATCGACCAGTCGGACATGATCGTCAGCTTCATCCCCGAGATGCCGGGCGGAAAGCCGGCGCTGTCCAGCGGCGTGGAGCGCGAGCTTCAGCACGCCTTCGAGGGGACGAAGGAGGTATACGTGGTCTGGGAGCCCAAGGCCGAGCCGTCGCCCTTCATCACGCAGACGGCGTCGCGGGTCTTCTCCGGCGTGGACGAGGTGCTGAAGTTCTTCCACCAGAAGGGCTACATCCAGCAGTACGCGCCGATGCTGCTGAAGACGTGACGCGGGGGGGGGGGGGGGGGGGGGCGTGACCCGGGTATGTCGCACACCCCTGTGAACTGCGGGTTTGCGGCGCTGTGCGGGATCCGAGTCCGCGCGGACTGAAGTCCGCGGCTCGATCCACAAGCTTCGTCCACTTCAT
>BOJX01000041.1 GCA_016860685.1 Planctomycetota bacterium
CCGCTGCCGCGGTCGGTGATGCTGATCCTCCCGGCTGCGAAACTGACCGCCGACGTACGACCGTCCCAGATCGTTCCCGCCAAGCGGTACTCCCCCGCCGCAATGTCGACCGGGAAGCCGATGCGTATTTCGTCATTCCCCGCACCGTCGGGATCCTCCGCGAGCGCGGAAACCAGCAACACCTCGTTTCCGTCGAGCGCGTCGCCCGAAAGATCAGGATCCAGCATCAGCGAAATGATCGCCGAACTGTCCCTGTCGTCGTCATGCCAGGAGACGGATACCGCTCCTCCTCGGGCGGTCACGACGTTCGCAGCCGGCGCGAGCAGCGTGAGGGTCGGCGGGTGGTCCGTCTCGGTTCCGCGGATCTCGATCCACCGCTCCCGGCGATCGACGCCGCTGAGCACGCCGTCGCTGATCGTCGCCACCAGATCGTACACGCCGGGAATGACCTGGCTGGGGATCACCCTCACGCAATCCGCAACTCCATCCGGGTCTTCAGGAAACGGACCGGCCAGAGGATACGAGACGCTCTCCCCCGACGGCATGACGCGGAACAGTGAAAGCGACACGACCGCGGAGCTGTCGGAATCCGCGTCGTCCCAGCAAACGTCGAAGGCGTTCGCAGCGCTCGTGGTGACCGCCTGCGCGGGAGTCAGCAGCCGGATCGTCGGAGGTGCGTTGAGCGGATCGCGGAACAGCGTCATTTGCGGCGCCGCGACCACCGACGCCTGATACGTTCCGTCGCGGACGACCGCGAGCAATTCGTACTCGCCCGCCGCAACGCCCGAGAGCACCAGCCGGATCTCATCGTTGATCCCGTCGAGCGCGAGGGCGACCTGCGGCGACACCTGCACGCCGCGAGACGACGAGTCGACGTCGCTCAGCAATCGAAGGTGAAACGCAACCGTGGATTGAGGACTGCCACCCTCGTCCTCCCACTGAACGCGGACGGTGGACCCGATCGCGGCTGCGGACCCCTCGATTTCCACCGATATCACCCGGAAAACCGGGGGGGGGAACCCGTCGCCGGGATCCGCCGACCCGTCATCCGCGTGGTCGCCTTCGTTCGGTTCAAGGATGAACTCGATCATCTCGTCGAGTTCGTAGTCGACCCCAAGAGCGAACGTCCGATTCAGGACGATCGCCCCGTCATCTGTAACCGCATTGATCTGAATTCGGTTCGCCGGCGCGGGGCTGGAAACCTGAACGATCGTTCCGGGCAACACCCGAACGTAGGCGATATGCACCTGCACTCCGTCGGCGGCGAACAAGACGGTGACCGCAGCGGGTGATTCCGCTGCGTTTCGGATCGCGATCGCCGCGAACGCCGGACTCTTGCTTCCCCCTACGCCGCCCAACTCTCCGGGAAACTCATCTGTCACGACGTCATTGACGGAATCCGGGGCCTCGGCACCGGATCCCTCGGCCGCCGGCGAGCCGGTAGATGTTGGCGCAGGACCGGAGACGCCGCCGCCGCATCCGCCCAGCAGAAGGGCGGTAAGCAGGAGGAGCAGAAATTCGCGCAGGTCTGGTCGCTTCGCCATCACCCGCCCCGCCTCGAAACGTTCCGGTTCACTGCCGAACCAAGCAACACAACGGACAAGCCGAGTTCATACTCGCAAGGTCTGAAAGTATTCGCCCGCTCAAGAGTCCCGACCAGCCGCGGAAATCGGTCGCTACAGCCACGGAGCAAGAGGGACCGATCCGACGGCAGGAGCCTTCAAATCCACGAGACCCGCGAAAGCCCGGACTTCGGGAATATACCCCCAAGGGTGGGGATCGTGCAACGAAAAAATCCCCGCCGACCGGTGGACGAAGCGCCTGAGGAGCTTTTGCAAAGGAAAGACGCCAAGGCTTGCGGCTGTCCGCATCAAATGCGGTAAACGCTGTCCTCAAGCCTGACGCTGTACCCGGCCCGCTCCAGCTCATTGAGATAGCGAAACACGGTTCGACGCGACGATTTGAGCCTGCGAACCATGTCCTCCAATGTGGCGCCCTTGCGAAGCACTTGGATCATCCGCATTTGACGCCCGAAAACCGAGCGGTCGTTGTCGACTTCCTTAAGCCAGGATTCGGCAGCCTTCTTGAGTTCTGGGTTCTTCGAGAAGAGCCGTTTTTCAATCGCAAATTGAAGCGCGGCTTGAATCGCTCTCGTCTTCAGAATATCGGAACTCGGACGACCGTTTGCGGGCATGAATCAATCCTCTGTCACTCACTCCCCGAGCGGCGGCACCGTTTCGGCGAATCCAGCCTTAACCCCCCCGTAACTGCCTCGCGGCGGCGTAACCTCCAGACTACGAGGTCAATTCCTCAAACAATAACGGGATTCCTGGCATTCGACAAGGCGGCTTTTACTGGCTGCCCCGACGCCGGATTCCGGACATCCGCAAGAGTAAGGGAGCATGAACGTCTCCACGGACAAACGCTGGGGCTGCCTTTTGAGGCAAGGGAACCGGCGGAATACCCCGGAAGGTGTCTTTTTACACAGGGAGGTTCGTATTAACGGGGACGAAGTCCGTAAAGGACAGCTTGACGGGGAACCGCATTTCGCGTTAAAGCTTCGTGCAGGTTAGGCGCAAAAGCTGTCGCTTAACCGTTCGGGTGGCCGTATCCTGAGGAGGGGCGGCCGCCCGGCCACGGTGCTCAAGCCATAGGAGAGCACGTCATGTCATCACGTCGAACGAAAGTCGCAACCCGCGCGGGCGGGTTCACGCTGATCGAGCTGCTGGTGGTCATTGCGATCATCGCGCTGCTCATTTCGATCCTGCTGCCGTCGCTTCAGAACGCGCGGAACCAGGCGAAACGGACGAAGTGCGGGGCGCACCTGCGGGACATCTCGCTGGCGAGCCGGACGTACGCGTCGGAGGACGACGGTGCGTGGGCGATCCCCATCCACGGGCGGCAGTACTCTCAGAATACCCAGTCCCCGACCTTTATTGGCGCGTACGAGTGGGGCGGAAAGAGCGGCATCGGTAAACCCGGGTTCTGCTCGGGAAGCGGCGACCCCGAGCTTCGCAGCAAGTACGGAACACGCTGCGGTTTCGGACCGGGGACGCGCCCGCTGAATGAGACGATTTACAAGGGCGGGTTCGAAGATCACATGACTGGCAACGACGATATCGTCCGAGCGGACACCAAGATGCAGTTGGATGTGTTCACGTGCGCCGGCGACGAAGGTCCGCCAAGTTCGGGGCACTGCCAGGATTGGATCAATCGCGGATCCACCGTGTCGTCATACGACTGGTTCGGTAATTCCTTTGCGGCGAACGTGTTCATGATCGGTCCTTCGACCGGTGGTCCGATGGACAGTAACTCGCCGTACCTGCGGCCGATTACCCGGATCCCCTCGCCTAGTCGGGTAATCTACTACGAGGAAAACATCGGCCGATGGGGCTGGGCGGCGCGCGAGGATCGCTGCGACTTCCTGACGGGCGTCTCGCTGCACCCGCAGAAGCGCGTGATCGAAGGGTGGCACGGGAAGGACTGGACGTATAACCGTTCGTTCGTGGACGCCCACGTCGAGTTCCAGAAGGTGCTTATCGAAGGAACGCGTGACGCAGCCGGCTATTACGAGCATTACCGGTTCGAGAAGATGCTTGAGGATTGCGCGCAGAATTTCACTGGCAATCATTACCGACAATTCTTTCCGTGGACGAATCCGTCTTGCGGAATCGACTATCGGTGTGTCGTCATCCGTGGAGACGGTTGGCAAAAGGATTGCTTGCCGACGCCGGTCGTAGCCACGGGTCTGATCCATGATGGGAGCGGGAGGCCGTCCTACGAGGGATGCGTTTGTGATACGGGATATCCGTGTCCTGAACGGTAGATATGAGTGACAGGGCGTATCAGTTTAGAAGGGGTATTCCAAAATGTTGCAGTCACGAAGACTCCGTCGCAGTGCGGCGGGCGGGTTCACGCTGATCGAGCTGCTGGTGGTCATCGCGATCATCGCGCTGCTCATTTCGATCCTGCTCCCGTCGCTTCAGAACGCGCGGAACCAGGCGAAACGGACGAAGTGCGGGGCGCACCTGCGGGACATCTCGCTGGCGAGCCGGACGTACGCGTCGGAGGACGACGGTGCGTGGGCGATCCCCATCCACGGGCGGCAGTATGAGCAGAATCCGCAGACGCCGACGTTCATCGGGGCCTACGAGTGGGGCGGGAAAAGCGGGATCGGCCGCGGCGGGTTCTGCAGCGGCGGCGGCGACCGGGAGCTGACGAGCAAGTATGGCACGCGCTGCGGATTCGGACCGGGGACGCGCCCGCTGAACGAGACGATCTACAAGGGCGGATTCGAGGATCACGTCAACGGCAGCGACGACATCGTCCGAGCGGACACGAAGATGCAGTTGGATGTGTTCACGTGCGCCGGCGACGAAGGTCCGCCGCGCGGGTCGCACTGCCAGGACTGGATCGACAGCGGCAACATCAGTTCGTACGACTGGTTCGGGAATTCTTTCGCCGCCAACGTGTTTCTGATCGCCATCTCGGGCGGTCGGAACCCGATGTCCAGCAACGGACCGTATCTGCGGCCGATCACGCGCATCCCGACGCCGAGTAACACGATCTACTACGAGGAGAATATCGGCCGCTGGGCTTGGGCGTCGAATCGTGAATCCGACTTCTGCCGGAGCCTCGGACTGCCGGGAGTCGATCCGGGAAGAACGAAAAGCCTGAACGGCTGGCACGGCAAGAACTGGACTTACAACCGTGCGTTCGTCGACGCGCACGTGGAGTTCCAGAAGATCCTGATCGAAGGGACAAAGGACGCTCAAGGCTACTACCAGCACTACATTCAGCACCGCCTGCTGGAGGACTGCCCGAGGCCGAACTTCTTCCGCTGGTCGAACGACTGCAACACGGATAACACGTGCATCATCATCCGCGGACCGGGCTGGCAGAAGGACACGCTGCCGTCACCCACGGTTCCCACCGGTCTGCTGTCGCCGGGCACCGGACGCCCCTCCTACGAGGGCTGCCCGTGTTCGGCCATGCCGTGCCCGAACTGACGCACGGCGCGCAGTTAGACCTATCTTTATGACTTCAGTCGCGGGCTTGGCGGGTTTCGCCAAGCCTGCGGCGCGTTTTCGCGGATCCTGCGCCTAGCCAGACGCGAGATTCGGCAGGCATAGCCCGCCCTACGGGGTTGGAGAATCCGTCGTCGCCTTCGCTCCTCCACGCCAGACCGGTCGGCATGACCTCATAAAGCGCCGTGACCGAGTGCCCCGCGCCGATCTCGCCCGCGTCTTTTGTGTCGTCGGCGAAGTCGCGGTTGTCCATCACGCGGTTCTCGTAGCCGACCAGGCGGTAGGCCTGCACGTGCGCCGGGTTGAACTCGACCTGGATCTTCACGTCCTTGGCGATCGTCTGAAGCGTCGCACCGCACTCGTCGCCGAGCACGCGCTTCGCCTCGATGAGATCGTCGATGTAGGCGTAGTGTCCGTTGCCCTTGTCCGCGAGAGCTTCGAGCTTCCCGTCCTTGAGGTTGCCCGTACCGAAGCCGAGGACCGTGAGGAACACGCCGGACTTCGCCTGACCGCTGATGAGCTTCACCAGATCATTGTCGTCGCTGACGCCGACGTTGAAGTCGCCGTCAGTGCAGAGGACGACGCGGTTGACGCCGCCGTCGATGAAGTTCTCCGACGCCATCGCGTAGGCGTCGCGGATGCCGGCCTCGCCGTTGGTGCTGCCTTCCGCGCCAAGCGAATCAATAACCTCAACGATTTCGCGGTAATGCGCACCCGGCGTCGAGGGCAGCGCCACGCGCGACTCGCCGGCGTAGGTCACGATGCCAACGTAGTCCTCCGCCCAGAGCTGCTCCAGCAGAACCTTCAGCGACTCGCGCACCAGCGGCAGCTTGTTCTCGTCCTGCATCGAGCCGGACACGTCCACCAGGAACACGAGATTCACCGGCGGGCGCTTCTCCCGCGCCACTTCGTAGCCCTGAAGGCCGATGCGCACCAGCCGGTGCCCCTCCGCCCACGGACACTCGCCGACTTCCGCATTCACCGAAAAAGGCCGGTCCGCCTCGGGAAGCGGGTAGTCATACCGGAAGGCGTTGATCATCTCCTCGATCCGCACCGCGTCTTTCGGCGGAAGCTGTCCGGCGAGCAGATGCCGCCGGATGTTGGAATACGAGGCGGTGTCCACGTCGATGGAGAACGTCGAAGCAGCCTCGTCCGCGGTGAAGACGAAAGGATTCTCAATGATGGGGACGTAGGTTTCCTGCGTCCTCAAGTCGAATGCCAACTCGTCGGCGTACGCCCCGCCTGCGTAACGTTCCCGGAAATACAGGGAATCGCCCCAACTTTGCGAGGCGTAGCGGCCCGCCGCGTCAGGACTGATAGACCCGCGCCACTCGTCCATCGGAGCGTCAAAGTCCATCATGTACGCCCCAGCCGGCAGCCCGGACATCTCCCCCGGTCGTCCTTCTACGCCGACATCGCGATTCCTGAAGGGAACCTGGTACCGATAGGATACGCCCTCGACTCCTGCAAATTCAGAAGCGACGGTCGCCTCCACCGCCCCTACCGCGCCGCCGGCTGGCGCGTTGAACTGTCCGACGGTGACGTCGCTGCCGCCTTGAAGCATCCAGGCCGCGCCGGTGTTCGACGGCAGGCTACCAACCGTTTTTTTAATGCTCTTGCCGACCGTGCTCGGGGTGGACAACTCAAATTCTGTGCCGCCCACGCCGCCGAATAAAAGTTGCAGTGGGTTCGCGTCCGCCCCCGGATTGTCCACCACGATCAGCCCCGGGCCGCGGTGTTCGAGGGGGAGTTCGGCGAAGTTGTCGGGCAGAATGATGGACGCCTGCGGCGAGAGCTTTGTGCCGATCAGATCGACCACTTGCACCGCCGCCGGGCGTGTGTCCCGCCACATCGCCTTGCCGATCAGCCAGCCCGTCGCCGATACCTGGCACAGCGGCCTCTGTCATCGCGCCTCCCACCCGGCCTGATTGGAGCCGCTCCCGGCGCCCCGTAGCCGTCCTTCTCTTAAACGTTGTAGACCCGGGTTTCTTAGACGCGGGGGAGCAATAAAGTTCCAACGGCAGGAAGCCCGAGCCGCGCGGCTTCAGCCCGCGCGGTTCTTTGCACAGGCTGAAGCCGCGCGGCTCAGAGAACGTCCTTCCTTCTGCGTTTTGACTGAGCGTCCTGAGATCACGGCAGGAGTCTCGCCGACGCGGCTCCCCCGGGCGCGGCGCAAACCGCGGCGCGTCCGAACCACCGGTATCGCCGCGCCGCGATGAACTGGTATGCGGCGTCCCGGAGGAGGCGCGGTATCAACCGCCCGATCCATCCCGCCGCCGCCCACGGACCCCCGATATACCGGAGCATCCGCAGAACAGCCTCGCTTTTCACGTGAAGTCCGGCGGCGTCAACGAGCACAAGCGTCTGCATGCCCGCGGGCTTGCCGGGCACGTCCACCGCCGCGTAGGTCGCCCCCTGAAGGGGCGCGAAGCGCAGCAGGGGCCGGCGTTCGTGTTTCAGACACCACTGCACCGACCGCGAACACAGCGCGCACTCGCCGTCGAAGTACAGCACCGGTTCCTGCGGCGGGGATTCGCTTCCGGCGGCGCTTGTACAACCGCCGGTGCTCACAAAACCGTCGGCGCCAGGCGACCCCGGCGTCGCGGGGGTGGGTGATGTGCGTTCGGCGTTCCGCATGATGCATGATAGGCGCCGGATCGAACCCTCAGGCAAGGCCGGGCGCGACTTCAGAATGAACGAAAACTTCGATGAATCAGGGGACCGCGCGGCGCGCCCTGCCGCGCGCATCGCCGCGTCTTGCCGATCCGGCTGCCAGACTAGACTTCAGATCGGGTTGACGGTTCCGAAAGAAACGGAATTCGCTTCGCCAACTCGCCGAGTCGTTCAACTCGCTCGACGAGATTTTCGCCGTGCGGGAGGAATTGGCCGTGATCGCCGAGGAGACCGCCCGGGCGAAGACCGTTCCGCCGACGCCGCCTCCCGAATAACCTCAGCGCCTGCCGAAGGCGCCGATCGGCGCGGCGCAGCCGGAGACCCGCGCGCTTCAAACCGGCTCCTGCGCACACGCGGCGCCGTCACCTCTCCGCCTCCCTCTCCGATCAGGCCTCCACCAGCACCTTGAACCCGCCGTAGCACATGCGTTTGCAGTCGAACGGCGTCGCCTTCGGGTCGCACATCGCGGCAATGCGCGGGTCGGTCATGATCTTCGCGTTCACCTTGTCGCGTTGGGCCTTCGATTTGTACACGATCCACGAGAAGACGATCGTCTCCCCCGCCTTGGGCTTCACCAGCTTCGGAAACGGAACGCCGCAATGCACGTCGAGATCGTCCCCGACGCACTCCCGATACTCCAGCGCCCCGTATTCGCGCCAGATTTTTCCGGCCTTTTTCGCGATCTTCCGGTACGCAGCCAGGTTCTTCGTCGGCACCGGCAGAACAAAACCGTCAACGTAGGCCATCGCTTAAGTCTCCCTGTGGGACGCAACTCATCGACACACGGTCCGCCACGCACGCAACGGACAGCACCCTCGCCCGCGAATCATAACGAGGGATCGTCGGCCGCAAAGCGCGAGGCATCCTATCCCGGATCGGCGCATCGGAAAACATGAGACGCCGCCTCACGCCCTGGTCTCGCCGACGGTCTCGACCCTCGCCGCAATGCCTGTCCCGACCGCCTCGGGCGACGTCGCCCACGTCGCCGGGATCCGCACCCGTCGCGGATCATTATGCACCACGTGACTTGAATCCCGTCGATCTCATTTCCTCCCGTTGCAGGCGCACCCGGCGCTCCTTCAAACACGTCTTGTCGAATCTGGTCTCCTGCCGGTCTGCCCGAACTCGCCGATCCCGTCCCACGGTTGAAATTCCTGCCGGAATCACGACACTGAACCCGTGAAAGTCTGCTAAGCCCGGAGCTGAGCGGTCGCCGGGCGGCGGGGAGACAGCGGGCGGGTTTCTGCGGAGGCGAAGTTATGTGCGCAAAAATCAAGGGAATCGGGTTCACGTTTGCGGGGTTGGCGGCGGCGCTGACCTGCCTTTCCGGTTGCGGGCCGAAGTCGGAGCGGATGGTCTACCCGATCGCGCCGCGTGCGGAGGTGGTCGAGGATTTGCACGGCGTCAAGGTCGCGGACCCTTACCGGCCGCTCGAAGACCCGAAGTCGGAGGAGACCCGCGCCTGGATCGACGCCGAGAACCGCATTACCTACGCTTACCTGGAGAGCATCCCCGAAAGAGAGGCGATCCGGCAGCGCCTCACGCAATTGTGGGACTACGAGAAGTTCGGGGCGCCCTTCATGATGGCCGGGCGCTACTTTTACTCGCGCAACGACGGCCTTCAGAATCAGGACGTCATCTTCGTTCAGGATGGATTCACCGGCGAACCGCGCGCGCTGCTGGACCCGAACACCTTGTCCGACGCCGGAACCGTGTCGCTGTCCGGGCTGGCGATCAGCGAAGACGGAAAGCTCGCCGCATACGGACTCGCCTCCGCCGGGTCCGACTGGCAGGAGTGGCGCGTCCGCAACGTGGACACCGGGCAGGATCTCCCGGATCACCTTCAGTGGATCAAGTTCTCCGGCGCGAGCTGGTCAACCGACAACGCCGGTTTCTACTACAGCCGCTACGACGCCCCGCCGGAGGGTGAAAAACTGGAGGCGGTGCTCAAGTTCCAGAAACTTTATTATCACAAGCTCGGCACGCCGCAGAGCGAGGACGTTCTGGTCTACGAGCGGAAGGATCAGCCGGACTGGGGGTTCGGGGGCGTTGTCAGCGAAGACGGCAGATACCTGGTCATCCACGTCTCGCAAGGCACCGACCCGCGGAACCTCATCTTCTACCGCGATCTGACCCAGCCCGGCGCGCCCGTCGTCGAGTTGATCAACACCTTCGAGGCCGACTACGAGTTCGTCGGGAACGAAAACTCGACGTTCTGGTTCAAGACGGATTTCGGTGCGCCGCGCGGTCGGGTCATCGCGGTGGACCTCGCCCGCCCGCAAAAGGAGAACTGGAAAGAGATCATCCCGCAGGACAAGGCCACCCTTCGCGGCGTCAGCGTGCTCAACGACCAGTTCGTGTGCAACTACCTGAAGGACGCTTACAGCCAGGTGAAGATTTTCGGTCTGACCGGCGGGTTCATCCGCGAGCTTGCGTTCCCCAGCCTGGGGTCCGTCGGCGGATTCGCGGGCAAGCGGAATTACACCGAGACGTTTTACACCTTCACGAGCTTCATCGCCCCGCCGACGATCTACCGCTACGACCTGACGACGGGCAAAAGCGAGATCTTCAAGGAGGCAAAAGTCGCCTTCAATCCCGAGGACTATGAAACCCGGCAGGTCTTCTACCCCAGCAAGGACGGGACGCGCATCCCGATGTTCCTGACATACAAGCGCGGCCTGAAGCTGAACGGTCGCAACCCGACCCTCCTTTACGGTTACGGCGGGTTCAATATCCCCGTGACGCCGACCTTCAGCGTGGCGAACTTGGTCTGGATGGAGATGGGCGGCGTGTACGCCTCGGCGAACCTCCGCGGCGGCGGCGAGTACGGCAAGGAGTGGCACGACGGCGGGCGCCTGAAGAACAAGCAGAACGTGTTCAACGACTTCATCGCCGCGGCGGAGTGGCTGATCGACAACAAGTACACCTCGAAGGACAAACTGGCGATCCTCGGGGGCAGCAACGGCGGGTTGCTCGTCGGGGCCTGCATGGCGCAGCGGCCGGATCTTTTCGGCGCGTGCCTGCCGGCGGTGGGCGTGATGGACATGCTTCGGTTTCACAAGTTCACAATCGGCTGGGCGTGGACCAGCGATTACGGCTCGCCCGACGACCCGGAGGCGTTCAAGACGCTTTATGCGTACTCTCCGTATCACAACCTCAAGTCGGGCGTCGAGTATCCCCCGACGCTGATCACCACGGCGGATCATGACGATCGCGTCGTCCCGGCGCACAGCTTCAAGTTCGCCGCGGCGCTTCAAGCGGCGCACAAGGGCAACAACCCCGTGCTGATCCGCATCGAGACCCAGGCCGGCCACGGCGCGGGGAAGCCGACTTCGAAGCGCATTGAGGAGGTCGCGGATCGCTGGGCGTTTCTGGTTCGGACGCTGAATATGAACGTGCGGTTCTGATGAGCCGGACCGCAGCGCGAGCGCCTGCCGAAGCGGGATCGGTCAAACCGGTCGCGCCGAACCGTCGTTTGCGCCCTGCGTGGATCGTGGCCGCGCTTGCCGCCGGTGCGTACCTGACGTCGCTGAGCAACGGGTTCGCCTACGATGACGTCCCGATCGTCGTGACCAACCCGATCCTTGATCCGGCGCAACCGTGGTGGGGGGCGTGGACCGAGCCTTACTGGCCGGGAACCAACGCGGGCGAAGAACTCGATGTCCTTTATCGTCCGCTGGCGGTGCAGACCTACGCGTGGGAGCGCCGGATCTTCGGGGCGATCCCCCTGCCGTTTCATGCGACCAACGTTGCCTTGCACGTGCTGGCGAGTCTCGGAGTCCTCGCCGTCGCGCGGAGGCTCGACCTCGGTCGTGCAGGCGCCTTCGCCGCAGCGGCGTGGTTCGCAGTGCATCCGATCCACGTCGAGGCCGTCGCCAACGTCATCGGGCGCGCGGAGATCCTGTCCCTGCTGGGCGTCATCGTGGCGATCCTGGGGGAACATCGCCGGGCGAGTGCCGCCGCGCAGACCTCGGCGGATCCGCGGCAGGCGCGGATCGGCGCCGTGATGCTGGCGCTCGGGACGGCAATCGCCCTTTTCAGTAAGGAAAGCGGCGTCGCCGTGCTCGTCGTCGTCCCGGCGCTGCGCCTCTGGTGGAACCGGCGGCTCGCGCAAAGGCCGGACGCGCGACCGAGCACGATCAGGCGGCGCGGCGTCGTTAGCGCGGCGTTGCTGACCGTGGTCGTTTTTGTCGTGTACCTGGCGGCGCGTTATGAAGCCTGCGCAGGGCGGCTCAGCATCGGCGGGTCGCGGTTCGGTCCGGGAAACGTGCTGCGCGAGGCCGACGCTGCGGCGCGGCTCTGGACGCCCTTTGCGGTGCTGGGGCGCTACGCGATTCTGACGGTGTCCCCCGCGCGTCTTCTGTCGGATTACTCGGTCAACGCCTTCGTTCCGTCGCGCTCTCCGCTGGAGGGCGACGCGCCCGCGGGTGTGCTTGCGGCTGCGGGGTTGCTCCTGATCGTCTTGCGTTCAATCCACCGTGGCGGCGTCGGAGGCATCCTCGTCATCGGATTCGCCGCATCGTATGCCCTCGCGAGTCAGGTGCTCCTGCTGATCGACGTACTCGTGGCCGAGCGATTGTTCTACGCGCCGTCGATGTGGATCGCGCTGATCGTCGGCGCGGCCTGGTCGAGCTTGCAGCGCTTCGTCGAGCAGGGACCGCCGGATGTCATCCGAAGCCGCAAGCGGTTGACCACGACGCTGGGCTGCGTCTTGCTGGCGGCGCTGGCGCTGCGGACCGCGCTGCGCAATCCGGTCTGGCGCGACACGCGGACGCTGGCGATGCACGACCTCGCTCTGCTCCCGGAAGGACGCCGCAGCGTGCATCTGTGCTACCTCGTCGGAGAGATGCTCACACGTGACGGCGATTTCGCCGCCGCCGAGGCGCTTCTGACCGAGGCGGTCCGCGGCTTCCCGGATTATCCGGATTACCTGCTGAAACTTGGCGAGATGTATCTCCTCAGCGGTCGGGCAGCGTCCGCGATCGCGCCGCTGGAGCGCGCTTACGAACTCGCGCCGCGCCGACCGGACCTGGCGACCCGCCTCCAGCAGGCGAAGGACGCGGCAGCCGGCGTTGACCCGGCATCCCTGCTGGCGTCCGCCCGCCGGGACGCTGAAGCGACCCCCGATGACCCAGCCGTGGTCCGGCGCTGGGCCGTCGCCGCGGAGCGTGCCGACCTTGAGGAAGCCGTCGCCGCCCACCGCCGCCTCCTCGAACTCACGCCTGACGATCCCGCCGCCGTCAACGATCTTGCCCAGGTCTGTGTCGCAACGGGCAGGCGCGAGGAAGCGCTGCGCCTTCTGGACGACGCCGTGCAGAGATTCCCCGAGGACGCCGCAACGCATTGCAACCTTGCGCTGCTCCTGATGGACCGGACCGACCGCGCGAACTACGACCCGGCTCGCGCCGAACGCCTTGCCCGCCGCGCCGTCGAATTGGAGCCGGCCCGGTGGGATTTGCGCGTCAATCTCGCCGAAGTGCTCGCCGCCGTGGGAAGGCGGCTCGAGGCCGCGAACCTTTTTGATGAACTCGCGGCGCAATCCGACCGCGGTTCGCCGCAGGAGCGCCAGTATCGCGCCCGCGCCGCCGAGCTGCGCAGGTAAGGCGCCTCGCGCGGCCATCCGGGCAACCGTCTTACGAAATCGCCGGCGACGGCGCGTCGGGATCGATCCCCAGCTTCCCGATCGCACCGGACACAACGTCGCGGCCGACCTTCCCGTCCTTCATCAGCCGGTGCAGAGCGGCCAGCACGACGTGCGCGGCGTCCACCTCGAAGAACCGCCGAAGCTCCTTGCGCGTCTCGCTGCGACCGAAACCGTCCGTCCCGAGCGAGACCACGCCCGCCGGCGTCCACGGCGCGACGCCGTCGGGCAGAATCTTCATATAATCGCTGGCGGCCACGACGGGCGCCGGGCGCTGCGACAGCTTCTGCGCAATGAAGGGCGTGCGCGGCGGCGCCTCCGGGTGCAGACGGTTGTACCGCTCACACTCGAGGGCGTCGCGGCGCAGCTCGGTATAACTGGTGACCGACCAGACCTCGGCGGAAACGTCATACTGCTCGGCAAGAATCCGCTGCGCCTCCAGCACGCCGTTAAGGATCGCCCCGCTCCCGAAAAGATGCACGAAGGGCTTGTCCTTGTCGCGACCCGCCAGCGGCGACGTCCGGAACCGGTACATTCCTTTGAGAATCCCTTCCGCCACGTCCGGACCTTCCGGCATCGGCGGCATCAGGTACGTCTCGTTCTCGCAGGTCAGGTAATAAAAGACGTCCTCCCGCGCCTCGTACATCCGGCGGATGCCTTCCTGCACGATGACCGCCAGTTCGTAAGCGTACGCCGCGTCGTAGCTGATGCAGTTCGGAACGACGCTCGAAAGCACCAGCGAGTGCCCGTCCTGATGCTGAAGTCCCTCGCCCGCCAGCGTCGTCCGCCCCGCCGTGCCGCCGATCAGGAAGCCCTTCCCGCGCGCATCCGCGAACGCCCAGATCATGTCGCCGACGCGCTGAAACCCGAACATCGAGTAAAAGAAATAAAACGGGATCATGTTCACACCGTGCGTGGCGTACGCCGTGCCCGCCGCCGTGAACGAACCCATCGAACCCGCCTCGGTGATGCCCTCTTCGAGGAGCTGACCGTCCTTCGCCTCCCGGTAGTAGAGGAAAAGGTCGGAATCCACCGGGTCATAAAGCTGCCCCTTGTGCGCGTAGATGCCGTACTTGCGGAACAGCGCGTCCATCCCGAACGTCCGCGCCTCATCCGGCACGATCGGAACGATCAGCTTGCCGATCTCCTTGTCGTCCATCAGACGGGTCAGGATGCGCACCATCGACATCGTCGTGGCGGCCTCGCGGTCCTTCGTTCCGCCGAGGAACTCCGCGAACTTGTCCAGCTTCGGCGCCGTGAACCCGGGAACCCGCACGCGCCGACCGGGCTGAAAACCGCCCAGCGCCGCGCGACGCTCCTTGAGATAGCGGATCTCCTCGCTGTTCTCGGGCGGTTTATAAAAAGGCATCTCCGCCAGTTTGTTGTTCGGGATCGGGATGTCGAAGCGGTCGCGGAATTGCCGCAGCTCCTGCTCATTAAGCTTCTTCTGCTGGTGCGTGATGTTGCGGCCTTCGCCGGCCTCCCCAAGTCCGTAGCCCTTGATCGTCTTGGCGAGGATGACGGTCGGCTGCCCCTTGTGTTCGACGGCGGCTCGGTACGCGGCGTTCACTTTGACCGGGTCATGCCCCCCGCGGCGCATGTTGAGGATCTGCTCGTCCGTCAGCGACTCCGCGAGCTTCAGCAATCGCGGATGCACGCCGAAGAATTCCTGCCGCGTTTCCGCGCCCGGCTGGACGCAGTAGCGCTGGTAGTCGCCGTCGAGCGCGTCGGTCATGCGCTCGATCAGCAGGTCCGCATCAGGGCTTTCCAGCAGCGGATCCCAGTCACTTCCCCAGATGACCTTGATGACGTTCCAGCCGGCCCCGCGGAACGCCGCCTCAAGCTCCTGAATGATCTTCCCGTTGCCGCGCACCGGTCCGTCGAGGCGCTGGAGGTTACAGTTGACGACGAAGGTCAGATTGTCCAGCCCCTCGCGCGACGCCAACGTCAGCGCCCCGAGCGTCTCCGGCTCGTCCGTCTCGCCGTCGCCGAGAAAGCACCAGACCCGCTGGCGGTCCGTGTCTTTGATTCCGCGGTCCTGAAGGTAGCGGTTGAAGCGCGCCTGGTAGATCGCCGTGATCGCGCCGAGTCCCATCGAAACCGTGGGGAACTCCCAGAAATCCGGCATCAGCCACGGATGCGGATATGACGAGATCTGCTGCCCGATGCGGACGCGACGGCGGAAATGCGCGAGGTCGTCCGCCGTCAGGCGCCCTTCCAGAAAAGCGCGCGCGTAAATGCCCGGCGCGGCGTGTCCCTGAAAGAATATCTGGTCGCCCCCACCTTCCGCGTCCTTGCCGCGGAAGTAATGATGAAACCCAACCTGGTAGAGCGTCGCCGCCGACTGAAATGTCGAAATATGTCCGCCGATGCCGGGGAACTCGCGGTTCGCCCGCACCACCATCGCTACCGCGTTCCAGCGCATCAGGCTTTTGATCCGCCGCTCGATCGCACGGTCCCCGGGATAAGGCGGCGTCTTGTCCGCAGGGATCGTGTTCACATAAGGCGTGTTCAGCGCCGCCGGGACGGCCACGCCACGACGCCGCCCCCGATCGATCAGCCTTCTCAGCAGAAACAGAACACGCTCGTACCCGCCGCGCTGGGCGAGCACGGCATCCAGGGATTCCTCCCACTCCGCCGTTTCCACCGGGTCGGCGTCCGGCATCTTGTTTAGGTCCATTGCAACGTCAGTGCTCATCAGGGATAACCTCACCCGATCGGTCCGGATTGCCGCCGAGCACACGTTCGCCGTGTACGGCTCGTGAACCGGCGGCTCGAAGGATAAACCGGGTATCTTACAGGAGATCGACCGTGTTGTCAGGTGTCGCGACGTCCGTAGTGTTGGCCCTGGTTATTTTCTCTTGTGCGTTTGCGCAAAACGCGCCGTCCGCCGCGCCGCGGCCCTTCTCGGTCCACGATCTCGTGGCTTTCGACCGTATCAGCGACCCCGTCGTCTCGCCCGACGGTTCTCGCGCCGTTTTCGCTCTCCGCAAGACGGATCTCGACGCCAACAAGGGCCGCACCCATCTCTGGACCGTCAAGGTGGACGGCTCGGACCTCCGCCAGTTGACCAACCAGCCGGAAAGCGACTCCCAGCCGAGGTGGTCACCCGACGGCAAGAGCGTTTGTTTTCTGTCGAGTCGGTCCGGATCGTCGCAGGTGTGGCGCATCGAACTGTCCGGCGGGGAGGCGAAGCAGGTGACGGACCTGCCACTGGACATCAACGGTTTCGTCCTTTCCCCTGACGGAACGAGCATCCTGCTTTGCATGGACGTCTTCGTGGACCTGCCCAACCCCGCCGACACCGCCGCGCGCCTGAAAGAGCGCGAAGCCCGCAAGGCGACGGGGCGCTTGTATGACGCGGCGCTCTTCCGACACTGGGATTCGTGGAAGGACGGGCGTCGCGGGCACTTGTTCGTGCTGCCGCTGGACGCTTCGGGAGCGGCGAAATCCGCCGCGACGCCGATCGACCTCATGAACGGCATGAACGCGGATTCCCCGTCGAAACCTTTCGGGGGAGTCGAGGAGATCACGTTCACGCCGGACGGGCGCTCCGTCGTGTTCACCGCAAAGCACGTCGGACGCGAGGAAGCGTGGTCCACCGATCATGATCTTTACGTCGTGCCGGTCGACGGGTCTTCCGCCCCGCGATGCCTGACGGACGACAACTCGGCGTGGGATACGCACCCCGTCTTCTCGCCGGACGGAAAAACACTCGCCTGGCTGGCGATGCGCGTGCCGGGTTATGAAGCGGATCGCTTCCGCATCATGCTGAAGAGCTGGCCCGACGGCCCCGTGAAGAGCCTGACGGAAACGTGGGACCGGTCGCCGGCCGGGTTCATCTGGTCGGCGGACGGAAAGTCGATCTTTGCCACGGCGGACAACGTCGGTCAACACTCGTTGTTCTCTGTGGATGTCGCCTCCGGCGCGGCGAAGGCGATCGTGCCGCAGGGTCACGCGCGATTCCCGCAGCGGGCCGGCGACCGCCTCCTGATCGGCCTGGATCATCTGCAAAGCCCGGTCGAGCTTTACACGCTCAAGCCCGACGGGTCGGACGTGAGGGCAATCACGAAAGTGAACGCCGAGCGCCTCGCCGCGGTTCAGACGGGGGAACCGGAGCAGTTCAGCTTCAAGGGCTGGAATGATGAGACCGTCCACGTCTACGTGGTCAAACCTGTCGGGTTTGACTCCGCGAAGAAATATCCGGTGGCGTTCCTCATTCACGGCGGCCCGCAAGGTTCGTTCGGCAACGACTTTCACTACCGGTGGAACCCGCAGACCTACGCCGGGGCGGGCTACGCGGCCGTGATGGTGGATTTTCACGGATCGACCGGTTACGGACAGGCGTTCTGCGACTCGATCCAGAATGACTGGGGTGGCAAGCCGCTGGAGGATCTGAAGAAAGGGCTGGAGGCGACGCTTCAGCGCTACCCCTGGATGGACGGCGCGCGCGTCGCGGCGCTCGGCGCCTCTTACGGCGGGTACATGATCAACTGGATCGCCGGGAACTGGCCGGACCGCTTCCGCTGCCTCGTTAATCATGACGGCGTGTTCGACACCCGGATGGGCTACTTCGACACCGAGGAACTCTGGTTCCCCGAGCGGGAGCACGGCGGAACGCCCTGGGACCGCCCGGAGTCGTTTGAGGAGCACAACCCGGTGAACTTTGTGAAGAACTGGAAGACGCCAATGCTGGTCATCCACGGCGGCAACGACTACCGCGTCTGCGACACGCACGGCATCGGCGCGTTCAACGCCCTGCAGCGCAAAGGCGTCCCCAGCAAATTCCTGCACTTCCCGGATGAGAATCACTGGGTGCTGAAACCGCACAACAGCATCCTGTGGCACGAGACGGTGATCGGGTGGCTTGATCAGTGGTGCAAATAAGCACCGATGTCGCGGGAGGCGTCGCGTCGTGAACCGGATGCGCCCCGCGTCCGGAAGGTGATGCGTGGCGCATTCGTTAAAATCCACTTCGTCGAAGTTGAACCCTCAACCGGAATCGGACGTGCTCGCTCCCGGTTCGGGCGCAGCGGAGCATTCCCGTCTCGCCATCGTGCTGGCGTTTGCGGCGGTGTACGTCATCTGGGGGTCGACGTATCTGGCGATCCGTTACGCGGTCGAGACGCTTCCGCCGCTCCTGATGGCCGGCGTGCGCTTCATCGTCGCCGGCGCGATTCTGGCGGGCCTCTACGGACCGCGCTCGACGGAGAAGCTCACCGCCGCGCACTGGCGGCGCGCGGGTGTCGTGGGCGTGCTGCTGCTGCTGGGTGGAAACGGGCTGGTGTGCTGGGCGGAGCTGACCGTCCCCTCCGGGCTGGCGGCGCTGCTGGTGGCGACGATGCCGCTGTGGATGGCGACGCTGGACTGGGCGTTTTTCGGCGGGCCACGACCGTCGCGCGCTGTCGTCTTCGGGCTTCTGACGGGGTTGGGGGGCGTGTACATCCTCATCGGCGACGTGCCTCTCGGGGGCGCCGGCGCAGACCTCGGCGGTACGATCGCGCTTTTATGCGCCTGCGTGTTCTGGACCGTCGGCTCGCTGATCGCGCGGCGCGGCGGGCTTCCGAAATCGACGCTGCTGGCGACCGGGATGGAAATGCTCGTCGGCGGCGCGGCGCTGGTGGCGGCGGGGCTTGTGATGGGCGAGGCGACCCGGGTGAATCTCGCCGCGGTTTCGTGGCAATCCTGGGTCGCGTGGGCCTACCTGATCGTCTTCGGATCGCTGCTGGGCTTCACGGCCTACGTCTACCTGCTCAAAGCCACGACGCCGTCGAAGGTGGCGACGTACGCCTACGTCAACCCCGCAATCGCAGTGGCGCTCGGCGCGGCGTTCGGCGACAGCGAGCTTTCCCCGCGCGTCGTGGCGGCGGCGGCGATCATCCTCGCCTCCGTCGTCCTGATTCTGCGCAGCGCGCGCCCGGCGGGCAAGAAACAAGCGCAGGGTTGATCCTCTCCGGAACCGAGCGGTTCGGCTGGCGTCCGAACCTGCCGCGAGTATCTTGTCCGAAATGCGATCGCCGCTTTCGTCCAACGCCGCGTCTCCCCCGAAACACGTCATCCTCGCTCCCGGGCGGATGCTTTCGATCGCCGAGGTTGTTGCGGTCAGCCGCGGCAACGGCGAACGTTTCGCGGAAGTGCGTCTCGAGGGAGACTGGCGCGCGCGCTGTCAGCGGTCGGCGGATTACGTGCGCCGCCTGCTGGATACGGTGCAGGGGCGCGATGACGAGGCGCTGGCGTCGCTGGTTCGCGACTTTTTCGCGGACGGCGCGCCTCCTTCCGTGGCGACGCTTCTCGCGCAGCCGCCGGGAGATCCGGCGGTCACGCGGGCGATCGCGGCACGCGCGCTCGTTTACGGCGTCACCACCGGATTCGGCAACAACAAGGACAAGCCCCTGCGCTCGCGGGAGGACGCCCTGCGCATGCAGGTCAACCTGCTGCGCAGTCACGCCGCCGGCGTCGGGCCACCCGCCCCGGTCGAGGTTGTCCGGGCGACGATCCTGCTGCGCATCCGATCCTTCATCGAGGGTTACTCCGGCGTAAGACCGGCGCTGGTCGAGTTTCTTGTCGAGATGCTGAACCGGCGCATTCACCCCTGGGTTCCGCAACAGGGATCGGTCGGCTCCTCGGGCGATCTTTGTCCGCTGGCGCATCTTTTCCTGTGCGTGATCGGGGAGGGGCTGGCGTGGGCGGACGGCGCGGTGGGCGCCGGCAAGCCGCCTGAGGCGGATCGGCACGGCGCCCCGCTGCCCGCGCGCGAGGCGTTGGCGCAGATCGGACTCGCCCCGCTCGCGCATCTCGAGCCGAAGGAAGGCCTGGCGCTCACCAACGGAACAACGTTCACGACGGCTTACGCGGCGCTGGCGGTGCATGACGCGGACGTACTGCTCGGCACGGCGAACGTCGGCGCCGCGATGTCCCTTCAGGCGTTGCGGGGATGCGCCCGGGCGCTGGACGGGAAGATTCATCGCGTCCGCCGCCACGCGAGTCAAGCGGAGGCGGCAGCGGAGATTCTCACGTTTGCGCAAGGCGGAAACCTCCTTGATACTTCGGATGACGTGCAGGATGCTTACTCGCTGCGTTGCGCCCCGCAGGTTCACGGCGCGGCTGCAACGGCGATCCGCCACGCCGGCGACGTCCTCGAGCGGGAGATCAACGCGGTCACCGACAACCCTCTGCTTTTTGTCGAAGAGTCCGGCGGGGAAGCGGGCGACGCGGACCCGGTGGACGGGTTCGCCCGCTGCATTTTTCAGGCGTACTCGGGCGGCAATTTTCACGGCGAACCGGTCGGGATGGTGATCGATTACCTCAAGATCGCCGTCGCGGAACTCGCCTCGATCAGCGAGCGGCGAACACAGCACCTGCTCGACCGGCATCACAATCGGGGTCTTCCCGCGAATCTCGCGGCGGACCCGACTTCCGGGCTGAATTCGGGGTTGATGATCGCTCAGTACACGGCGGCGGCGCTGGTTTCGGAGAACAAGACGCTCGCCCACCCGGCGACGGTGGACTCGATCCCGACGTCCGCCAACACGGAGGACCACGTGGCGATGGCGCCGATCGCTGCCCGTCACGCCCGGCAGATTATTGACAACACCCGCAACGTGCTGGCGATCGAGCTGCTTTGTGCCGTCGAGGCGCTCGAGCGCCGCTGCGGCGATCGCGCCGCGGGAGGTGCTGGCGCGCGCCTCAGCCCAGCGGCGGCGGCGGTTCAACGGCTGGTGCGCGTCGGATCGGAAGCCGTGGCGCCGGTGGCGGCGCTGACGGACGACGACCTGCTCTGGCCTCGGATCGCCACGGTGGCGGCGCACGTTGCGTCGGGCGCGGTGATTCAGGCGGCCCGCGCCGCCGTCGCGCCCGGTTGACGCCCGCGCGGGATCGGCTTATGCTCCCGGCGTCGGGTCGGAGTAGCGCCCCCTCCGCGCAGCATGCAAGTTTCGGCCAGGAGATGACACGATGCCGCACGAATTACCTTCGCTTCCTTATGAGTTTAACGCCCTTGAACCGCACATCGACGAGCAGACGATGCGCATCCACCACGGGAAACATCACGCGACCTACGTCGCCAAGCTGAACGAAGCCCTCGACAAACACCCCGAACTGCACAAGAAACCGCTGGAGGACCTGCTTCGCGGGCTGGCGTCCGTGCCCGACGACATCCGCGGCGCGGTGAATAATCACGGCGGCGGACACAGCAATCACTCGATCTTCTGGAAGAACATGAAGCCCGGCGGCGGCGGACAACCCGCCGGAGCCTTGGCGGACGCCATCAAGAGCACATTCGGCAGCTTCGACGACTTCAAGGCAAAGTTCACCACCGCCGCGGCGAACCGCTTCGGCAGCGGCTGGGCGTGGTTGTGCCGGGACGCTGGAGGGAAGCTGGTCATTCAGGACTTCCCGAATCAGGACAGCCCGCTGACGAAAGGTCTGACGCCGCTGCTTGGCGTGGACGTCTGGGAGCACGCGTACTACCTCAAGTATCAGAACCGGCGTCCGGATTATCTGGCCGCCTGGTGGAACGTCATCAACTGGGCGGATGTCGCCGAGCGCTTCGGGCGGTAATCGGCGGGCGGGACGGCGATCACGCTGACGAAGCACATGCCGGACTCGAGCAAGAGCGTGGGGATGTTCCCGGGCACGTTCGACCCGGTCACCTACGGGCATCTCGACATTATCGAGCGCGCTGCGCGCATGTACGCGCGGCTCATCGTCGCGGTCGGGCACAACCCGGAAAAGGCCTCGGTCTTCACCGCTCCCGAGCGCGTCGAGATGCTGCGGGCGCAGGTGTCGCATCTGGCGAACGTTGAGGTCCGCCCTTATGAGGGTCTGACGGCGAGGTTCGCCCGTGACGCGGGGGCCGGGGTCATCGTTCGCGGCATCCGCGACAACGTCGATCTGCACGCCGAGCTGGAACTCGCCAACACAAACATGCTCATCAGTGACATCGAAACCGTGTTTCTGATGGCCAGCTCCCAGCACGCGATGACGTCCAGCACGCTCATCAAGCAGATCGTCGAGATCGGCGGGTACGACACGAACCGCCTCGCGCGCCTTGTCCCGCTCGATATCGCGCGCCGCCTCGAAGATCGCATCCGACGCCTGAAGGGCGAGTCCCCGCGGAGCGCCTGACCCGAACTTTCTCTGCGACCGAGCTGCGCGCAGGCCGTCCGGCGTCGCGTCCTGTCTCCGTCGCGCCCCGGCTTCCCGGTTTTCCGCCCTTAAACGCCTCGGCCCGCGTTCTCCCGGCCTGCCGTCGGGTATAACGTATGACAAGCGAGCGAGGAGACCCCTCGGAGGACGCAGGATGAGAACGTTGAACAAAGCGGGAGCCACCGGGCGCGCGGCGAAGGTGGTTGCATCAGGTTGCGTCGCGGTCCTTCTGGCGGCATGCGGAGCACCGGTCGATCCCGACGCGGGTCGAGGTTCCGATGTTCCGCCGGACATCAGCGACCTGTGCGGTACGCGCACGTCGTTGAATACACCTCTTCCGGGCGTCTTGCGCAGCGTCAGTCGCTCGACGATCGAACTTTCGCCGGAGGATACCGGCCTGGCCAACGTGATCTCCATCATCCGCGGCGTGGATTCGTGCGACGGGTCGTCCGCGGAGACGGTCGTTGAATATGAGATCGGCGCAGACGGCCTGGTGCTCAGCGTGGACGGCGAAACTCCGGAAACCGAGCGTCGCTTTGTCATCTCTGACGGCTGTCTTCAGATTCAAACCACCCCCGACGCGGGTGCGGATGACGGCGGCAACGGCTCGGACGGAAGCGGGTCCGACGACGGAGGGTCGCGGGAAGACGGCGGGAACGAAGATCCAGGGCCGTGCGGTGAAAGCGGATTTCCGCTCTTTCAGAAGCTGACCGACAACGATCCGGAAACCGACCCGTATGTCTGCATCGAAGTTGCCGAGGGCGAGTCCTGTCAGGATTGCTCCGACGGTGACGGCGGCTGGACGTTCACGACGCGCACGACCGTGACGTTCCGCGCGACACGGAGCCTCGCGTTCGTGCAGGCGCTGGATCTGTGCACCTTTGAACTAAGTGAATCCAACATCCGCATCGGCGAAACCGTCACCGCCACGCTGATCTCAACCACGCGGTTTGAGCCGATCATCCCGGATCCCTGATCCCCGCCGAGACTGCCGGGCTCGACGGATCCTGATGCTGTGAGTTGGAAGCTTCCTGCAATTGAGTCAGAGGGCGGATATCTTCCGGGCGCGTGCGGGCCGGAGGTCCGCGACCCGTGTTCATGCGACAGGCTTGCGACTCAGCACGGCAGCCCCGGTTTGCGCATGAGAAAGGGACCGCGGCACAGGTCGCGCCGCGGTCCCCCTGCTCATCAGCCGCCGTGTGAACGCGTGTGTGACGCGATCACGGGCAGGAGTAATTGCGGTAGATCGTCGCGCCGAACGCGGTCGAGGTCGCGCTGACCGTGTGCGAACCGGCCGCGACGTTGCTGAACTTCACGTTGCAGCGCCCGCTCGGACGGACCTGACTGTTGTTGTTCGGACCGCCGTCCAGCTTGAACGTCACGCGCTCGCCCGGAGGGCCGAAGTTCTTGGCTCGGGCGATGTAGGTCGTGCCCCTGCAGTTCGCCCGCAGTTTCGGCCACGGACCGCCGACACGCCAGAACGACGTGGCCGCGCCCAGCGGATCGGGACACAGACCGAAGTTGTACGACTTGCACTCGCCGGAATCGACCACGTTGTCATTGTCGAGGTCGGAGAAGTGACGACGAGCGCTGTTGCCGTCATTCAGCGGCTGGCTGTCGCCCCAGAGCATCGGCTGCGCTGCCGTGGCGAGCGTACCGAACTCGTCCTTCGCATACGCGATCCGGTAAGAACCGGAACCGTCAGCCGGACCGGTGAGCGTGATCCCCGCCAGACACAGGCTCAAGTCCGTGAAGACGTATCCGACGTCGAAGCTCGACGGAACCACGCCGAAGTCGATCGCCACGCCGTCGAGGACGCCGCTGCTGGTGCAGTTCCCGGCGTTCTCCCAGTTCTCAAGAATGTTCAGGAAGATCACACAGCGCTCGGACGTACCCGAACCGCCGGCCTTCCACCACCACGCATGCTCAACGCGACCGATCTCGATCCCGTTGCAGCCGCCCTGCATGATGAAGTCTTCGATGAAGACGCGGTCCTGGTTGTCGGGATTGATGAAATACCGTCCGCCACCCTGTCCGCAGTTCTGCCCGTAGAAGCCGTCGCTCGGCAGCCCCGTCCGGGTATCCGACTCGAAGGCGTCGTAGCACAAATACGCCCCGCAGTCTTCAGAGACACCGGGCTCGCCCAGTTCGACCCAGCCGCCGATCACGTTGCCGAACTCATCGATCTTCGCGATGCGCAACGGGGCGATCTGCATCCCGTATTCAACCGAAGTGAACCCCTCGACGGCGACTTCGCCGCCAACCCCTTCACTTTCGACCTGCGATTTCTGAGCGTAGACCGAGACGGCCAAGCTCCCCGCGGCCAGTAACGCCAGCGCCCAAGAAGCGTTCTTCATAACGAGCTGCTCCCTTCCTGCAATTGAACGAAAAACATTCATGCGGCGCCGAACCCGGCGGCGCCGTTCCGCCTCCATTTGACCGCGGCGCTCAACTTCCACAAGACGGTTTCGACAACCCCCGACGGATGCGCAACCGCAGTCCCTCGGAACGTCCCGCAAGGGCGCGATCCAAGGCTGACAGAAACCCCGCCGACAGAACTCTGAGTCCCCGACGCAAAAACACACTTGCCTCGGCACACCCCATCGCTTTCCATCCGGCGGCGCCTCAAGAGGCATGCCGCCGCGGAACATCGGGTAGACCCCCTCCCGTCGCATTAGCGCAGGTTCGTCCTACTTACGCTACCAGCCTAACAGCGCATATTCAACGAAATATCCTATGAAAAACTTTTCATGTTTCGACTGGTTCCGGGGCGGGCGAAATTACGCACCGCTCGGATCCAGGTTTCCTGTCGCCTTTCGGACCGACACACCTCCTCTGGACCGATAAACTTCAATTTGTGGTATTCGCGCTCGTCGGGATAAGGTAGCCCTCGATGAGCACCGAACCGGCCAACCCGCTCCTTCTCGATGCCGATCGACCTGGCTCGCGGTCAGTCGATTCTGCTGTGCGTCTGCTGGCCACGGCGGATGCCGACCCGAACAAGCTGACCCCGGCGATGCGGCAGTACGTCGATCAGAAGAAAGCCGTCGGCGACGCCGTCCTGCTCTTCCGGATGGGCGACTTCTACGAGACGTTCTTTGAGGACGCCGCCCTTTGTGCCCGCGTCCTCGGCATCGCCCTGACCACGCGCGACCGCAGCGAGAACCCTGTTCCGATGGCCGGAATCCCCCACCACGCCCTCGAATCCTACCTCCTGAAGCTGGTGCAAGCCGGCTACCGCGTGGCGATCAGCGAGCAACTCGAGGACGCCCGGTCTGCAAAAGGGCTGATCCGCCGCGACATCACCCGGATTGTGACGCCGGGAACGCTGACCGACGACACGCTTCTGGCGCGGACCCGATCCAACGCAATCGCCGCCCTTTGCGTGCAGGGCGAGGAAGTCGGCGTGGCGGTCGCCGAACTGTCAGGCGGAACTTTCGAAGTGCTGACGGCGAACCAGCAGGTGACCGTGGATGAGCTGGTGCGCATCGCCCCTGCGGAAATTCTCACGGACGAGAGCGGACCGGCCGCGGGAATCGCCCGGCAGGTTTCACAGCATCTTCCCCTCTCCTGCACACGCCGCCCGCCGCATGAATTCACGAGGCACAACGCGGAGCGAACCCTGCATGAACACTTCGGTGTTACCACGATGTCCGGGTTCGGGTTTGACGATGACGATATCGGATCGGCGTTGTGTGCCGCCGGGGCGCTCGTCCGCTATCTCCGTGAAACTCAGCGCTCCGCCGTGACCCACCTGACGACGCTGACCCGGCGCAATTCCGCTGATCACGTGCAACTGGACCGGAATACGTGGCGCGCGCTGGAGATCGACCGAACGCTTCGCACCGGGTCGCGAGAGGGCAGTCTGCTGGAATCCGTGGATCGCACGGTCACCGCGATGGGCGCTCGGCGGCTGGGACGCTGGCTGGCGTTCCCGCTGCGCGATCTTGCGGCGATTACCGCTCGTCACGACGGTGTCGGATACCTGCGCGACGAGGATGCCGTCCGTCGGCGCATTCGGGACGCGCTTCGAGCCTGCGCGGACGTCGAGCGGATCGCTGCCCGCATCTCGCTGGTACGGGCGACCCCGCGGGATCTGGTCGCTCTCGGGCGGACGCTGACGACGGCGCCGGCGATCGTCGAGGCCGTCGGGACGCATCCGCCGCGCATTCTTGGCGACGCCGCAGGTCGCCTCCGCGGGTTCGCGGGACTGACGGAACTCCTCGTGAAGGCGATCCGCGACGACGCTCCGGTCGGCCTGCGCGAAGGCGGCATCATCGCCGAGGGCTTTCATCCCGAACTGGATCGCCTTCGAACGCTGGCGAGCGAGGGACAGTCCTGGCTGGCGGAGTACCAACGCCGTCTGATCGAAGAGACGGGGATCGACCGGCTCAAAGTCGGGTTCAATCAGGTCTTCGGATACTACATCGAGATTTCTCATGCCCAGAAAGGCCGCATTCCCGCGAACTTCGTGCGTCGTCAGACGGTGAAAAACGCCGAACGTTATATCACCGAAGAACTCAAGCGGTTCGAGGACGACATCCTCACCGCGCGCGACCGGGCCAACGAGCTGGAGTTTCAGCTTTTCGAGGAGGTTCGGCGCGACGTGGCGGCGGAAACGGGGCGGTTGCTCCAGTTCGCAGAGGCGCTCGCCGAACTCGACGTCCTGTGCGGACTGGCCGAGTTGGCCGTCGAGCGGCGCTACGTCCGTCCCCGGGTCATCGAGGGTCATCGTCTCGATATCCGGGACGGTCGGCATCCCGTCCTCGATCAGACGCTCGACGATCGCTTCGTACCCAACGACGTCGTCCTCGGCGAACCGGACGCCCGCCTCATCGTTCTCACCGGACCCAACATGGCGGGCAAGAGCACGTACATCCGCCAGGCCGCTCTGCTCGTGCTGCTCGCACAGTCCGGCTCGTTTGTCCCGGCATCCGCGATGACGTTTTCGCCGGTCGACCGCGTCTTCGCCCGCGTCGGGGCGTCCGACGAGATTCTCCGCGGGCATTCGACGTTCATGATCGAGATGATCGAAGCCGCCAACATCCTGCGCAACGCCACATCGCGGTCGCTGGTCATCCTGGACGAGATCGGACGGGGAACAAGCACCTTCGACGGATTGTCGCTCGCGTGGGCGATCACCGAGCACCTCGCGAAGCAGACGCGGTGCCTCACCCTGGTGGCCACGCATTATCACGAAATGACGGAACTGGCGGAACTCGTTCCCGGAATCCGCAACTTCCGCGTCGCCGTTCAGGAGGTCGGGTTGACGACGCGTTTGTCGAGCGGCCCTTCAGCCGCGGGCGACGAGAGCGACGAACGTAGCGGTGACGCGGGAGGCATCGTCTTTCTGCACCGCATCGTCGAGGGCGGTGCGGACAAAAGCTACGGCGTCCACGTCGCACGGCTGGCGGGCGTGCCGATGCCGGTCATCCGGCGGAGCATCGAGATTCTCGACGAGCTTCAGCGCGGATTCGAGCGCAAGTCCGCGCACCCGCGGCGGGCCGGGGATCGTCCCCT
>BOJX01000042.1 GCA_016860685.1 Planctomycetota bacterium
CGAGGGCGGTTACGGATTCGGTGGTGACGAGACGCCGATCAGTTGGGCGAACAAGCCGATGACCGTCATTGTCGTGCCGGGCGACTCTCCCTGATACACAGCGCGCGGAGGACGTAAACGCGGGGGGGATCAGAAGGGCAGTTCCGCCACGCGGGTCAGAAGGTCGTCTCCCCAGCGAACGCCGGGCAGCCTCAGCCATCGCAGGACCGCCAGCATTCCGGCGTGTTGACAGGCGGCGAGCAGCAGGTCGGATTCCGCCGCGTCGGACACAGGCGTTCCCAGCGCTTCAGCAGGGATCCGTCGTGCCAGGTCTTCGATCAGTTCCCGGGGCGCCGGCGCCTCATCGGCGCCTTCGAGAGGTCGTGCCTCCGAGGGAACCGGAACTCCGCGACGGCGCAGCTCGTGGCGCAGGCGCCAGAGGAGGGCGTGAATCTCGGCTTCCTTGGCCCGCAGCGCGGTGTCGCAATGAAGCGGCGTGTCCGGCGGGATCGCGGCGAAATTCAAGCCCGGACCGCGCATGTCAATTTCGTAGGCCCAGCAGAACGTGCAGTATTGTCCCCACGCCTCGTGCAGGCGCAGGAGCAGTTCGGCGTCCGAGGCGTCGCGCAAGTGATCCGGCGTCAGAAGAGCGTCGCGGAACGCGCGGACCGCGCCGGGAGAGGGCACGTCGATCCCGCGAAGGTGGGGTGCGAGGTTCGGCCGGCGCCCCACCGTCGTGCGAAGCTGCACGAGGTTCGCCTGCACGGCGAGGGCCAGCGCGCGCACGTCCTCCGCGGATCGCCGGTCCGCGTCCTTCGGGTCATGCACGGGAAGCTGCATCAGGACGGGTTCGCTCCTTCCCAGGACGCCTCGGCGGGCCGGTGCAGTCCGTATTTCTTGATCCGGTAGCGAAGATTATCACGGCTGATGCCGAGCGCGCGGGCGGCGTGAACCTGATTCCAGCCGCAGTCATTCAAGGCTTTAAGGACGAGGGCGCGTTCCTGACTTTGCAGGATCGAGGCCTGATCCGGCGAAGCGGGCGGCGTGGCGCCGGCAAGGAGGTCGGCCGGAAGATGCTGCGGGAGGATCTGCGCTCCGTCGGACATGAGGACGGCGCGCTCGATGACGTTGGCGAGTTCGCGGATGTTCCCGGGCCAGGGGTGACTCATCAGCAGCGCGACGGCGTCGGGCGAAAGCGTGCGCGGGGGGACGCCGAGCTCGACGCACGCGCGCCGGGCGAAACGATCCGCAAGCGAGGGAATGTCCTCACGGCGATCGCGCAGCGGGGGCATGAGGATCGGGAAAACATTGAGGCGGTAGAAAAGATCGTCACGGAACCGTCCCTCGGAGATGAGCCGCTTCAGGTCGCGGTTGGTAGCGGCGATGATCCGCACGTCGCAAGCGATCGTCCGTGTGCCGCCGACGCGCATGAACTCGCGCTCCTGAAGCACGCGCAGGAGCTTGACCTGCGTGGACAGGCTGATGTCGCCGATCTCGTCCAGGAAGAGCGTGCCGTGATCGGCGAGTTCGAAGCGTCCGACGCGTTGTCCGGCGGCGCCGGTGAAGGCGCCCTTTTCGTGTCCGAAAAGCTCGCTTTCCAGCAACGTTTCGGTGAGCGCGGCGCAGTTCACGCCGACGAAGGTCTTGTCGTGACGGTCTGAATTCGAGTGAATGTACTTCGCAAGAACTTCCTTCCCCGTCCCGGTTTCACCGAGCAGGAGGACGGTCGCGTTCGTGCGGGCCACGCGGTGGGCGAGGTCCAACATGCGGCGCAGGGCGGGGGAGTCGCCGATGATCTCCACGCCGGCGAGCACGGTTTCGCGCAAGCCGACGTTTTCGCGCCTCAGCGTTTCATGCTTTTGCGCGTTGCGCGTGCTGCACGCCGCCAGATTGGCGAAGACTTTGAGGAGTTCGAGATCGCCGGGGCTGAACGGCGCGGCGTCGCGGGTGTTGAGGACTTCGATGACGCCGACGACCTCGGACTTGTAAATCATCGGCGCGGCGAGGAGTTCCCGCGTGCGGAACGAGGCGCGACGGTCGAACTCGGCGTAGAATTCCTTCCGCGCGGACACATCCTGAACCCACTCCGCCTGCCCGGTGCGCAGCACCAGTCCGGCGATCCCGAGGTCGGCGCTGAACTCCTCACCGATGAGGAAAGGTGCGTGATCGCCGACGGCTGCTGCGAAGATCAGCTTTCGTCGACGACGATCATGCAGGAGCACGCTGCTCGCCTCCGCCCGCGTTACATCGCGCGCGGCGCGGGCAATCTGATCCAGCACCGCATCCAGGTCGAGCGAAGACACCAGCGCGGCCGTGGCGTCCGCCAGCCCCTGAAGCGAGCCTGCGGGAAGTCCGGCATGTGAGATGACGTTCGACAAGCTGATGTCCGCTTTCCCGCGGCGCTCCCGGCCGCGTCATCCGCTTTCCCGCCCCGCTCTCTCCGCGGGATCCTTCTGCCGCGACGGCGCGCGGCGCCGAAGATCAAGGCCAGATCTCGACCGGGTCGCCGATCCGCAGCACGCGGTAAACCGCGTCGATGTCCGCATCGCGCAGAGCGACGCATCCCGCCGTCCAGTCCGCGCCGCGCCCGCCGCCGTGCAATCCGATCCCGCCGCCCAGCGCCGTCACCCAGCTCGGACAACGCCCCTCGCTCCACGCCCGCCGAATGCTCTCGGCCTCCCCCGCGGACAGCAAGCCCGAGGCCTCTGCGGCGTCCGCCGCCGGAGGATCCGGATAGTTGATACCCAGGAAGCGGCGGTAGGCGCTGGAGGGATGGCGCGTGACGATGTGGAAGCGCCCTTCGGGCGTCCGACCGTCGCCGTCGCGTGTCTTCTGGCCCAGGGGGTTGACGCCGAGATCGACGGGAAACGATCGGACCAGGCGCGAGCCGTCGAAAAGGTGGGCAATGCGACGGCTCTTGAGCACGACAAGGCGCGGCGCAACAACCGACTCGAGATGCGAGTCCGGCGGCTGATGCTTGTCCTGACCGGATGCGCCGGAGGACAGCAGGAGGAGCATCGATCCGAGCGCGGCGATCGACAACGCCTGAACGGCGCACTTGTGATAATTGAAGCGTGGCTCGTCAAACATGCTTCGATCCCCGCAGTGTTACCGACGTGCGGAATGATCATACTGGCGCGACGGAAGGCATCCACCGCGCCCCGCGACAGGGCACGCGAGGGTCGCCCCCGACCATCATTCTCCCGATCCCCCCCTAAGGCAATCCCCTTACGACCTTTTCAGATCGAAAAAATCCGCTCAGAGCGGGATCCCGGGGCGTGCTTCGTTTTTTACGGATTCAGCTTGTGCGTGGGCCTTTCCAAGTGTAAGATCAAGGGGCATATTTGCGGGTTCTTTCCGCTCCAGCGCTGATGAACGAAGACAACGCGACGCCGGACCTTCATGCCGGCGGCGATCTGGCAGGGATGATTTGATTCAGGTCTCGACTCGCAGGCCGGTTTGACGCAACAAGCGCACACATGACGGACTTGTCGCGGTGACGCGTGAGCCGCCCCTCGGAGGTAGAATATGCCAACGCTTCCGTTTCAGGATCGCATCGGCGAACTCGGTCATGCCTCAACCGCTGAACTGCTGGAAATGATCGAGCAGGCGCTGTCTTCGCCGGCGACGGCGTTCGAGTCACGCGCGAGCGCAAAGCACTTCAAGCTGCTGCTGGACGCCTTGCACGCGAAGCTGCGGCGGCATCACGCGGTGGGCATGCTCGCCGCGGAGCCGGGCGCCGGGGCGCAGGCGTCGCTGACCGACGCGGACCCGCGCGCGGGGCGCCTGAATGAGGAGCATACCACGCTGCTGGGCATGCTCGGCCGGTTGTGCGAGCAGTGTTACGCCGTGTCGGGGTTGTCGCCGGATGAGCAGGAGTTGTTCGTCCTGCGCTGCCGAGAGTTGCTGGCCGTCTTCCGGCGTCATAAGTGCGAGGAAGACCTGCTGTATTACCAGAACATCTGGCGCGAGGTCGGCGGGGAGGGCGGGTGATGATCGCCTCCCTCCGGCTCGAACGGCGGCGACCGGGAGGGCCAACCCGGTGTCGGCTTCGGCGACCGTGATGACGCCTTTCTTAAGCCGGCGGCAACGTCTTACGTTTGTCGTCCGCCGGAAGGTGCGGGTATAACGCCCGCATGATGCTCAATTTCAAACCCGCGCTCTTTTTCCTGACCCTCACCGCCGGATCCTTCGGACAGGATGCGGCCCCGCCCGCGACACCGCCTCCGAAAAAACCCGCCGACCCCGCCGCAGCGCCGGGCGTCCTTACCTCCCCGAACCGGGAACTCACGCTGGAGACGATCCTGCCGCCGGATGAGGCCGTCCGGCTGGCGCTGGCGGCGTTCGAGCGGATCGAACTCGGCGGGGACGTGCAGAAGGAAGCCGCCGAAATCACGCGCCTTTACAACATGCTCGTCGAGACCGCGAAGGACAACCCCTGGCTGCTCTACCTCCGGGGGCGCAGCGCGATCCTGTCGGGCCGGGTCGTGGACGGTATTTCCGACCTCGAAGCCTTCACGAAAACACCGCCGGGGCAGACGGACTGGAAGACGTTCCGCATCCTCGGCGACGTCCACGTGCAGGACTACCCGCGCCTGGCCGAGGCGAAATACCGGCAGGCGCTCGCCCTGAACGACCGCGAGCCGACGATCCTGCTGGGATTGTCGCAGGCGGTGTTCAAATCCGGCCGCAAAGACGAAGGCATTCAACTCGCGGAACGAGCGATGGCGCTGGACGGTCGGCGGCACGTTGGATACTTCGACAATCTGGCGGCGATGCTCCGCTCACGCGGCGGCGAGGGCGATCTTTACAAGGCCGTTGAGGTCGTCAACCAGGCGATCCAGGTGGCGCAGAAGGGCGCGGACCAGAACCCGCTGGACATTCTTTCGCTGCGGGTGCTGGCGGGTGAGTACGAGGCCGCCCTCGTCCTTCTGCGAGACGTGCTCGTCGCAGAACCGAAGAACGCCTCCGCGTACAAGGCGGCGGTGGACGTCGGGGCGAACCTGGCGGAGATCCGACATCGCCTGTCGCTGCTGGAGGCCGTCGCCTTGCTCGAGGTGCAGGCGATGCCCGCCCTCGAAGGCAAGTTCACGCCCGAACTGGCGCAGTCTTACGCCCGCCTGCTCGAACTCGTCGGGCGCCTTGACGATGCCCGCAAGACGTATCAGACGCTTCTGGACAATGACCCCGCGCACGCCGAGGCGAAGGCCGCTCTGGAAAGGCTGAAAAACGCGCCCGCCGCGCCGGCGCCCGCCGACGATGCGGAAGGCGGCAGGGCGAAGCCGGGCGATCCCGGAATCGCGGATCCGCCGAAACCGGAAGCGACGAAACCTGGATAAAGACGCCGGGGCTCGCGCGAATTCGCTTTCGGCGCTCTGCTGGGAGCGGCGCCGGCGTTCTCGGCAGACACCACGGAGAAGCATCATGTCGGTTGTATGCACGTTGTTCTTGACGCTTCCCGGTTTCATCGCCTTTCCTCAGGACGTGCCGCGTCCGGAGCACCCTCGCCCCGACCGGCAGCGCGAAACGTGGATCAACCTGAACGGCCGCTGGGACTTCGCCGAGTCGGATGACGACGCGGACGAGTCATTCCTGCTCCGGGCGGACTGGCCCGACAAGATCGTCGTTCCCTTCTGCCGGGAGTCGAAGCTCTCCGGTCTGGAGCGCAAAGGCTTCGTCAGAAACGTCTGGTACCGCCGCACGATCATGATTCCGCAGGACTGGAGCGGGAAGCGCGTGCTGCTGCACATCGGGGCGTGCGACTGGCGCACGACCGGCTGGCTGGACGGCGTGCGCCTCGGCGAACATATCGGCGGCAACGTGCCGATTGCGTGGGAGTTGAAAGACGCGAAGCCCGGCGCGAGGCATACCCTCATCCTTCGCGCGTTCGATGACACCCGCAGCGGACTCCAGCAGCTCGGGAAGCAGTCGAACCGCGAGGAAAGCCACGGCATCTTTTACACCCGGACGACGGGCATCTGGCAGACGGTCTGGCTCGAAGGCGTCGGAACGTCGTTTGTCCGTGACGTCGCCGTCGTCGCCGACCCGGAGACCGGTCGGGCGACGTTCCGCATTGAGACCGACGGAGCGTCGAAGGGGCTGGAGGTGGAGATCGAGATTTTCGCGGAGGGCAAGCCTGCCGGAAAGGTGCGCCGCGTGGTTTCCGGGCTTTGCACGGAGCTTTCGACCGACCTTGGCGTGAAGCGGGCGTGGACGCCGGACGATCCTTTCTTGTACACGGCGACGGCGTCGCTGCTGGCGGAGGGTCGGACGGTGGACCGCGTCGAAACCTACTTCGGTCTGCGCAGCGTGGACGTGCGCGGACGGCAGCTCCTCCTTAACGGAAAGCCGGTGTTCCAGCGGCTCGTGCTCGATCAGGGGTTCTACCCCGACGGGGTCTGGACCGCCCCGACGGACGCGGCGCTGAAGCACGACATCGAGCTTTCCAAGTCCGCCGGGTTCAACGGCGCGCGCCTGCATCAGAAAATCTTCGAGCCGCGCTTTCATTACTGGGCGGACAAACTCGGGTATCTGACGTGGGGGGAGATGCCCAGCTACGGCGCGAATTACGCCGACGCCCGCGTTCACCTGCCGATCCTTCACGAAGCCGTCGCGTCGGTCATCCGTGACCGCAATCACCCGTCGATCATCGGCTGGTGCCCCTTCAACGAGACCCCGCCGCAAGCCGGGCCGCTCCAGAACGTCGTGTACGACATGATCAAAGCACTCGACCCGACGCGCCCGGTGATCGAGACGAGCGGGTGGGTGAAAAGTCATCCCGACCCCGATGTCGACTGCCGGCATGATTACACGCAGGAACCGGCGGTGCTCGCCGCCAACTGGGCGCACATCGGCGACGCCCTCGCTTTTCCGCCGCAATACGGCGTGACCCGCATCGACCGTCCCTTCTTCCTCAGCGAGTTCGGCGGCATCGGCTGGCTACCCCCCGGCAAGGAGGGCTGGGGATACGGCACGAATCCGAAGACGCTCGACGAGTTCTACGAACGCTACGGCGGGCAGATGAAGGCGCTGTGCGACAACCGCTTCATGTTCGGCTTCTGCTACACCCAGCTCACCGACATCGAGCAGGAATGCAACGGCGTTTTTTATTATGACCGCACCCCGAAGTTCGACCTGGCGCGCGTGCGGTCGCTGACGACGCAGCCGGCGGCATATGAGCGAAATCCTCCGGGAGTCGAGCCTGCGGCGCCAATGCGCTGGACGACGCTGGTCAAGGCGGCGGTCGATCCGGGGACGCCGACGATGTGGCGTTACTCAACGACCGCGCCGCCGGAGCACTGGAGCGAGGCAGACTTCGACGACTCCGCGTGGTCCACCGGGCCCGGCGGATTCGGGCACAAAGCCGGCTGGGAATCGCGCATCAGGACGCCGTGGACGACGCCGGATCTCTGGCTGCGGACGGAGTTTGAGTACGACGGCGCGACGTGCGAAGCCGCGTTCCTCGTCATGCACTACGACAACGCGACGGAGGTCTACCTTAACGGCGTGCCGCTGGTCGAACTGAAGGGCTGGAACGACGCCTACGCGCCGTTCGACGTGAGCGCGAAGCTGATCGGCGCGTCCCCCGCCTTGCGCAAGGGCGTGAACGCGCTGGCGGTTCATGTGCATCAGGACACGGGCGGGCAGTTCATCGACCTGGCGCTGCTGGCAGGAAGCCGCTGAGGTGACGAGCGCCGGTCCGGCGTGAGGGGTTCATGTTTTCGTCCAGTTTTCGACCCGCAGGCCGCGGACGCGGCGAAACTCGCGTTCATTGTTCGTGACCAGCACGACGTTCAGCGAGAGAGCGTGTGCCGCGATCAGCGTGTCGAGCGGTCCGATCGGGGTTCCCCGGCGTTCAAGATCAGCGCGAATCGCGCCGTATGCCGCCGCCGCCTGATGCTCGAAAGGACAGAGGTCGAAAGGAGCGCAGAAGTGAGCGAGAGCCACCCTGTTGCGCGGCGGATCGCTGCTTTTTTCCACGCCGTAACGAAGCTCGGCGAGCGTAACGACCGAGATTCCGACGCTGCCGATCGACCGACGCTGAAGGCGGGCGAGAATCCGATCGCCTCGCCCGCGAATCAGGTCGATGCAGATGTTCGTGTCCAGCAGGAAACGAATCACCAGTTCGCGCGATCCTCCGGCGCCGCAGGCTGACCGCGATCCGCCATGAAATCCCCGGTGAAACGCTCGATGCCCTTCCGCAGCAGATCCCATCCTTTCCGGCGCGGATAAAGGATCACCATGTCATCCACTTTCGTGATGAACACTTCATTGTCCTCAAAGCGGAACGCTTTGGGAAGACGCACGGCCTGGCTGCGGCCGTTGATGAATATCCGGGCTGTCTCCATGATGACCTCCGCAGTATATACTAGGGTAGATCCTCATGAAAAACAAGGGCGGCGGTGTGTCATTACCGGCACATGTTTTACGTCCTCCGGGCCGTCGGCAGACAGGCGTCGACCACCACCGGACGCGCTTCGCCGACAACGCCCTTGCTCCAGATCGCCTGGGCGTTGGCTGCCTCGCCGCAAAAGGCCCTGCGCATTCCGATTAACAACCGGATCGTCAGGATCCAGAATACGAACAGGCATGCACCTGCGACGCCCACCAGGCAGCTCAACCCCATCAACATAGGAGAAGTGAAGGCGACGGGCGCCGCCGGCGCCGGATGGATCCGAACCGTATACGTCGCACCGCCCGGCGCCGCGCCCGGAGAGCGCAGGGCCGCCAGGTACAACAGGGTGATGGACAAGAGTACCAACCCGGCCGCGATTCCGGCTCCCCAACCCAGAAAACGAGCCCGGCGCGCCATCGCATCGTTGGGGATGCGTGTCGCCAGACGTCGCAGATACTGCAACTTCGCCACTTCACCGACGATTCCGATCATTCCGACGATGCTCGTCAGCACTGCAAGGGCGACGGTTAGAGTCCCGTCCGCGCCGATCTGTGCTGTCGCCAGGCCCAGCCACTCCTGCAGCAACTCCACCGCAAGAAACACACGCACCAACCGGCGCAAGTTCACGCCCTGATTCTCATCGATCCCGCTAGGGTCTGGGTTCGTCAGCAGCCAGGCGCCGTAAAGCGACAGCAGACCGGCGCATGAGGCGAGCAGCGTCCCGTAAGATCGGACTGACCAATCCTCGTATCACCGATGCTGTGACGCTCAGGAGGAGCCCGATGACGATGCCCCACAGCATGAACTTCACGCCGCGCGCCAGCGATTCCACCCACCGCGGATCGGCGTAGCGGAGATAATCTCCCTGAACAGAAACGCCAGCCGCCGTACCGCATTCCGGGCATCGGCCTTCGACGCTGGTGCCGCGAAGATTGTATCCGCACCGGCGGCAGGCCGCGTCCTTGATGATAGACTCGACGGCGCCCACAACGTCAGACGAGGTGTGTGCGGATGAGACCGAAGCGAGGTTTTCGCAGGTGCTCATCCGTGAGATACTAACTCAGCGCGTAGTGAAGTCGAGCCGTATCAGTGATGGTTTCGGAAGCGGCGGCGCGTAGAATCTCGGACGTATGCTCATCGCCGAGAACCTCACGAAAGAGTTCCCCCGGCGCGGCGGCGACCTCGACATTCTCCGCGGCGTGTCGTTTCAACTGGCGCCGGGGCGGTCGCTGGCGGTGATGGGCCCCTCCGGGTGCGGGAAGAGCACGCTGCTGAACATCCTGGGGACGCTGGAGCCGCCGACGAGCGGGCGGGTCACGATCGACGGCGAGGATCCCTTCCGCCTCGCGCCGCAAGCGCTGGCCCGCTTCCGCAACCGGCGGATCGGCTTCGTGTTTCAGGAGCATCACCTCCTGCCGCATCTGACCGCGCTGGAGAATGTGCTCCTGCCGTCGCTGGCGCGCAAGGACAGCGGGGATATGAGCGGCAAGGCCGTCGAGCTGCTGGGTCGCGTCGGGCTGTCGGATCGGCGCGATCATTTCCCGGCGGAAATGTCCGGCGGAGAGCGGCAACGCGCGGCGATCGCGCGGGCGCTGCTGCTGGGGCCGGCGATCGTGCTCGCGGACGAGCCGACCGGAAACCTCGACCGCCGGACCGCGGGGGAGATCGCGGACCTGCTCTCGGAGCTTCCTCGGGCGGACCAGGTGGCGCTGGTCGTTGTGACGCACAGCGAGACACTGGCGGCGCGGTTCGACCGGACCTGCGAACTGATTGACGGAGCGCTGGTGGACAAAGCGGCGGCGCAGGTATGACGGCGACGCGGTATGTGCTTCGCGGTCTGGCGCACCGGCGATCGACGTCGCTGACGGTTGCACTCGGCGTCGCGGTGGGCGCGTCGGCGCTGATCGGCGCGCTGATCGTCGGCGACTCGATGCGCGGCAGCCTGCGCGAGCATGCGCTGAAGCGGCTGGGCGGCGTGACGCACGCGTTGATCGCGCCGCACTTCTTCCGCGCCGGGCTAGCGTCGGTCCTGCCGCATGAAATCGTTGCGGATGACGCGCGGCTGATCCCCGCGATCCTGCTCACCGGCGGCGCGGAACACGCGGAGTCCCGGCGACGCTCCAACGGCGCGCAGATCTTCGGAGTCGAGGTGGGGTTCTTCAGCGCGGCCGCGCCCGAAGGAGCGGGCGGCGGGAAGGAGCCTCCGCCCGGGTGGGTTCCGGGTGGATCGGAGCCTGAAGGATGTCTGATCAATGAGGCGCTGGCGTCGGACCTCGGCGCGCGGACGGGGGATGAGTTGCTTTTGCACTTCGCCCGGCCCGGCGACGCGCCGGCCGAGACGCTGCTGGGGCGGCGCGAGGACACGACGGCGGCGCTTCGGTTGCCGGTCCGCGGCATCGTGCCCGACGAGGCGGGCGGCGGGCTGAGTCTGCGTCCGCGTCAGAAGCCGCCGCGCAACGTTTTTGTTCCGCTGCTTGTGCTCCAGCGCGCTCTGCGCCGGGATGGCGTGGCGAACGTTCTGCTGGCTTGCACGTCCGATCCGGACCGAATCCCGTCGGACGTCGTCACCGCGTCGTTGACCGCCGGTTTGCGGTCATCGGTGACGCCGGAGGATGTCGGCATCCGGATTC
This sequence comes from Planctomycetota bacterium, assembly GCA_016860685.1. GTDB lineage: Bacteria > Planctomycetota > Phycisphaerae > UBA1845 > UBA1845 > JABWBH01. Next base: position 11,005 of record BOJX01000042.1, read on the forward strand.
GGACGGATGAGGCGCGTCGGATCGTCTCGATCGAAAGCGACCGCCTGCTGATCGACCCGGCGACGGAGCGTGCCGCGGAGGCGGCGATCCGCCGGCTCGGAGCTGCCGCAACGCGGGCGCTGGCGTACCTGGCGAACGACATTGACGCGGCGCAGTCGAGCGTCCCTTATTCGACGGCGGCTGGTCTGGATACGCAGGCCTTTGCGTGGGGCGACTTCCGCGACGTGCAGGGTCGCGCGGTTGCCGCGCCGGGTGACGACGAGGTGCTGCTCAATGCGTGGACAGCCGAGCAACTCGGCGCGCATCCGGGCGACGCCGTGACGTTGCGGTACTTCGTCTCCGGCGGGATCGGCGAGTTGCAGACGCGCGAGCGGGCGTTCCGCGTGTCCGGCGTGATCGAGATGAACGAAGCGGCGGCGGACGCGGGCTTCGTTCCGGAATATCCGGGCATTACCAACGTGCGGCGGCTGACGGACTGGGATCCGCCTTTCCCCTTCGACTTCCGGAAGGTGCGCGATGTCGATGAGGCGTACTGGGACGAATACCGCGCTGCACCGAAGGTCTTCCTCAATCTGGCGGTTGCGCAGGTGATGTGGGCGACCGAACCGGACCGTCACGGACGGCTCACGTCGATCCGTCTGCGCGTGCCGGCGGATGATGCGCCGGCGGCGTTCGCGGAGCGGGTTCGTGCGGCGCTGACGGAGGTGATCGATCCCGCCGAGTTCGGACTCGCCTGGCGCGACGTTCGCGGTGAGGCGCTGGCAGCGGCACGCGGCACGACGGATTTCAGCCAGCTTTTCCTGGGATTCAGTTTCTTCCTGATCGCGGCGGCGGCGATGCTCGTGGCGCTGTTGTTCCGGCTGAGCGTGGAGCGGCGGTCGCGGGAGATCGGCGTGCTGGCGGCGACGGGGTTTGCGCCGTCGCGGATTCGCGGGGTGTTTCTGAGCGAAGGCGCGGTGCTGGCGGGCGCGGGGTCCGTTGCGGGGTTGCTGGGAGCGGCCGGGTATGCGTGGCTGATGCTCTCGGGGTTGCGGACGTGGTGGTCGGCCGCGGTGAACGCGCCTTTTCTGTCGTTGCACATTGAGGCGGTGACGTGCGCGATCGGCGTTCCGGCGGCGGGGCTGACGGCGCTGATCAGCATGACGGCGGCCCTGCGCGGCATACTGCGGGTAAGTCCGCGTCGGCTGCTTTCCGGCGCATTGCCCGAGGCGACTCCGGACGGTGGACCGTCGAGGCGAATGCGGGTGCTTTCACGGATTCTGCCGCTGACGGGCGCCGCGATGCTCGTGCTCGCGTGGTTCGTGCGTGGGACGGCGGCTGAGGCGGGTGCGTTCTTCGCCGTCGGGGGTCTTACGCTGGTCGCCGGACTGTCGTTGGCGCGGATGCGGTGGAGCCGCCGGGCGCGGCTGGGCGCGCGGGCAGGCCCGGGCGTGACGTTCGCGCTTGCGGCGCGGAACGCGGCGCGACACCCAGGGCGCAGCATGACGACCGTCGCGCTGATCGCGTCGGCGACGTTTCTCGTCGTCTCAATTCAGGTCTTCCGTCAGGCGCCAGACGATCGCGACGAGGTGACGGGAGCGGCCGGAGGTTTCGAACTGGTCGCGGAGTGCGAGACGCCTCTGCTGCATGATCTGGCGGCGCCGGCCGGCTGGGAGTCGCTCGGCCTGTCGCCGCCGACCCGCAAGCTGCTCGACGGGGCGCAGGTTTTCCCCTTCCGCCTCCTCTCAGGGGATGAGACAAGCTGCACGAGTCTTTATGTCCCGACGCGCCCGCGCATCCTCGGCGTGGATGAGCGCTTCATGCAGCGCGGCGCCTTCACCATCCGGGCGAACGAAGCGCCCGATGTGTCTTCCGAGGCGTTGTGGTCTTTGCTGAGCAAGCCGCTCGATGATGGAGCCGTTCCGGTCATCGGTGACGAGAACGCGGTGCGGTGGCAGCTTCATTCCGGGCTGGGACGTGAGATCGTCATTGAAGACGAGGCGGGGCGCCCGACAAAACTGCGGTTCGTCGCGCTGCTGAAGGGCAGCGCGCTGCAAAGCGAACTGATGATCAGCGACGCCGCGTTCCGACGCCTTTTCCCGACCTCGGCAGGCCACGCTTTTTTCCTCATCGATGCGCCGAGAGAAATCGCGTCGGAGCTGGGGACCGCGCTGGAAGGAGATCTGCGCCGCTTCTCGTTCGACGCCGAACCCGTGCAGGCGCGCCTGAAGGCGTTTCTTGAAGTGCAGAACACGTACCTCTCGACGTTTCAGGCGGTCGGCGGGTTCGGGCTGATCCTCGGAACGCTCGGGCTGGCGGTCGGAACGGCGCGGAACATCCTTGAACGCCGGTCCGAGCTGGCGCTGATGAGAGCCGTCGGGTATGAGCCTTCGACGCTGAGACGGTTGATGGTGATTGAACATGTGGCGCTGGCGACGCAGGGGCTTTTGATCGGACTGGTGGCCGCGACGGCGGCCGTGCTGCCGCGCCTGCTGGACGACCCTCCGTCTCTGCGGTTGTGGAGCGCGGCGAGCGTCGCCGCGGCGATCGGGCTGGTGACGTGGATCACCTGCACGCTGGTTACACGCCAGGTGGATCGAAGTGAAATCGTTGCGGCGCTTCGTCGGGAATGACGACGCGCCGGCTTCCGCATCGGGAAAACACCGTGGTGAACGGCGCCGCCGGAAACTCGGCGCGAAAAAGGAGGCGCCCCGCCCGACGACGCGTGAAGCGCCGTGCCCCCCGGGATCGAGGCGCCTTAAGCCCAACGCCTAGAATGCTAGCGACGCCGAATTCGAACGTCAACCCCTTTTTTAGGTCAAGAGCGGTATTCCCCCTCGGTTCTTATCAGATCAGACTCGGCGGTCTACGCATCCGCTGACTGGGTTGCAGGGGGGGCGTTTGACACAACCCTCGATCTTGAGCGAAGTTACGAGCGACGCTGCGCGCGTCACGAGAAGCCGGTCAGTTTGAAGCTGTTGCGGCGCTCCTTCCAGCTTCAGGGTTGATGCATCGTTGACGGCGCCATGCCGGGCCCGGATGATCGAGTCTCGTCGACAGGATTCGTCCGCAATCAACGCAGAGGCATCGTCGAAAGTGTCTGTCGCCGCTTCGGAACCAGCAGGCGCACCGCCGAGGATTTCACGTCGCGGCCAGGTCGTGCGCGTCGCCGTCCTGTGTCTGACGGTGCTGGCGGTGCTGGCGTACGCTTTTGCGCCCGCGCGAGAGTTTCAACGTCGCGTGGATTGCTGCCGGAATCTGAAGGCGTTTTACGCCGGCGAAACCGCCCTGGAGGCGTTGCGGTGTCCGCGCAGCGGCGGAGGATATGATCGTGTGATCCTTCCGGCCACGACCGTCCCCTTCCCCCACATCATCATCGTGGAGCCGCTGGCGAACCACGGCGATGAAGGCGGGGCCGTCCTTTATTCGGACGGGCATGCGGAATTCCTGATGAAAGGGAATTATCTGTCGCGGATCAAGTCGGATCGGGAGCGCGTCCGCGTCTTTCTGGCGTCGCAGCCGCCGACGGAGCTTCGCAATGACGACGCGCCTTGATTCGCACCGATGTCCGGAACCCTCATCCACACTGGACGATGCCCCGACGCTTGAGGTCCGCGGACTTACCGTCGTCGCCTCGGGCGATGGTGCGCCGGTCGAACTGGTCAGCGACATCAGCTTTGCGCTTCACGCCGGGCGCACGCTTGCGCTGGTCGGCGAGAGCGGATGCGGAAAGAGCGTGACGGCGCTGAGTCTTCTGCGGCTTCTTCCGCGACGGACGGTTCGGATCGCCTCGGGTTCGATCATGCTGCGGCCGCGCGGCGCAAAGACGCAAGCCGTCGACGTCGCGACGCTCCCGGAACGCGCGCTGGCGGGCGTGCGCGGAGGGCGGATCGGGATGATTTTTCAGGAGCCGATGACGTCGCTGCACCCGCTGAAGACGATCGGGGAGCAGGCGGCGGAGGGAGTCCGACGACACTTGAAGACCGGGCGCAGCGCCACGGACGAACGCGTCGAGTGCTGGCTGGCGCGCGTCGGACTGGAGCCGGCGAAATCGTGCGCGAGGCGTTATCCGCACGAGCTTTCCGGGGGCATGAGGCAGCGGGCGATGATCGCCGCGGCGCTGGCGTGTGAGCCTGACGTGCTCGTCGCGGACGAGCCGACCACGGCGCTGGACGCCTCGGTTCAGGCGCAGGTGCTGCGCCTGCTGCGCGATGTGCAGCGCGACACGGGGCCAGCGATTCTTCTGATCACGCACGACTTCAGCGTCGTCGCGGAGGCGGCGGACGACGTCGCGGTGATGTACGCCGGTCGGATCGTCGAGCGCGGACCGACGTTCTCCGTGATGTCATATCCATGTCACCCGTATACGCGCGCGTTGCTCGAATGCGTTCCGCGCCCGGCGGTTGCGGGCGCCGGGCGCCTGCGCACGATTACGGGGCACGTCCCGCTCCCCGCGGCATACCCTGCCGGTTGCCGGTTTCACCCGCGCTGTGCCGTCACTCGAGGGTGGGCCGAGTCGAGCGGCAGATCCTCTGGGATCGTCGAAATCGAACCCGGGGTGCGCGTCCTGCGTCGTTGCGTCTTCGGCGATGCCGTGCGGGAAGGGCGACCCCCCGCGCCTTCTCCGCCCTGGATCGCCGTCGGTCCCGGACATGAAGCGGCGTGTTGGGAGATCGGCGCAAGCACCCTCGGTCAAATCCCCGATCCGGCGGAATGAGAGGTTTCCGGAGATTTCGCCGGTAATCGTGGGATTCAACGGTTTAAGCCTGACCGGTAAGACGCACGTCAATTATGACGGCTTGAGTGTAATCGGGTCCGAGAACTCATTAAGTCCGCAGAACAGAGTCAACCTACGGTGTCTGAAAGGTTTAACACCGAATTCAGAACGATCGACTCAAGAGGGGGGGGATTACCGGTCGATACGAGTATCGGACGGGCTTCCACCCGATGTTTGGATTCATCGGGGGTCGCTAATGCTCACGTCCAAATTCGAGGCAGCGGTTCAGGGAAGAATCGTCCGGACCCTCGGCGAATGTTGATGTCGGACCACGTCTGTCGCGTCGCCTGAGCCGGCGACGAGCAGACGACATCGCTCGCCCGTGCGGCGGCAACGTGAGGTGGACGAATGAACCGGATCGAAACTCAACAGCCTCAGTTCACCCCCGTGACGGCGCTTGCGCCGACCGTCCTGCCCTTCAGTCTGCCGAGTGTCGTTCGCGACGGCGCGGAGACAACGTCGAGTACGGACGCCGCTAGCTTCTCGGACGAAGCGATCCTTCATGCGCAGAACATGGCGCCTCGCTTTCATCTGATCTCCCGCATCCGCGACGAGATCAACGCCGGCGCTTTTGAGACGCCGCAGCGCATCGAGGGCACGGTCGACCGCCTGCTCGATATTCTCGGGTACGTCCCCTGACGTTGCGAAGGTCCGCAAACCGCGACGGCGCTGGCGAAATCCGCCGGGGTATCCGACAACATCTTTGTCGTGAGCCTGCTGATCCAACCCGCGTTCGGTCTTTCCGCCGTGCGTGCATTTCATGCGGCGGATCGGGACATGCGTCTCTCGCTGGAGCGCCTGTCCACCGGGCGGCGGATCAACCGTGGGTCTGATGATCCGGCGGGTTTGATCGCGGTCGAGGCGATCACCGCAGAAATCCGGGCGCTGGAGGCGCAGCAACTCAGCGCGTCCCGGGTCGACTCGTACGCCACGATCGCCGAAGGCGACCTGTCGCAGGCGTCGGACCTGGTGTCCGAGCTGCGGGGCAAACTCGTGGCGGCGGGCAACAGCGGCGCGCTGAGCGATGAGGAGCGCGCCGCCTATCAGACGGAGATCGACAGCCTCGTCAGTTCGATCGAGCGCTCCGCGGGCTCGGCGCTGGAGCGACTTGAGGGACTGAATCTCCCGGATGACGCGGTGGGCGACCTGGCGTCGGAACTGTCCGCGGCCGTGTCGGACCTGCACGCCGTCGCCTCCGGCGGCGAGTTCGACGTTTCCAGCGGAAAGCTCGAGGAAGCGATGTCGCGGGTGGACGCCGTGATCTCCTCGACCGCCGAGCTGCGCGGGTCGGTCGGCGCTTACCAGCGGTACGCACTGGACGCCGAGGTCCGCAGCAGCCAGGTGGCGGTGGAGAACCTCGTCGAATCCCGCAGCCGCATCGCCGACACCGACTACGCCCTCGAGACGGCGAACCTCAACCTCGCCCAGATCAAGCGCAAGGCCTCGGCGATGGTGCTGAAGATCGCGCGCAACCTGCCGGAAAACGTGCTGCACCTCCTGAGCGACTGAGGTCGGTCTTCGGACCGCAAGGTCTCGTGATCCCGTCCGCACCGGTCATTCGTCGTTTGCATACCCCCGAACTCCGCAGTAAGACATCTCTGTCGGATTCGGATCCCGGTGCGACGTCGCTGACGTGGCCGCCGGGCGGGGATTTGCGACGGCATCCGCGACCCGCTCTTACGGAGACTTGTCATGTCGCTGCGTCTTATGATTTTTCGGTATTCGTTGATGAGCCTTGCGCTGCTGCTGAGTGCGGCGTCGTGCCGGAAGAGTACGCCGGCGGAACCGCCGAGCGAACCGCCGAGCGCCAGCGCTCCGGGCGGTTCATCCTCCGCCGCGCCGACTTCAGGGGCGGGGGGATCCGCGGCGCTGCCTGCTCCCGCCGCGGGTCAGGTGAACGCGCTGCCGCCCGGACACCCGCCAGTGAATCCGCCGGCCGTGACGGAGTCGAGGCCTGCGCCGGTGCCGCTCACCTCCGTCCCGGTGGCGAAGGTGGCGGACGGAACTTTTGAGCACGCCGGCCTGGTTCTGACGATCCCAGAGAGCTGGACGAACCAGCCTCTTCCTCTGACGCCGATGGCGCCGGTGTGCATTCTGCATCTTCCGCCCGAGGGTGCGGCGCAGGATCTGGCGGAAGTGCGGATTACCTACTTTCCGAGCATGCACGGCATGCCGCCGGATCTGAACATTGACCGCTGGCTCAAACAAATGAAGGATGGCGAAGGCAAGGATCTGACCCGCGAGGCTGCGAAGATCACCTCGCGGAACGTCGGTGACCTGTCGATCACGATCGTGGACGCTTCCGGCCAGATCGTCATCAGTGGACCGGGCATGCCGGCGACGAACATCGCCGACGGGCGCATGATCGCGGCGATCGTCGATCATCCGAGAGGACCGCATTTTATCAAGATCACCGGTCCGAAGGTGACGCTCGACAAGTGGGCGGAAGCCGCCTACGCCTTCATTGAGACCGCGAAGCTCGACTCGGCCGAACCGTGACCGCAACGGGACCGCCGTGTCATTCATTTCAACCCGGGGAGGCACCGCCGTGAGGATGCACAGGGATTGGCGCTGGCTGGTCTGCATCATTGCGGCTTGCGGACCTGGCGCCGCGTTTGTCAGCGGTCAGGAAACCCGCCCGGCGCCCTCGTCCGTCCTCGACGTGATCCCGTCGGACGCCTGGTCGTTCGTCGCGGTGCGCGATCTGGCCGCGCTGGACGGAAAGCTCAAGACATTTCAGCAACAGGTGGAGTTTCCGCTGGCGTTGTCGCCGACGCTGGGATTGCGCGCGTACCTGAACGTCGGCGACGGCGTGAACGATCGCGGGGAGTTCGCGCTGGCTTTGCTGGCCCCTGCATCGCCCGAGGCTGAAGAGGACTGGGGTGGACGGACGCTGCTCATCCTGCCGGTGACGGATTTCGACGCCGCGATCAGATCGCTGCACCCGCAGCGCCTGGACGACCTCGTGACGCGCGTCGTGCTGCGCGAGGAAGCGTCGCACGCGGCGAAGCTCGGGAGTTTCGCCTTGTTTTCGGAAAGGGAGGACGTGCTCCGGCGGGTGCTGACCGCGCCGAAGCGGATCCGCGACGGGCTGTCGCGGCATGCCGTCGAGCGCGCCGCAGAGACGGACCTGACGTGGTGGACGAACGCCGAGGCCGTCACGAACGCCGACGCGGTCCGCCGGTTCCTCCGCGAGAACCTCAGCGGCATGACGATCCCGACGTCGTGGACGAACACGCGGCAGCTTCAGGTGTCGCTGCGCCTCACGCCGGACGGTTTTTACGCGGCGGTCATCGCTGAGTATCCGCCGGACCGTGTCGTTCAACCGGGCGAGGCGCCGGCGTCGCGGCTGCTGCTCGGACTTCCCGCGCAGGGTTACGTCTTCGGCGGCGGGTGGGCGTTCTTTGATCCTGCCGAGGCGCGGAGAACCCTCGACGAGTTCTTCATCACCCCGACGACGTCGGTCAAGCTCCTCAAGCCTGACAAGGTTCAGGCCTTTGCGGAACTTTATCACGGCGCGAGCGCCCACCTCCGCGTCGCGGGCTTCTCGATCAACCTGCTCCGGCCCGGTCCGGACGGGCACGTGGGGCTGGTGAAGGTCATCGAGACCGGGGGTGATGCCGAGCCGCTGATCTCCGCGATCGGCAGGTGGGCGGAGCTGATGCGCGAGAAGCCCTTCGAGGATCCTGAACTGAACCGGCAGTGGACGGACTGGATTTTTGTGAAGGATGCCGAGCGCGTCGGTGACGCGCCAGTGCATCATCTCACGTTGGATCTCAGCGCCCGCGAGGGGCGGGCGTGGGAGGCGACGCGGCGGATTCTCGGGCGAGACGCCTTCCGGGCGCGCGTCGCGGTCGTCGGTCGGCATGTCGTTTTGACCGTCGGCGGCGGTTCAGAATTTTTCAGCGCGGTGCTTGCCGCAGTGCGGGACGGACGGGCGGAGATCGTCGAAGCTCCCGACGTCCGGAAGCCTGCCGCGTTCCTTCCGGAACAGGGGACGTTCGGTCGCTGGCATGTCGACGAGGCCGCCGCCGAACGCCTTGTCGACCTTGTTCTGAGAGAATATGTCGGCGGAAGCGCTTCGGGGGCAACCGAGGGGGTGCATGCGGCCGTCAGCGGCGTGGCGCGGAACCTGTCCGCGACCTCCCGTGAGCACGACGTTTTCATTCCGATCGACGTGATCCGCCGGATCAAGGGCGTGTTTCTGATGGGACCGTCGAGTCCGCTGGCGCCGCCCGCGAAGGAACCCCCGGGCGACACCTCGGACCGGTGACGGTACCGATTACGGGCAGCACATCGTGCGTCAGGCACGGCTGTATCCGCGCTCCGGCGGCGCAGGTCTTGCCGGATTGCGAGCCGATGCTGCTGAGTTTCGATCGCTTCGCGCTCCGCCGCACGAGACCCTGCAAAGACGACCACCGTGCCTCCGATATCCAGCGCGTAGCCGACCGACCCGGCGCGCCGCGCCGAGTCAACAAAGCGTTGGCGGTGCAACGAGGGAGTGAAACATGCACAGGGCGAAGGTGAGTCGCACGGCGCAAGCGGGTGTGATCGCGGGGCTGCTGACCGTGGTTGGCGCGGGCTCAGGATGCTCGGAATTCGGCACCGAGTTCCGCGCGGCGGCGGGCGACACGATCAAGGCCGGGGTGAACACGCTGCTGGACGGTTTCGTCGAGGGCGTGTTCGCCGTCGTCGAACCCGGGAACCCGACCGAAGCGGAATAACGCGGATCGGACCTCCCCTGATCCGATGATGTGGGCGCTACTGTAGCGCCTCGTTGTATCCGGGTTCCGACGTCGCCGTGTCAGCCCGCTTTCGCTCCGGACGCCTTCAGCGCGTTCAGGCGTTTTGCCAGGCGCGACTTGCGGCGGGAGGCGGCTCGCTTGTGCAGCGTGCCCTTCGCGGCGGTCTGGTCGAGTTTCTTCGTGGCGACCCTGAGCTGCTCGGCGGCCTTCTGCGGGTTATTCTCTCGCACAGCGTCATGAAACTTTTTAAGTTCAGATTTTAACGCACTCCGCCGCATCCGGTTTAACGCCCGGTTCCGCTCGTTCTGCCGCACCCGCTTCTCGCTCGATCTTGAATTCGCCACGCAATGCTCTCCTGATGCCTTTCAGCCGGGATCGTTTTTGCGGTTCTGCCCGAGAACCCCGGCTTCCTTAACCTGCAACTCTCACAATCACAAATGCTTGTCGTCCGAGGCGCCGGTTACTGCTGCGGCAACGACTCAAGCCGCTGGCGTACGTCCCGGTAGTTGTAATCCAACTCGAGCAGGCGACCGTAAGTCTTCCGTGCGTCGGCGACCTGCCCTCCGGATTCCTGCGCTCGACCGAGATAATAAGCGATTTCCTTCGCCGTGTCATCATCCTGGATTTCACGCTCGGCCAGCGCCGCCGAAAGTGTGCTGACCGCCTGCGGAAAGAAGCCCTTTTTGTAGAAACACCGCCCCAGATAAAGCGAGCAGGACGCCCGGGACTTCGGATCGCTTCGCGCGGCTTGAAGCAGGGGGATCGCCTCGTCATACCGACCGGCCTGAAACAGACGCTGGGCATACTCGAACTTGATGCGCAAGTCCGTCGGGTACTGCTCCATCCGATCCTTGTAGACCGCCATCTCGAACTTGATCTGGTTGACCTGAGACTCCCGCAGGGCTTCGGCGTCGCCCTTGTCCCGGGCAGCGCGGACGTCGCGCCGGAGCTGCTTCATGCGGATCTCGTCGGCTTTTTGCTTCGCGTGATACTTGCCCGTCCGTTTGAAGTGGTTGACAAGGATGCCGATCGCCTTGCACTCCTCGTCGAAACGTTCCCGTCGGCAGAGCAGGTCAATCAGGATGTTCAGTTTTCCAACGTCATCAGGGTCGGCGTCGTAAGCCTTCTGCGCCGAGGCGATCAATTCGTCGACGCGGGACTCGGCCTGAACGAGGCGCTCACGGTCATGAAGCTCCTTCGCGACCGACTCGTCGCGGATGCTTTCGCGGAACGAGTCGGCTTCCTGATAACGCCCGCGGACGATCGTCAGTTTCGTGGTCAGGTCGCGCAGAGCGTTCTCCAGTTCCCGATCCTTGACGGACTGCCGGTGCGACAGGGCGGACAGCGCCTGCACGCCGATTTCCAGGGCGGCGATGGCCGCGGAAATCTCCCCGCGCGCGACCGCGCGGTCCGCAGCGCCTTCCAGCGTCTCCTTCAAAAGCATGTAACGCTTGGTGCTGGGCTTCTTCTCGTCGTCGAGGAGCTTGCGGTAGACGCCGGCCGCCCACATGAGGCACTCCTCCGCGCGCAACCGGTCCGCGTTCTTGAGAACCCCCTCGACGTAGCTGAGATTGTCGTGCTCGTGCCCGAAAAGCCACAACGAATTGATCAGGGCTTCCTTCGGATCCTTCGCGGTCATCGACCGCTTCATCGTGTCCTTCAGTCCCGGTTTCTTGCCGCCGGACTGCCGGAACGCCAGCGCACAGGCGTGAAGCGGTTTGAGTCCCTGCTCGACCGCGTCGGGCCAGAAGTTGATCCCCTGAACGTAGTACTCGATCGCGGAGTCGTATTTCTTGTCGCGGTTGCCGAACTCGAACGCGCGTTCGAACCACTTCGCGGCTTTCGCCTTGTCGAGGTCGCTGACCGCGTAACGCGCGGGATCCGGACCGTCCTGCTGTTCGGGCGTCTTGTTCTTAGCCATGTTTGACGCGCGACCGGCTCCTTCCGCGTCTGCCGGCGGGCGCGGCCCGTCGTTAACGGCGCTCCCCGGCGCCGCGGGTACGACTTTACATTCATCCGACAAGTCATACTATCTTTCGGGAATTCACTGTCAAACGCCCGGTTCGCACCCGTGCAGGGGAGCCGACGAACGTGTCAGGCACGCAGCCGCTTTCACAACTGGATCCCGCGAAGCTCGCGCTCGTCCGATATCCGCATCCGGTTCTGCGCGGAAAAACCCGGCCCGTCGAGGACTTCGGTGAAGCCCTCGATTGCGTCGCGCGGCGCATGCTGGATTTGATGCGGGCGAACAAGGGCGTCGGGCTGGCGGCGCCGCAGGTGGGCTTGTCCCTGCGTCTCTTTGTCTGCAACGACACCGGGAACGAAGGCGACGACCTGATCTGCGTCAATCCGACGCTGATGAATCCTGACGGAGAGGTCGAGGCGGATGAGGGCTGCCTGTCGATCCCCGGCGTGACCGTGCCGATGCGCCGGGCGGCGCGGATCACGTTGCTTGCGCAGGACGTGCTCGGACGCCCCTTTGAGCGGCGCGCGGACGACCTTCTGTCCCGCATCTTTCAGCACGAGTATGATCACCTCGTCGGGCGACTGATCCTCGACGGGATGTCGGAGGCCGTCCGCCTCGAGAACCGCCGGGCGATCCGCACGCTGGAGGAGGAGTACAAGCGGTCGGTCGAAGCCCGGCCGCGCGGCGCAAAACCGACCGCGCGACGATAACGTTGCAAGGTGCCCGAGCCCCAGCGCGGACGGGTCGCCTGCGGGCGCCTTGCGGATGGATGAAACGTTGAATCTGACGTTCCTTGCATCCGGGGAGTTCGCCCTGCCGACGTTGCGGTGGCTGCTGGAGTCGCCGCACGTCGTCCGTCTCGTCGTTTCCCAGCCGCCAAAGCCGACCGGCCGCGGACGGCGCATGACGCCGACCCCGGCATCCGCCTTCGCACGCGAACACGGGCTGCCCGTCATCGAACCCGAGAACGTTAACGACCCGGCGTGGGTCGAACGGTTGCGCGCCGCCGAGGCGGACCTGGCGCTGGTCATCGCGTTCGGACAGAAGCTCGGCGAAGGCGTGCGCGGGACGGCCCGACACGGTTGCATCAACCTTCACGCCTCGATCCTGCCGAAATACCGCGGAGCCGCGCCGATTCCGTGGGCGATTCTCCGAGGCGAGACCGTCACCGGCGTCACCACGTTCCGGATCGTCGATCGGATGGACGCCGGTCCGGTCCTTTGCACGCGCACGACGGCGATCAAGCCTGACGAGACCGCGGAGGAACTGCATGATCGTCTCGCCCGCATCGGCGTGGACGCGGTGCGCGCCACGCTGGACCTTTTTGCCGACGGCGCCTCACCGCCGGGCACGCCGCAGGACGACGGCGCCGCAACCCGCGCTATGAAGTTGCGGAAGGAGGACGGCGTTCTGGATTTCGACCGACCCGTCAACGAGGTCGTTCGTTTTGTGCTCGGAATGTGGAGCTGGCCGGGCGCGACGGCGCGGTTCGAGTCCGCTGACGGACGCTGGGAGAACGTGACGCTCGCTCGGGTGCGCCCGTCCGAGCCGGCCTGCGCGCCGGCCGGACGACCCGGCACGATCGATTCGCGCCTGTTTGTGAGCTGCCGTGACGGCATGATCGAGGTGCTGGAGTTGAAGCCCGCCAGCGGCCAGCGGATGTCGTGGCGGGAGTACATCAACGGCCGGCGCGTCAAAGCGGGCGACCGCTTCACGCCGCCCCAGCGACCGAAATGACGCGGAGGCAGCGCCGTCGAGAGGGCGCGGCGGCGGTCGTCACTCGTCGGGGATCACCGTCTCGCACTGCGAGATGACTTGAAAGAGCCCGTCGCTGGCGGTGAGACGCAGCGTCGCGGTCCCGGGTTGCAGGGCGGTGAAGGTCGTGTCCGCGTCGGTGGGGTCGGCGATCCGTCCGGCTTCCGCGGGGAAGACCTCCCACAAAAACGTGGCGATCTGCCCGGCGTTCTGCACTCCGGACTGAAGCGAACCTGTCTCGCCGACCGCCAGCTCCGCGGGACAGGACGGTTGGATCGAGATAGCCTCGTAACATCCGCCCGCCGCCATCAGGTACGCCGCGCCAGCAAGCATCAGACCCTCGCGCCGGAACCGCCGAATTATGCCGCACATGTTTGAGCGCTCCTTGTTTGTTGTATGCCGAAGCTACCGCGGAGGTTGCTCACCGTCGAGTCCGATCGCCCCGGACCGAGGATCAAGGTCCGGCGGCAGCGCATCCAGCGCGCGCTGGAGCATTGCGGAGACCTCGCCGTGCGACTGCGTCATTTCGATGTTGACGTCCGCGCCCGCCTGCCGCCCGAGTTGACGCCCGACGGTCGCCACCGTGTCGCTGAAGCTGGATCCGGTCACCACGCACGTCACGCCGGCCAGCGGCGGACCGAGCAGCGGCACGCACGCCAGCGCGTCCCGGGCGTCAAGACGCTGATGCACGTTGATCCACCGCCCCGCCCGGCGCGGGGACGCCACCGGAAAGCCCCAGACCGGATCCAGCGTGATGAGAAGATTCACCTCGATCCCCTCGTCCTCAAGCCGCCGCGCAGCGCGCATCGCCGTCGCTCCGCCGTAGCTGTGCCCGATGAAGATGATCCGCGTCGCGGAACCGCGCGTGCATGCCTCGCGGACCTCCCGGACGATCTCGTCCAGCTCGTGATATCCGCAGTAATGATGCTCGCCCGGCAGCGCGTCGCGCCAGGCGTTCATCACGTGCAGAACGTGATGATGCGGTCCGTATCCGAGGAAAGGCGCCTTGTCCGCCGCGCCGCCGATCCAGTACGTTCGCGCCGCCGCGGTCCGCTCGACGTGAGGCGCTGATTCGGAGCGCTCAACGCCTTTCCGACCGCCGGACGCCGATCCCGTCGGAGCAGCCGGTGGCGTGGCGGCTTGCGTTACCTCCGCCTTGCGCGGCTTCGAGGTGCAACCGGTCGGCAACACGATCGAGAATATAAGCAGGAGCGCCCTGATCCCGCGGCGCCGCGCGGCAACGTGGTGTCCGGGAGGCACGACGTTATCCGCCGGTCGATCCCGACGCGGACCCGGCAGCAGGTTCCGCCTTCGCCTCCCCGGCTGCGGCGATCTCGATTCCCGCGGCCTTCGCCTCCGACTCGTAACGCTCCAGGTTGGCGCGGAGGCCTCCGGCAAGTTGCGGATCAGACCCGGCAAGCTTGGCGACAGCTTCGCGCTGCGCCTCGACGGCGGCGCGCAGATCGCCGCGCTCATACAGGACGCGGGCGAGCGTGTCCAGAAACGCCGCGTCCTTGCGCCCGGTAAGCTCGACCGCCCGGTTCGCCGCCTCCAGCGCCACCGCCAGATCCCGCTTCACGAGTCCGGGCTCAGCGGCGATCGTCCACGCGATCCGGTTCAGCAGCGCGGCGTTTTGCCCCGCGGCCTTGATCTGCTCGCGGGCGTAAGCGTATCCTGCGGCGGCGTCACGGAAGTCCCGAAGCAGCGTCATCAGCTTCAATTCCCTCGCGCGGTCCGCGGTTGAGATCGACGGATCCAGCGATTTCTCGGGCGGGATCGAGTTGAGAAAAAGGCAGATGTCGACGCGCACGCTGTCGGCGAGAAGATCCTTGGACGGAAAGCGCCCCCGCTTCCACCCGAAATCCGCAAGCTGAAGATCGAACTGCGCCCGCAAAGACACGAAGTCGCCGGGGTAGCGCGAAAACGTCCGGCGGAAGTTCTGCGGAAGGTGCGTCGCTTGTACCGGCAGATCCAGCTCTTTCGTCTGCCCCCGCGCCGTGAGCTGCCCGCGGACGTTGAACGTGTACGAGGTGAACTCGCCGTCCTGACCGGCGGCTTGCGCGGGCGTGACGTCCGTGATCATGAAAGTCGCCTCCGCATGCGCCGCGCTGTTCAGCAGCATCGGACTGCGCAGAACATCGTCCTGCTCCGTGCTTCCGGTCGTCAGCGACGCGACGGGAACACGGAACGCGCCGCCGAGGAACATCTTCTGCCCAGCCTCAAACTCATAAGGGACGACAACGTAGCCGACGACGCGGTTGCACGTCGCCACCGTCTTGCGCAGCGGGGCATCCGAGGTGACGACGATCTGACCGCCCTCGCCCGCGACGACGTGATACGCGTCGCCTTGATCCAGCAGCGATTCGGCAATGATCAGCGACTGCCCGCTGTCCGCGCGCGCCGGAACTTCGATCGTCGGCGGTCCTTCCGACGCCGTTTTTTTCGCGTTCGCGGCAGACCCCGGCGCCGACTGCGCCCAACCGACCGCTCCCCCTCCCAGCACCGCTACGATGTAGATCAGATTCAACATGATGATGTTCTCGGCCCGCGCCGCCCGCTGGATCTCCTCGACCCCGCTGTCTTGTGACGATCGGGAGTCGCTCCGGGTTCGCGCTCATGTTCCGCACTTCGGCATGACCGGCTTTGCTTTGACGCTCCGCTCGTGATTTGTCCGCTTACCCGACCGGCGCACCCTTGCCTCCCAGTTCCAGCGCCATGATCGTCTTGCGGTCGCGCACGTACATCGTCGAGCCGACGATCGTGGGAACCGTCCACGCCTGGTGCGTCAGGATGTTCGCCCGGCAATGCACCTTCAACCCCTCCGGCGACGGGTCGGCGATCGCCAGGTCGCCGTTCTCATCAAGAATGATCAGCTTGCCGTCCGCCAGCATGCAGTTCGCCTTGGCGAACCCGCGCTCGCGCCACTTCGTCTCGCCGGTGCGGACGTCCACGCACATCAGCAGCGCCGGACCGAAGTCGCCGCTCGATCCGTAAACGTAGTCCCCGACCCGCACGAAGCTGCCGTGCTGCACGCGCAGGTACTTGTTGAACCAGAGTTCCTTCGCCTCAAAACCGGACGCCGTCTTCTCCACCTTCGCTGCCCACGTCCCCGCGCCGTATGCCGCCGACACCACCACCACGCCGTCCTCGCCGAACTGCGGCGTGCTCATTGCGAAACCGGCCTTGTCCCCCGACAGCGTCAGCTTCCAGAGCGTCCTGCCCGTCGCCGGGTCCATCCCGACCAGCTCTCCGCCGAGCTGCATCAGAAGCTGCTCGACGCCGCCGATCGTCACCACCAGCGGCGACGGATGTCCGATGCGCGTGAATTTCTCGCTCGTCCAGACCTTCGATCCGTCGCTCTGCTTGAACGCGGCGACGAACGACTTCGGCTCGGGGGCGGCGGGCAGCGGGTTGTCCGGGCTGGGCGGCGGACCGCCGCGCACCGGAACCGTAATGATGACCAGATCCTTGTACGCGGTCGGGCTCGGACCGTAACCGAACATCAGCACGTCGCCTTCCATCTCGTCATAAAGGTCGTGCGACCAGAGCACCTTGCCCGACTTCTTGTCCAGGCAATTGACTTTCAGCGTCGCGCCCGAGGTGAAGATCCGGTCGCCGATCAACAACGGCGTTGCGTGAGGACCGGGGCCGAACGCCAGGTTCTGACCCGGGCGCG
>BOJX01000043.1 GCA_016860685.1 Planctomycetota bacterium
GACACAGCGAACCGGCAGTATCCGTGCAACAGCGGCAATCATTTCTGCGGCGAGATCATGTCGGGCTGCGTCTGGCACACGGTCGAGGCGCTGAACGACGACGGGCTGAACGGACTGACGATCACGCGCGAGTTGTGGCTGAACAGCATCCTGCTGCACCCGCCGGGGATTCAGCCGGGAATCGCGATCGACTTCGCGACGCTGGATGATGATGACGGCAACCTCGACAACGGTTCGCCGCACTACCGGCAGATCGACGAAGGCTTCTCCCAGCACAACATGGGGCTGCCGGACATCGACACGCGCTGCGACAACCTCAAGAAGTTCAAGGGCAACTGCAAGTCCAACGGGAACCTGGTGGCGAAGGCGGTGTTCTTCGACAACTCGACGGACGGGTGGACCGTGACGTTCAACATGGCCGGGACGCCCACCACGGTCGGCATTTTCGACCGCAAGGCGAAGGCGGTGCTCTGCTGCTACGGCACGGGTCCGAGGACGATCAAGCTGACGGACCCGGCGAACTGCCGCAACGACGTTGTGGCGCAGTGTCCGTGACCTGAATGCGACGCGGCGACGGAGGACGTTGGGGCGTCCACGACGCGCGAGAGACAAGGCGTGAGGGGGCCCCTCGTTCGCGGACGAGGGGCCTTTTTTCTTAAAATCTGAGTCTCCCTCTGCCTCCGGTGCTCGGTGCTTTGAGTGTTCCGTCGTTGTGACGCGACGTGCGTCCGGGTCTGGGAGGGATGGCCGATCGGTGGGGCGACGGGTTCTTCTTCCTCTCGAACTTCTGTCGTCCCTCCGGGACTTTCGGGTCATCTGCGAGGGCTCCCCAGCCCTGGCGGACTGGGCGGTTTTCCAACGCCCTTTCCGGGGCTGAGACTTCCGGAGGATCGTTCGGGAACAAGGACTCTCAGGCGCCTCTCCGGGATCCGTGAGGGTCGGCTGCGCCAGCGAGGCGGAACCTCTGGCCGCGATTTCTCCGCAGGATCGTGACCTTCATGAGATTCCCACGCCCGGCAACCGGAGTCACGTGGAGATTCGGGTCTTGATGTTTTTCCGGGTGCGGTGGTCCGTCCCTTTTTTGCGTTTGACCTGGAGCGCGGAGTTCAGCCGTGGCGCGTGCGGACCGGAGGTCCGCGATCCTTTCGTGTTGAAACAAACCTACGACTCAGGACACTAGTGCCGTCGCGGTGAGCGGCGCGGGGTTCCGGAGTCGGGTTGCGTCCGCGCATCATCGCGGAGAAGACGAGAAGGGCAGGCACATGAAGTACGTCGTCGCGCTGATCGTGGCGCTGGTGTTGAACGCGGCCGCGAACCTGATGATGAAGGTGGGGATGAAATCCGTCGCGGGCGGCGGAGGGATGTTGAAGGACGGTCCCGCGGGGGCCGTGCTGACGATCCTGAAGAACCCGGTGCTGCTGGGCGGTTTGATCTGTTTCGGGCTGAATGCGTTCTGCTACATGTTCGCGCTGCAAAGCCGGACGCTGAAGATATCGCTGGCGTACCCGCTGATGGTGGGCGGCGGGTACGCGATCATCGCGGCGTTCGCGTCCCTGTCGCCCCAGCTTCGGGAAAAGCTGACGGTCGGGCAGTGGGCGGGGGTGGGGTTGATCCTGATCGGCGTCATCCTGGTCGCGGCGTTGACCCCGTCTGAACCGCAGGGGTGAAGTAGAAAGCGGCGCTGCGGACTTCGCTTTTGCCGGCGCAGCGGTAATATCCCGGTCCTTTGCGCGGCGGGGCGGAGGCGGAACCCGGAACCCGGCTGCGGCGGTCGCACCGCGGCCGGGGAACCCGATCGGAGCTGGTGATGTTCTGGATGTACGCGGGGTTTGTGGCGCTGGTGGTGTTGCTGCTGGCGCTGGACCTGGGGGTGTTTCATCGCAAGGCGCACGTCATCTCGATCCGGGAGGCGCTGGGGTGGTCGGTGTTCTGGATCTCGCTGGGGCTGGGGTTCACGTTGTTCATCTACGCCGGATACGAACATCACTGGCTGGGACTGGGACTGACGCACGACCTCATGACCGCGTCGCCGAAGGAGGTTGCGGGGCTGGGGACGGTGTACAACGAAGGCGGCAGCGCGGCGGTGAAGTACATCACCGGGTATCTCGTCGAGAAGTCGCTGGCGGTGGACAACATTTTCGTGATTGCGATGCTCTTTGCCTTCTTCGCGGTTCCGCCGATGTATCAGCACCGCGTCCTTTTCTGGGGCATCCTCGGCGCGCTGATCATGCGCGGGGCGATGATCGCGGTCGGGGCGCAGCTTATCCTGCGGTTTTCGTGGATCATCTACGTCTTCGGCGGGTTTCTGATCGTGACCGGGGTCAAAATGCTGGTGCTGAAGGGCGGTGAGTCGGATCCGAACCGGAACGTCATCGTGCGGCTGACGCGGCGGCTGATGCCGATCACGGAACGGTTTCACGGGCAGCATTTCCTGGTTCGGGCGGGGTCGGCGGCGTCGCACGCGCCGCCGGTTCCCGGAGCGGAGGTCGAGACGGACCGCGTGGTGGACGCGGCGAAGCCGGGCACGATCCTCGCGACGCCGCTGCTTCTGGCGCTGGTGATGGTCGAGTTCACCGACCTGATCTTCGCGGTGGACTCGATCCCGGCGATCTTCGCGATCACGGCGGATCCCTTCCTGGTGTTCACGAGCAACGTCTTCGCGATCCTCGGGCTGCGGAGTCTGTATTTCGCGCTGGCGGGGATGATCGACCGGTTCCACTACCTGAAGGTGTCGCTGTCGTTCGTGCTGATGATCGTGGGCGTGAAGATGATGACGCACACGTGGCTGAAGCAGATGCTGGGCGAGCACTTTAACATGTACCTGCTTTTCGTGGTGCTGGGGGTGCTGCTGGCGGGGGTCGTGGCGTCGCTGCTGCGACCGCGCGCGGAAGAAGGCGCCACGCACAAGGCGGCGTCCTGACCCGCCGCGCCGCCGGGGATCTGCGGACCGGGCGCCGGTCACTCCGAGGGCGGCGCGTCAAGCGCCTGGCGAATGCGGTGACGGGCCTCGGGAGAAAGCGGCTCGTCGAAGTCCGGGGCCATGTGAGACGAAGCCGGTTCGGCGGATTCGTGGGAGACGACTCCTGAGCTGGTGACGGCTTCGGGGGGGCGTGCGAATTCGCGGAGCATCCGCACCTGCCTGCGGTAGGCGGCGCACGCCCGGCAGTACAGCAGGTGAATCCAGACCGCGAGGCGCTCATGCAGAGCGAGCTTCCGGTCCAGACCGTCCGACACCAGGCGGCTGACCTGCCTGCAATTCATATCAACAGGCTCCTTTTCCGCCGGGCGACCAGCGGGACTCAAGACAGCCGCGAAGGCGCATCCGCGCCCGGTGCAGCAGGACGTGAAGGTGAGCCGCCGTTACTGCGAGCACCTCGCAGACCTCCGGGGTGGACATCTGCACGACCTCTCGCAACACAAACGCCGCCCGCGCCGCCGGCGGCAACTCAGACAGGCACCCCGACAATGCCCGCCGGAACGCCGCGCGGTCCAGCGGATCCACGCGCGGCGAGGACCAGTCCGCCGGCGGTTGGGCCCACGTTCCGCGATCCGTGAACGACGTTTCCTCGCGGGCGCGCTCCGGGAGTTCCGCAACGCCCGGGCGGCGAGCCAGCGCGCGGAAGTGATCGACGACCTTTCGTTTGAGGATCGCGATCAACCACGTTCTTACGCAGGCCTCGCCGCGATGCCGGGACGGATCCCTGAGGGCGGCGACGAAGGACTCCTGCACGAGGTCTTCCGCAACGTCCCGGCGTCCGACGCAGCGCATCGCGTAGGTCCAAAGCGCATCGCCGTGCTCATCCAGCCACGCTGCGGCGTTCGCGGACGCAGGATCGAGCGACGAAGCATGCTCGACCGGGCGTTCCGTCGCGTTTCGTTCCGCCATCGTCAATGTTCGATCCTCAGCGACACGTTGCCTTCCCGAAGCATGCCGCGCCTCGCCTCAAAGCTTGAGAGTCCTTTCCGGTTTCGCGCCGCGCCCGCCGGTCCCGATCCGAGGTCGCGGAAGCGCCGTCGGCATGCATCCGGACCGGCGGGTGCGGTCACCGTGGAAACCCTGGTTCATATTCACTGCCGTCGGGCGGCGACAATGACGCCCGCCGAGCGGCACGTCCAGTACACCGTCGCCCCGTCGGGCGTCACCGCGACATCCACCGGGTCCGGGTCACCCTCGTGGATGAGCGTGGCTTCACCCGTGTCCGGTTCGTATCTCCAGATTCGATTCATACCGCCTTCGTCGCCCGGGACGCCCGGGGTTGGAAGCTCGGTGAAGTAGACGTGCCCCGCGCGGTCCACCGCGATTCCGCTCGGCATATTCAGGTCGCGCAGGAGCAGCATGCGCTCGCCGCCGCGCGGCTGATAGAGAATGACGCCGGCGGAGGTGCAGGTCCAGTAGGCCGTGCCGTCGTCGCCGACGGCGACATCCGTGGGTTCGGGTTCGCCTGAACTGAGGTCGAAGACAGTGTTTCCGTCGTAAACGGAGACGCGGTTGCGTCCGCCGTTGTCGCCGTTGACGCCCGGGGTGGGGATTTGCGTGAAGGTCAGTTCGCCCGCCGCAGGACCGCGGTCGGCGACGGCGATACCGCTGGGATCCTCAAGCTCATTGAGCACGAGGCTTCGCTCGCCCTCCGAGAAGGTGAGAATGACGCCCGCGGACTTGCATGTCCAGTAAAGGGTCTTGCGCTTCGTGACGGCGATGTGCGTCGGTTCCGGCTCGCCGAACGTCAACTCGCGCAGGTTGCCGTTGCGGTGCAGCCGCATGACGCGGTTGCTTCCGCCGTTGTCGCCGTTGACGCCGGGCGTCGGAAGCTGGGTGAAGTACACGTTGCCCTTGCGATGCACGGCGATGCCGGTCGGGCGCTCCAGACCGCGCGCAATCACGCTCAGTTCGTAGTCCTGCCCCGACGCCGGCGTCCAGGCGCCGAGACACGCTGCCACGGCGATCCCCAGCCCCAACCTGCTTACCCTTGTGCTTCTTTGACGCATGTGACCGATCCTCCTGTCCTGATCCGGTTTCGCGGCCCGTCACTCCGGTGACAGGCGCTGCCTTGTCCTTAGTCGTGCGCGGACGTGATCCCTTACAATCGACGGAGGTCGCCCTCCGGAGTCGTGTCGGCCGGAATCGCCGTGGGACGGGAACCGTCAGGAGCGGTATGATCGGTTCGGAACCGCGCGATGAGAGTTTTTCTCGTACAACACTCGCACAGCGATCCGGGGTACACACACCCGCGCGATGAGGTCTGGCGACACCAACTGCGCAACATCGCCCTTTCCGTCGCCTTCGCGCGGGAGGATCCGGAGTACCGCTTCACGGTCGAGTGCTTCTGGATGATCGACGAGGCGCTGCGCCGCGGAATCTCGCTGCCGGAGGGATTTCTCGAGGCGGCGCGCGACGGTCGGATCGGTTTGACGGCGACGTACCTGAACGGATCGGACCACCTCGACGCTGAAGACTTCCGCCGGATGCTCCGGTATGCGCGGCGTTTCTGCGACGAGCACGCGATCCCGCTGCGGTCGGCGATGCAGTGTGACGTCAACGGCGTGAACGCCTGCCTGCCGGACCTGCTGAACGATGTCGGCGTGACGCGGATGTCGTTCGCGATCAACGACGAGCGTGGGGGCGCGCCCTTCACCCGCCCGAACGCCTTCCTCTGGCGCGGCCCGGGAGGCGGGCGGATCCTCGTGTACAACGGGTTCGTGTATTTGCGGGCGAACGAATACGGCATGCACCGGGGGTTTGACGCTTTCTGCGAGGGAGCGCGGCGGTTTGCGGAGGATCTGGCGCGGACGGGGTACGCGCTTCCGGTCTGCCTGCTTCAGGGATGTGGGACGTACGACGACAACGGGCTGGCCGCGCCGTGGATGGCGCAGATGGCGCGGGCGTGGCGGGAAAGCGTGGGGCGGCGTCAGCGGGAAGGCGCTCGGGATTCCGCGTGGGCGGACGCGGGATCGTCGGCCAGCGAACGAGCGGTGGCGCTGTACCGCAACTTCGAGTTCGTGTCCGCGACGATCGACGAGTTCTTCGACGCGCTCGAGGCGTGCGGCGCGACGTTCCCCGAACATGCGGGCACGTGGCCGGACTGGTGGTCCGACGGGCTGGCGAGCGCTCCGCTGGAGTTGAAGCGGGCGTACGAGGCGCGGCGGACGCTTCGGGCGATCGAACCGCTGCTGGAGGACAAGGACAAAGCGGTCGGGACGGTCTTCGAGGCTGCACAGCGCGACGTCTGGATGTACCTGGAGCACACGTTCGGAAGCTGGCGCAGCGTGGGCGAGCCGGAAGCGCCGGACACGAAGCGACAGTGGGCGGACAAAGCGCGGCTGGCGCATCGCGCGGCGGAGGAGGCGGCGCTGCTCGCGGAGGACGTGCTGGCGGCGGCGGCGGCGCGGGGCGGCGGGTGCGTTTGCTTTCCGGACAAGTGCCAGTTTCCGGACACTTCGGTTGCGGCGCTGCCGCGCGAGGACTTTCCGGATCAAGGTCGGTTGAACGTGCGGCCAGAGAAAGCGCTTTCGCTATCGTTGACGGTTGAGGCGCCGTCCGGTCCGCATGCGACGGCGACGCTGAAAGCGATGGCGAACCCGCTTCCCGGAGAGCTGATTCGCTTTCAGATCGAGTCGTTCGAGCGTGCCGACGCGACGCTTGCGGAAGCGCCGTCGAATCCGTCGGCGCGATTCCGAGCTCAAATGCCGACGTTGATCCGTGAGGATCTCATCGGAGGGCGTCTGGCGCTGCGCCACGGCAGCCCGGAGGCGCGCCTTCAGCGGACCGAGGCTGTGGTTGACGGGATCGAAGCATGCGGCGGATCCGCGGGATCGGGCGTGAGGGCGAGACTGATACTGCCGGGCTGGAGCGATCTGACGATTTCGGAGCACGCGACGGTGGACGGCGCCGGACGAGAGCTGACGCTGTCGGGGGTGCAACAACCGGATGTCGCCCCGCACGCGTATTTTCTCGTGTTTCAGCCGCCGGTCGATCCCGTCGAGGTCTGGGTTGAATCCGGCGGGTTTCGACATCGTCCGGGCGTGGACGAGTTGCCGGGCGGCTGCCGGGACTGGCATGTCGTGCATCAGGGCGTCGAAATTCACGGACGGGACGGGACGAACGCGGCGGTTTGGTCACCGGACGCGCCGGTGGTTCACTTCGGCGGGATCAACACGGGGCGCTGGGGGCGTGACGTGCGTCCGCAGAACGGCGCGCTGGCCTTCTGTCTGTATCACAATTACTGGTATGTGAACTTCCCGGCGACGGCGCACGGGCGGATGACGTACCGCTTCCGGGTGGCGGCGGGTCCGGGGCTGGACGCCCGGTCGTTGCTCGAAAGTTGGAGCCGCCCGTTTCTGGTGTTCGTGGACTCCCCGCGGGCGCGGGCGCTGCGGGAGCGCCGCCTGCCGCGTCTTCGCGGAGCGGCGATCGAGTGAGGATCGTCATTGTGGCGATCCGCGTCCCGGCGGCGCGGACCCCGCGCGAGCTGCGGTGACGAACGCGCGGACTTGCTCGACATCCTTCCGCCCCGGTGCGATTTCCACGCCTGAACTGACATCGACGCCGGCGGGTCGGCATTCGCGCACCGCCTCCGCGACATTGGCGGGCGTCAGTCCGCCGGCGAGGAGGATCGGCGGTGCTCCCTGAAGCAGTCCGCGATCTCGAGCGTCGACGAGCATGCTCCAGTCCGATCGGCGCCCTGATCCGCCGAGCAGGGGCGAGGCCGTGTCAAGAAGCAGGAACTCCGCGCCGTCGTCCCTGGACCGCTTCGCCGCGTCGGCCAGCGCGGCGATAGCCGCGGAGCGGTCCAACGACGCGCGGAATTGGGACGGCGCAGGCGCGAGGTGATGCACGGCGATCCAAGAGAGGCCCGCCGCGGAAAGCTCGTCAAGCGCCGAGCGCGACGGGTGTCCGTAAATCTGAAGCCGGCGCAAACCGAGCGCGGCCAGCGCAGCGGGGCACCGTTCCGGGTCGCTGAGGGCGTCGGCCGCGACGAGTGCGACAGCGGTTTCGCAACGACCGGTTTCCACGAGAATTCTTCCGGCGATGTCGAGGGGAATCCGCCGGGGTCCGGCGACCAGGTTCAGACCGAACCAGTCCGCGCCGGCTGCGAGGACGGTCGCCGCGTCGTCCGGCGTTGTGATGCCGCATATTTTGATTGTCATCGTCGCGTCAGTTGTTGTGGGCAGCCGGCAGGTCTGGCTGCTCGTCGCACAGTACCGTCGTGGATTCCCGGCGGTGCAGCAAGGCGCCGGTGCAGGCGACGCTGACGTTGCGCGGCGCGCGCCGGTCGGGGATGATCCGTGCGTTGATCGCCGTCTGCAACGTTCCGGATGTCGCGTGAGGGGCGTGCAGATTCATCGCGCAACCGTCGTGAACCGCCTTTACAGCGGATATTCCCTGCACATCGCCAGCACCTCCCCTCGCACCGCCTCGACCGCCTTCGCCTCTCCTTCCCCCTTCAAAACGCGGTCGATCAGGCTCGCGATGGTGCGCATGTGGTCTTCCTTCAGACCCCGGGTGGTCAGCGCGGGCGTGCCGAGGCGCAGGCCGCTCGTCTCCACGGGTTTGCGTTCGTCGAAGGGGATCATGTTTTTGTTGGTGATGATGCCCGCGGATTCGAGCCACTTCTCGGCGGCGGCGCCGGTGACGTTGGGGTAGGCCGGGCGCAGATCCACCAGCATGAGGTGGTTGTCCGTGCCGCCGGAGACGATGCGGAAGCCTTTTGACATCAGCGCCTCGGCAAGCGCCTTGGCGTTGCGGAGGATCTGCTCCTGATAGGCGCGGAACTCCGGCTTGAGCGCCTCGGCGAAGGCGACGGCCTTGGCGGCGATGCAGTGCATGAGCGGTCCGCCCTGAAGACCGGGAAAGACGCGGGAGTCGAGCTTTTTGGCGAACTCCTCCTTGCACATCGTCATCCCGCCGCGCGGTCCGCGGAGCGTTTTGTGCGTCGTGGTGGTGACGAAGCCGGCTGTCGGCACGGGCGAGGGGTGAAGCCCGACCGCGACCATCCCGGCGATATGCGCGATGTCGGCCATGTGAATCGCGCCGACTTCAGCGGCGATCTCGCTGAAGCGGGTAAAGTCGATCAGGCGCGGGTAGGCGGATGCGCCGGTGATGATCAGCCTGGGCTTGTGCTCGCGGGCGAGGCGGGCGATCTCGTCGAAGTCGAAGCGTTCGGTCTTTCGGTCCACGCCGTAATGCACGACGCTGTAAAGCAGACCGGTCATGTTGATCTTCATGCCGTGGGAGAGGTGTCCGCCGTGGGCGAGGTCGAGCGACAGGATCGTGTCGCCCGGCTGGAGGACGGACAGATAGACGGCCTGGTTCGCCTGGCTGCCGGAATGCGGCTGGACGTTGACGTGGTCGCACTTGAAGAGCTGCTTCGCGCGGTTGCGGGCGAGGTCTTCGACGGCGTCCATGTTGGCGCAACCGCCGTAGTAGCGCTTGCCGGGGTAGCCTTCGGCGTATTTGTTGGTGAAGACGGTGCCCAGGGCTTCAAGAACCGCGTGCGAGACGTGGTTCTCCGAGGCGATGAGTTCCAGCGTTTCCTGCTGGCGGCGGACTTCCGCCTGCATGTGCGGCCAGATTTCGGGATCAACAACGCTGATCGTTTCGTGGGATCGCATGATGGTGGTCACTTTAGCGTGGCGCCGGCGTCCCTCCAAGGTTGGGGGGAGGCGCTATCAGGCGCGGCGCGGATCGTGCAGGGGTCGAGGCGTGCGGGAAGCGGAGGTTCGCCGGCGTCAAATCGCGCCCCGGCAGGGGCGGCGTTCCTGAGGTCGACGGCGAGGTCGTATTGCACCGGGCGGCGGCTTGTCGATGATTTTCATCGGGGGATGGATCAGCGGCGGGCACATGAAGCTGCGGCGGGCGTGGTCCGCCCCGTGCAGGGAGCGGCAGGGACGGAGTCCTTCAATGAACGAACCGGTGCGCGACGCGGAAGTTGAGGCGGGAAGCGGATCGGCGACGCCGACGCCGCTGTGGAACAACGCGATCACGATGACGGGCGTGTTCATTGTGGTCAGCGGGCTGATCCTGCTGATCACGTTCGGATTGTTCGCGATGGTTTCGCCGTCCGCGAACCCGTATGTGGACATCGTGGGCCTGATGGTGATTCCGGGCGTGGTGGTCGTGGGGCTGGTGATCGCACCGGCGGGGCTGCTGCTTCGACTTCGGAAGGTGAGGCGGACAGATCCGCTGCGGAAGATCAGTTGGCGGTTTCCGCGGATCGACCTGGATGACCCGCGTCAGCGCCGTCCGGTGCAGGCGTTTCTGCTGATCACGTTTCTGATGCTGCCGATTCTCGGGGTCAGCGGGTATCACGGTTATCACTTCACGGAGTCGTCGGAGTTCTGCGGTCTGACGTGTCACGCGGTGATGGAGCCGCAGTACGCGGCGTACGAGCAATCCCCGCACGCGCGGGTGTCGTGCGCGGAGTGCCACATCGGGGCGGGGGCGGGATGGTTCGTGAAGGCGAAGTTGTCGGGGGTGCGGCAGGTGTTCGCGGTGTGGTTCGACACGTACTCGAAGCCGATTCCGCCGGCGATTTCGGAGCTTCGTCCGGCGCGGGAGACGTGCGAGGAGTGTCACTGGCCGGCGAAGTTTTTTGGATCGCAGCTTCGGACGCGTGTTCATTTTTCTCCGGACGAGGAGAACACGCGGCGGGAAGTGCGGATGATGCTGAAGACGGGGGGGGCCGACCCGCTGTGGGGGCGGGCGGAGGGCATTCACTGGCACATGGCGCTGGGCTCGAAGATCGAGTACGTGTCGCTGGACGAGAAGCTTCAGGATGTGCCCTGGGTCCGCAGCACGGACGCCTCCGGGAAAGAGCGCGTCTACCGCTCGGACGGGCGTCCGCATGATGAGCCTCCGCCGGCGGGGACGGTGCGGACGATCGACTGCATGGACTGTCACAACCGCGCGGCGCACCTGTTCCGGCCGCCCTATGTCTCGCTGGATCTGTACCTGGACATCGGGCGGATCGACGCGTCGCTGCCGTGGGTGAAGCGGGAGGCGCTGGCGCTGCTGAGCGGGAGCTACGCGAGCAAGGAGGAGGCGAAGCAGCGGATCGCGGAGTCGCTGACGGCGTTCTATCAACGCGAGCATCCGCAGGTTTACGCGGAGAAAAAGGCGGCGATCGAGCGGTCGGTGGAGGGGGTGCAGGACATTTACGCATACACGTTCTTCCCCTACATGAAAGTGGACTGGCGAACGTACCCGGACAACGTGGGACACATGTACAGCGCGGGGTGCTTCCGGTGTCACGACGGGAAGCACTTCGACGCGGACGGGCAGGCGATCTCGTCGGCCTGCGACGTGTGTCACACGTTCTTCAACCGGGTTCCGGGGACACAGGATACGTACGTGGAAGGGCCTTTTGAGCACTCGATGAACCTCTTTCCGCACCCGACGCTGCGCTGCGAGCAGTGTCACACGGGAGGTCCACTGCCGCTGTGCCGGGAGTGTCACGCCTCGGGGAACTGGCTGGAGGAGAAGGACCGGGAGCGGTTTCTGCCTCCGCCGGCAGGCCCGTGAGGTTCCGTCGCCCCTCCAGGGGTTGACGATCATCGGGCCGCACGACCCGCGGCTGGCGCCGTCCGCACGGCTGGCGCCGGTGGGCTGGAGTCTTGCGCCGCCGGCGCGGCCGGGGCGTCGGAAGGCGGATGCGGCTTGGGTTTTCCGGGCGAAGCGCTCAAAATGCGCATGCGCCGCGCCGGATTCACGACGCGCGAGGCGTACTGCGGGGCGGACGCGCTGCGTGAGTTCGACGCCTATCGTCCCCGGGTGGCGATCCTGGACGCGGCGCTTCCGGACCTGAGCGGGTTCGAGGTGTGCGATCACATCCGGGAGGCCGACCCGGCGGAGTTGACGAAAGTGATCTTTGTGTCCGGGGCGGAGGCGCCCTCGACGGACTACATCCGGCGCTGTGCGCAGGCGTTGGACGCGGACGCCTTCGTCCGCAAGCCTTATGACGGGGCGGCGCTGCTGGAGATGGTCGCGGAGCGGGTGGACCGCGCGCCCGAGAGGGAGACCCCGGAATAAAGCGCAGGAAAGTCCTGATCGCGGATGACGACCGCCGCCTGCGCGCCGCGTTGTGCGTGCGGTTGCAGAGCTGGGGATATCGGGCGGTCGAATCCGGCGACGGGTTGGGCGTGATCCGCCTGGCGTCGCGCGAGGGCGTGGACGCGATTGTCCTCGACTTCGACATGCCCGGCGGCGACGGATGGACGATCGCGCGGATGATCCGCCGGGAATCGGACGCGCCGATCATCTGCCTCTCCGGGTTCGACCGCG
Organism: Planctomycetota bacterium; assembly: GCA_016860685.1. Taxonomy (GTDB): domain Bacteria; phylum Planctomycetota; class Phycisphaerae; order UBA1845; family UBA1845; genus JABWBH01. Next base: position 12,278 of record BOJX01000043.1, read on the forward strand.
AGCGGTTCCGGACGACGGTGCGGGAGCTGCCGGACACGTATTACCTGCCGAAGCCGCTGGACGCGGAACGCTTGCGCACGCTGCTGGATGCGTGCGCCGGCGCCCATCTCTGCGAGGCCACCGCGTGAGTCATGCCCCGGGATGACGCTTTCATGACGAAAGTGATGATTGTGGATGATGACCGGGCGCTGACGGTCGCTTTGTCGGTGCGCCTGTCGGCGGGGGGCTTCGACGTGCGGACGTCGCACAGCGCGCACGAAGCGGTGGCGCGTGTGCTGCACGAGAGGCCGGACGTCATTCTCCTCGACGTGGACATGCCCGGCTACACCGGTCCGGAGTTTCATCAGTTCCTTCAACTCACGGAGCGGGCGCGGGGCATCCCGGTCGTTTACATGACGGGACACGACACCGAGGGGAACCGCCGCACGGCGATCGACCCGGGGGCGGCCACGTTTCTGACCAAGCCCTTTGAGATTCCGCATCTTCTGTCGGTTCTCCGTGAAGCGGCGCGGCGCTCGTCCTGCCGTGGCGTCGGCACGGTTCCCGCCGCGGACGTGCTCGCCGCCGGTTGACGCCGTCCGCGGGCGCGTCGATCCTTGCCGTCTGATCGGGGCGGGTCGGGGCGGAGGACGAGGCGTGGCGCGGACGATCTGCGGGGTGGATCCGGGGTTGGGCGTGACAGGTTATGCCGTGTTGCGCGTCGGCGGAGAGGGTGGGTCGTCGCCGACGCTGGAGGGCGTGACGCTGGTTGACGCCGGCGTCTTCCGCTCGGATCGGCAGGGCGAGCTTCCCGACCGTCTGCTTCAGCTCGACGCGGACTTCTCCTCCGTGCTGCGGGATCATCAGCCTGACGTCGTGGCGGTCGAGGAGTTGTATGCACACACGAAGCATCCTCGCACCTCAATCCTGATGGGGCATGCCCGCGGGGTTCTCCTGTGTGCGGCGGCGCGAGCGGGCATCCCGGTGGCGTCGTATCCGGCGACCCGGGTGAAGCGTCATCTGACCGGCAACGGGCATGCCTCCAAGGTGCAGATGCAGCGTGCGATCCGGATGACGCTGAACCTGGCGGCGCCGCCGGAACCGGACGACGTGGCGGACGCGCTGGCGATTGCGTTATGCTGCGCAGGGGAGTCGGCGCGGTTCGCGCTGAGGTAGTCGAACGCTCAGCGGCAGGAGTGCGGATCGGACGGAGACGCCGGAGTGATCGTGCGGTTGACGGGCATCTTGTCGGACGTGATGGAGGAGTCCGTCGTGCTCGAACGCGACGGAGAGGCGCGGGAGGTGCTGGTTCCTCGCGCCGCGGTGGGGACGCTGGCGGGACGGCGCGGGACCGAGGTGACGCTGCACACGTTCGAGGTGATCGAAGGCGGGCAGAACTCGGCCTATCAGACCCCGCGGCTGATCGGGTTCATCTCGGCGGAGGACAAAGCGTTTTTCCTGCGGTTCATCGGCGTCAAAGGGATGGGCGTCCGCAAGGCGCTCAAGGCGCTGTCCGAGCCTTCGCGGCGGATCGCGCGGTGGATCCAGGACGGGGACGTCAAAGCGCTGGCGACGCTCAGCGGCGTCGGACCGCGCGGGGCGCAGGTCATCGTCGCGGAGTTGAAGGGCAAGCTGGACGGGATGGCGCTGCCGGAGTCCGCCGAGGGTGAAGTCCTGAAGACGGCGTGGAGCCTTGCCCAGCGCGACGCCCTCACGGTATTGACCGGCTGGGGAGACTCGCGGGCGGATGCGGAGCGCTACCTTGCCGAAGCGGCGAAGCAGGGCGCCGCCTTTGATCACGCGGAAGACTGGGTGCGGGCGGCGTACCGCATCAAGGCCGGACAACCGGCGATGTAGCAGGTGCGGGCGGAACATCGCGGCCTTGACAAGCAGCGGGACGGACGAGTGACATGGCGCGGGACCGGATTCTTTCAGGAGCGGCTCGATCCGAGGAGGAACACTCGGACACGGCGCTGCGCCCGCGCCGGCTGGACGAGATGGTCGGACAGCGTGCCCTGCTCGAGAAGCTGCGGATCGCGATGTCGGCGGCGAAGCAGCGCGGCGAACCCCTCGAACATATCCTTCTGGAGGGGCCTCCCGGGCTGGGCAAGACGACGCTGGCGTTCGTCATCGCCGCCGAGATGGGCGGACGACCGCCGCGCATCGCCTCCGGACCGGCGATCGCCCGTCAGGCCGACCTGATGGCGATCCTCACCAACCTGGAGCGCGGCGACGTGCTCTTCATCGACGAGGTGCATCGCCTGCCGCGCATCGTCGAGGAGTTCCTGTATACGGCGCTGGAGGACTTCCGCGTGGACTTTACGATCGAGGGCGGGCTGTCCGGACGCGTCGTGAACTTCAAGCTCAACCGCTTCACGTTGATCGGAGCGACGACGCGCGCGGGGATGATGACGGCGGCGCTGCGCGACCGCTTCGGACATCGCTATCACTTCGAGTTTTACTCCCGGGGCGAACTGACCGAGGTGATCGAACGCTCCGCCCGCCGGCTTGAAGTTCCGCACACGGACGGGGCGCTGGAGTTGATCGCCGGTCGAAGCCGGGGAACACCGCGCGTGGCGAACCGCCTGCTGCGGCGCGTCCGGGACTTCGCCCAAGTCTGCGCCGACGGGAAAATCACGCCGGCGCTGGCGGAGGAGGCGCTGACGATCCAGCAGGTGGACGCCCTCGGTCTGGACGAGCTGGACCGGGCCTTCCTGCGCACGTTGATCCAGGTATACGACGGCGGCCCCGCCGGGATCGAGGCGATCGCCGCTACGATGGGGGAGGAGCGCGACACGCTCGAGGACGTCGTCGAGCCTTTTCTCCTTCAAACCGGTTTTGTCATCCGCACCCGCTCCGGCCGCGTCGCCACCCGCGACGCCTACCGCCACCTCGGCCTGCCCGCCCCGCCTCCCCGCGACGACACGGCGGGCGACGCCTCGTTGTTCGCCTGACACGAGGCGAAGGCTCACCCTGCGTTCGCGGTGATGTCATGACCGTGCTCAGAATGCCCGGAGCGACCACTGTTCAATACGCCCCGATCTCATCGGGATACCGGAACACTCAGGCCGTCCTTGTGTGAAGGTTGGCGCGTTGTGTCAAAGCCCGCGTGAAAGACCCGAGAGGCACGCTTCCTGACGGGCGCGGCTCGGCTAAACACGGCGCCTTGCTCCTCGGGGCACGTAGTTTCGTCCTGCGGAAGCTTCGCGCGGGATAAACCCCGCGGCTCAGCACGGGTCAATCATCCTGCGTTTCCGCTCAGCCGAGATGAAGCACGATCGGCGCCGGGTCCGACAGCGCCGTCAACCGACCCTCGTCCACCTGCACGCCCCAACCCGGTCCGCCGACCGTCGGCAGGCGTCCACCGTAACCGAGCCGCAGCGACCGTCGCACGACGTCCACGCGCAGCAACCACGTTCCGAAGCACCCCTCCACCCACTCCGCATAAGGAAACGCCTCCAGGAATCGCAGCCCCGCCGCCGCCAGGATGCTCGTTTCCCCCACCATGCAACCCAGTTGAACCCGCACGCCGTGGCGCCTTGCGAACATCGCCACGCGTAGCGCCGGAAGAAATCCCCCGCACTTGCTCAACCGCACATTGAAAACGTCCGCCACGCCCAGTCCGATCAACCGCCGCGCGTCCTCCATGTCGATCAGGGATTCGTCATGAATCCAAGGCGCGTGGGTAAACCGGCGCAGCCCGGAAAGCTCCGCCTCCCGTCCGCGCGCCAGCGGCTGCTCGATCCCCGCCAGCGGAAGGTCGTGCCAACGTGCAAGCTCTCGTGCCGCGTCCTTCGCCGACCACCCGCCGTTCACGTCCAGCCGCAACGTCGCCCGCCCCGAACGCAACGCACGCCCCAGACTTCGGCGCACCAGTTCCGCGCTCGCCTCGTCCCGATCAAATCCGACTTTCAGCTTGAAATCCCGGAACCCCGCGAACCGGTAGAGCCGCAACTTCCTCCGCAATCGTCCGACGTCCGCCGACGCCAGCACCGCCGACCCGCGCAGAGAATGACCCGCTCGTCGCGCCGGTCCCGTCGATCCGTGACCGGCAACCCTGGACCGAGGTCCGGTCTCCGGCAAGCCCATCCAACCCACGACATGCTCGACGCCCCGGTGGAAATGCTTCATGCACGCGTCCAGCAGGGCCAGCTCGACCGCCGCCCGAGCCGCGTCTCGCCGAGCGGTCTCTGCCGGACTCGGAGGCGCGTCTTCGCTACGCACCGGTCCCCTGCCGCGGGCTCGCGCTTCCGACGCCGGAGGCGTGCTCGTCGCACCCAGGTAAGGCAGCGCCTCGATCGCCTCGAGCGCCTCGGCAAACGTCGGCGCGTTGAACGACAGGATGGCGCTGAGTAGACCGGTCTGAATGAAGTCGAGGGCGTCCTGCCGCGACTCCCCCGTGACATACGGGCGGGGCAGCGTCTCTCCGAAACCGCACGTTCCGCCGTCCAGCTCGACGCCGACCACGATCGGGTCCGCTTCGTTCCGACGCGCCTCCGCGTGCTCGACCGTCCCGCGCATCGGAATGCGCAAGGGATAGACCGTGACTTTCCTGACGATGGCCGGACTCAACGATGCCTCCGAGCGCCCACGACGCCTGCCGGTTTGCATCGTCCGGATACGAAGGAGCGGCTGAAGGAAGGATAACCCGAAGAAAGCAGCGCCTGAAGGGGTTACGTCCGGCGCGTCTCCACGTCCGGCGTCTCAGCGAGAAAGTCCAGCAGTTCGTCCTCGGACAGCTCCTGACCGTGCTCGTCGTCGAGCAGATCGTGTTCGTCCAGCTCGGAGGGATCCTCTCCCGCCGGTAACTGCCGGACGATGCTGCGCGCCAGCTCCAGCGTCTGTATGACCGCCGTCATGTCCGAAAGTCGGGCGTCCATCGACGTCTGACAGCACGACTCGATGAACCGCGCCACGCACGTCGGCATGCCCGAAAGTTCCATCTGGGGCGTCGCCTCGCGCCGCTTACCCAGCAGGCGCTGGCTGTGCGGGTTCACCGTCTTGTTCATCTCCGTCGGGACGGGCTTGCCCGTCAGCACTCGATGCAGCGTCGCCCCAAGCCCGAACACGTCGGTGCGTTGATCGAGCCTGCCCTGCGTCGCCTGCTCCGGCGCCATGTAGTCGATCGTCCCCTGCACCCTGGGTTTCGCTTCTCCCAGGCGCGAGCTTTGACCGAAGTCGATCAGCTTCACGTCGCCCTCGGCTGTGACGAGAATGTTGCCGGGCTTCAAATCAGCGTGAACGAATCCCGCCCGGTGCATCGCCGCCAGCCCCTCCCCGACCCGGGCGAACACCCGCAGCGTCTCTTCAAGCGGCATCGACAGGTTCCGGTCCGACAGCGGCGTTCCCGCGACGTACTCCATGAAAAGCAGAGCGCCGTGAACGCGCGTCAGCCGGCGCAGCGGGCGGAACTCATACGTCTTGCGGATCACCGGATGATCGATCGCCGAACCCACGACGTGCTCGTCACGCATCAGGTCCACGATCTTCATGTCTTCAGGCTGGCGGACCTTCACCACTTTGATCGCGTAGTCCTTCCCCGACCGCATGCACCGGGCGCGGTAGACCGTCGTCTGCGCCCCCGTGCCGATCTTCTCGACCACCCGGTAGTTAGGAAGTTCCAGCGTCATCCCGATTCCGAACCTGTCCACCCATCCGCTGCCGCCCTCGGACAACCCGCGCGATTCCGCTTTTCATTGCCCCTTCACGTTGACCCCGCTGACTCGGTTCCGCCGGACTGGGGTGTTTCCTGCTGTTGCATTCCGCACGGCTCGCCAAGTCTACGATCCCCGCCTCGCGATGACCTCCGGTTCAAAAAAAGAAGCTTCAGATAATTTGCACGCTTTCAGGGGCCTGTCCGTCGGGAGAGACTTAATCGCAACTTAGCGCACACCAAGCGCCGGTCAATCCTCGGTCCCCCGCTCCGTCCCGATAACCGCACCCCCGGATCGCACGGCGGGCGCCCGGGTTCGAAGCGTCAGGACGGTGACCTCGGGGGGGCAGTTAATCCGGGCATGAATCGGCAACGACGTGCCGATCCCCGCGGATACGTGAACCTGCGTCCACCGGATCCGGTGCAGTCCCCACGCCTGCCGCGGGTGAATCCGGTCATTTCCCCAGAGGCAGCCGATGCCGGGAAACCGCCACTGCCCGCCGTGCGTGTGTCCCGAAAGCTGAAGCCCGACGCGGTCCGGCTCGAGGCGATGCGCCGTCGAAGGATAATGCGCCAGCAGCACGGTCGGAAGGTCATCCGCCGGACCCAACGCGCGATGCACATCGCCCCCGCGCTTCACAAGCTGGTCTACGCCCGCCAGCCGCACTCGACCTGCGCCGTGCTCAAGAACGACCGACTCATCCCGCAGAAAGCGGATCGGGTCACCCCGGTCGTCCGCGATGCGCTCATGATCGTGATTGCCCAGCGTCGCGTACACCGTCCCTCGCGCATACGCAGGCTCGAAGAAGCGCTTCATCATTTCAACGGCGCGCGGCCAGCGGTGCGGCCACTCCGCGAAGTCGCCCGTGACGGCCAGGGCATCGTATTCGAGCGTCCCGAGCAACTCCCGCGCCTCTTCAAGGACGGGATTCCAGCGGCGGAAGTGCAGATCGGAGAGGTGCGCGATGCGGAAGCCGTCCAGCGCCGTGCCGACGCCCGAAACGTGGACATCGAACCCCCGCACCGCCACCAACCCCATCGCCGCGCCCCCTCGCCTGCCTCGCTCCGGTCCGAATACCCTCTCGACGCCAATTCGCCGAAGGCGGTACGAGTATACGATTCGGCGGCGATCCGACGATCAAGCGACGATCCCCCGATGCGCTTTCGTCATTCGACCTTCGTCATTCGCAATTACATGTACATCCCACCGTTGACGGCGACGACCTGCCCGGTGATGTATGACGCGCGCGGGTCCGCGAGAAAGCGGACGGCGAAGGCGACCTCCTCGGGCGACCCGAGGCGCCCGATCGGCGTGATGTCCTTGACGTGATTGATGACCTTTTCCGGAACGCCCGCGGTCATGTCCGTCTCGATGTAGCCGGGCGCGACGCAGTTGACCGTCACGTTCTTTCGTCCCACCTCGCGGGCGAGCGACTTCGTAAACGCCATCACCGCGCCCTTCGACGCGGAGTAGTTCGTCTGCCCGAAGTTGCCCATCTGGGCGACGACGCTGACGATGCTGATGATGCGCCCCCATCCGGTCTCAACCATCGAAGGCAGCAGCGCGTGAATCAGGTTGTACGCGCCGCCGAGGTTGACGCGGACGACTTCGTCCCACTGCTCGCGCGGCAGTTTCATGAACGTCTTGTCGCGGTTGATCGCCGCGTTGTTGACCAGCACGTCGACGCGCCCGAAGTCGCGCACGATGTCGGCGATCATCCCGTCGGCTTGCGCGATGTCCGAGACATCCGCACGGTACGCCCTCGCCCGCACGCCCATCTGGACGAGTTTGTCCGCGACCTGCTTCGCCTTGTCCTCGCTGGACGGCGAGACAAAATTGACCGCCACGTCGCTGCCCGCCGCCGCCAGCTCCGCCGCGATCGCCTTCCCGATCCCCCGCGACGCGCCGGTCACCAGGCTGACTTTTCCCTTAAGGCTTTGATGACTCATGTTCGATCTCGCTTCCCTGACAACTGGATGAGGTTCCTCGCGGATGTTCAGCGTCGTGCGCCAACCTGTGCAGCGTACGAACATGCCAACAGGTTGGCAACAAAAAATACCCGTGAATCCGTCAAGGCTTAATGCGAGCGCGCCAACAATAGCGCGAACGCAAAACAGCGAGAGCGTCTCTCAGATCGCAAGGCGCGAAGGGCCGGCGAATCCTCGTTCCCGTCGCGCAGTCCCCCGATCGAGGGGCGTCTGTTCCCGTCGCTCGGGGCGTCAGTTTCAGCTACAGATTCCCCCTTGCCGCCTGCTCGCGCTCCAGCGAGACGAAGAGGGCCTTGAAGTTGCCCAGTCCGAACCCGCCACCGCCTCAGGGCATTCCCCGCCAGGTCAACCGCCAGGTGACGCTGCACCGTCACGTGGCATCCGAGAGGTCCGAAAAAGCTCGGCGAAAGACCCCGTTTCGGCACGGCGCCGGAAGAACGCGATCTGCTCCTCTCGGGTCATGTGCTTGGTGGCGTCATAGAGATCCGCCTGCGCTTTCCACTTAAACTCAAGGCAATCAAAATCCGGAATCGTCTCGTGACTCATATTCTCGCAGCTCCGCGGGGGAAAGAATCATGAGAATCCCATACCCGTTGGCCAGGTTCACCTGGTTGAACGCCTTAATGCGGTCGAGGCGTACGATGTGTTTGAAATTCCATGAAACAAGGGCGTCGGCCCGCGCCACGGTCGCGGTCGCCACGTGCGTGGCGTCGCCGATCCAACGTTGGGTCAGAACGCCGGCTGACAGGTAAGCATCACGCAAGTCGGCGACCTCGTCATCGATCGGGTAGACTTCAAGCTGTGGCCGGGTCGGTCCCTGCAGGATGGCACGCACCGGCTCCGGGGCCGGTTCCAGTTCGGCAAGGACCACGTCGCTGATGATGAGCACGATCCGGGCCGTCCGTGCCAGTTCCACGATGCGGCGGGAATCCGCTTCAAACTTGGAGTCGAAACACCCTCCGAAAACGGAGGTGTCTACGAAGATGCGAAGGACTCGCGACATGACGGATGACTCCCAGGTCTACAAGTTCCCTCGCGCCGCCTGCTCGCGCTCCAGCGAGACGAAGAGGGCCTTGAAGTTGCCCAGACCGAACCCGCGACTGCCGTGCCGCTCGATCACCTCGAAGAACAACGTCGGGCGATCCTGCATCGGCTGGGTGAAAATCTGGAGCAGGTAGCCGTCGTCGTCGCGGTCCACGAGGATGCCCAGTTCCTGAAGCTCGTCGTAATCCTCGCCGATGTCGCCGACGCGCTGGCGGAGGTCTTCGTAATACGTGTCCGGCACGCGGAGGAAGTCGATGTCCCGCTCGCGCAGCTCGCGCACCGACGCGCAGATGTCCTTCGTGCTCATCGCAATGTGCTGGATGCCCGGTCCGTTGTACCAGTCGAGGTACTCGTCGATCTGCGACTTTTTCCGCCCCTCGGCCGGTTCGTTGATCGGCAGCTTGATCTTGCCCGACCCGTTCTCCATCACCTTGCTCATCAGGGCGCTGTACTCGGTGCTGATGTCCTGATCGCTGAAGTGACAGAGTTGGGAGAAGCCCATCACCTGCTGGAACCAGCCTACCCAGTAGTTCATCTCGCCGAGGTGGACGTTGGTGACCATGTGATCCACGGCCGACAGCCCCACCGGACGCACCGTCCCGCGAAGCTCGATCGCTTTGTACCCCGGCGCGAAAACGCCGCGGTAGTTCCTCCGCTCGACGAACTTGAAGACCGTGTCCCCGGCGTAACGGATCACGCCGGTCTTCAGCGCGCCGGCGTCATCCTCGAACACGCGCGCGGGCTGGACGATCGTCGCGCCGCGAGCCTTCACCTCGCGCAGCGCCGCCTCCACGTCCGCCACCGCCAGCGCGATGCACTTCACGCCGTCGCCGTGCAACGCCTGATGCCGGGCGATCTCGTGATCCGGCGTCAGCGCGCAGGTGAACACGAACGTGATGTTCCCCTGCCGCAGCACGTAGCTCGCCCGGTCGCGCACGCCGGTCTCGAGGCCGGACTTCGCCACCGGCGTGAACCCGAAGACCTTCTCGTAAAAATGCGCCGCCTGCTTGGCGTTGCCGACGTAGAACTCAATGTGGTCGTAGCCCTGGATCGGTAGGAAATCCTGCATGACACTGCCCTCGTTGATGCGTCGCCGTCGCCTCCGACGCGGCGCCATCCGACGCCCGCGTGAGGACGATCGCGGCACGCCGCTTCGGAAACCTCATCCTACCCGATCGGGGCGTCCGCCTCCAACCATCTGTCCGCGCCGCGAGGTTCAACCCCAGGGCAACCGCACTCTGAAACCTGCCGGCACGCCGGGGTCGGGGCCGCAGCAACAGACCGGTGTCCGGAAGAAACGGGCGTTCTGCTCCCGTAGCATGGCCAGGCGAGTACGCCAGGCCATGCCACCCGGATTCGAAGTCAGAATGCGGTTGCCCTCGGTTGAACTCTGCCCCGCCAAGGGTTCCGGAGCCGTGAAACGAAAGCGACCCTCTCGGGTTCGAGAGGGTCGCGACGGTCGGCGTCCGTGCCGAACGAATCCGTTTTTTCAGGTCGCCTAGCCGAGCAGCGAGAGCACCTGCGACGGAAGCTGGATCGCCAGTTGCAGGTTGGCTTGCGTCGCCTGCGACAGGATCTGCGCCCGCGTCAGGGCCGCGACCTCGGTGGCGTAGTCCGCGTCGCGGATCGCCGACTCCGAAGCCGTGACGTTCTCCAGCGCAACCTGCTGGCTGTTCATGTTGGTTTCGATCTGGTTGCGCTGGACGCTGCCGAGGCGTCCGCGGTAGACCGCGACCTGGTTGATCGCTTCGGAGATGATCACCTGGGCGGCGTAGGTGTTGTTCTTCGACACCTCGTTGGTGTTGCCCGACGCCAGCGTGCGCAGGTATCCCGCGACGGCGTTGCCGAGGTTTCCGGTCGAGATGGACTCGAACCCGAGGCTGACCTGGGCGTTCTGATTGACCTCCGGTCCGAGTTGGAAGACGGCGCCGCCGCCGGTGATCCGGAAGGTCGTCGAGGACAGCGCCGTTCCGAACGCCTCGGTCAGGTAGAAGCGGGCGTCGATGCCGCTGGAGCGGACGTCCACCCTCAGCCCGTCCACCGAAGCGACCTGACCGTTGACGAGCACGCCGGCGTCCTGCCCGAAGTCCTGGAGTGTCGATCCGCTGTTGGCTTCGATGAAGTTGCCCGAGATCGGCTTGACGCGGACGAACTCGTTCTCGCCGTAGCCGGTGCTGTTGAGGATCAGGGCGTTCGAGCCGGAAACGACGGCGGAGATGCCCGTCAGATCCTTGAGGTCGTTGATGCCGCGGGCGATGTCCGCGATCGCCGTGCCCGACGCGAACGTGAGGATGTCGGTCCCGCGCACGCCGGAAATCTCGATCGTCACCGCGCTGGTCGTCGTTCCGATGAAGCTCAATTCAGCGACCTGCGCCGATTGCGTCACCTCAACGAGAACGTTGCGCGAGCTTCCCTCCGGCACCCGCGCCGCGTAAAGCGCGATGTGCGCGAGAGCGCCGGTGTCGGCGGAAGCCGTCGTATACGCCCGGCTGCCGTCGAGGAGCTTCGTGCCGCCGAACTCGGCGGTGTTGGAGATGCGGTCGATGCTGGTGAGGATCGAGTCGATCTCGAGCTGGTTGGCGTTGACCTCCTCCTCGGTCAATCCCCCCTTGTTGGCGATCTCGACGACAAGCCCCTGTAACTGCTGCAACAGCGACGACACTTCATTCAGCGCGCCTTCGGCCGTGGAGATGACGTTGATCGCCCGCTGAGAGTTCTCCAGCGCCTGACGGATGGCGCCGATTTCGTTACGCAACGTCTCGGACGCAATCAGTCCCGCGGGGTCGTCCTTGCCGCGGTTGATCCGCAGCCCGGTGCTGAGACGCTCGAGTCGCATGACCAGGTCGCCCTGGTTGACCCGAAGTCGACCGACCGCCTGAAGGGCGGGGACGTTCGTATTGATCCGGCTCATCGTATCCTCCCTGATAGTGCCGAGAGTTCTGGTTCAAGCTCGTCGGCGCCGCACCACCTTGTGCGGTATTGAGGTCAATGCTGCCATCGTCGCGCCCCGAGGGCATCTTTAGTTACCGGTCGGATGACTTGAGCGCGGGGGCGGTTATAGGACATCGTATGCGAGACCGGGATCGAGGATCGCGCAAGACGTGCTCCGCCGCCGCGCCCCCGCGTTCCGGCGGACACATGCACACCCCTTCAGCGCGAGGGCGCAGGTGTTGCTTGCGCGAACTTCATATGATAACACGTCATCCCGACGTGACGCTGCCGTAATCCGGTCTTTACCGGACGCGATGCAGAAGGTTTAACCGTTCAATTCAGAAACGTTTACGCTTCGCAGGAGTCAGGCATGGCGGTTTACGAAGTCGGTAAATATCGCAACGTCGTCCTCGTCGGTCACGGAGGGTCGGGCAAAACCTCCCTCGCCGAGGCCATGCTGCACAAGGCCGGCGTCACCAACCGCCTCGGATCCACCGCGGACAAGACGTCGATCCTCGACGTCACTGACGAAGCCAAGGAGAAGGGCGGGTCCACCGACTCCGCCGTCTGTTATCTCGCGCATAAAGGACACCACGTCAACATCGTGGACACTCCCGGAACCGCCGCGTTCGCCGGACCGGCGATCGGCGGGTTGATCGCGGCGGACACGGCGATCGTCGTAGTCTCCGCGTCCTCGGGGATCGAGGTCAACACGCGCAAGATGTTCGAGCGGGCGAAGAAGTACGGCATCGGGCTGGCCATCGTGGTCAGCAAGATCGACGCGCCGAACGTCAATCTGGAGGAGGTGTTGGGCAACCTCCGCTCGGTCTTCGGCAACGAGTGCGTGCCGGTGACGCTGCCGACCGGATCGGGAAAGAGCGTCATCGACTGCCTGACGAACGAATCCGGCGCGGCGGACATTTTCGACGTCGGCGAGGCGCACACCGGCGTCCTCGAGGCGATCGTCAGCGTCGACGACGCGATGATGGAGAAGTACCTCGGCGGCGAGGTCTCGAAGGACGAAGCTCTCGCCACCGCGCCCAAGGCCGTGGCGGCGCAGACGTTCATCCCCACGTTTTTCGTCAACAGTCGCGCGGAAATCGGAATCGCGGAGCTGCTGGATGCGATCGTCGGCTTGTTCCCCAGCCCGCTTCAGGCGAAGCGCCGCGTGATGGTGGACGACGGGCATGAGACCCCGGTGGATCCGACCGGGGCGGATTTCGTCGGACAGATCTTCAAGGTGTCCAGCGATCCGAAGACGGGGATCAAGTATCTCGGTCTGCGGTGCCTTTCCGGAAAACTGACGCACGACATGAGCATCAAGACCGTAGCGGACCGCAAGGGCTTCCGTCCCGGGCAGTTGCAGCGTCTGCTCGGTGCTGAGCACAAGGAGGTCGAGGCGGGCGTGTCGGGCGACATCGTGTCGCTCGCCAAGCTGGACCTTCACGTCGGCGACGTGGTGTTCACGAACAAAGGCGGAACGATCGAGAAACCCCCGATCCCCGCACCGATGTTCCCGCTGGCGCTTGAATCCAAGTCCCGCGGTGACGAGGACAAGATCGCCCAGGCGATCCGACGCTACACGGATGAAGACCCCTGTCTGCGCCTCGAACGCACGCAGGCGGGTGAGATGGTGCTCCGCGGGCTGGACGACACCCACGTGCGCACGATCCTCAACCGCCTGAAACACTACTTCAAGCTCGAAGTGCTCACCAAAACGCCGAAGATTCCCTACCGCGAGACGATCGCCGGGCGCGCCGACAACATCGAGTACACCCACAAGAAGCAGACCGGCGGCGCGGGACAGTACGCCAAGATCGTCATCAACGTCCTTCCCGCACAGCGCGGCGAGGGCTACGAGTTCGTCGACAAGATCTTCGGCGGCGCCATCGATCAGCAGTTCCGCCCCAGCGTCGACAAGGGCATCCGGGCGCAGATGGCCGAAGGCGTCATCGCCGGGTATCCCGTCGTCGACGTCAAGGTCGAACTGATCGACGGGAAGACCCACCCGGTGGACAGCAAGGACATCGCCTTCCAGATCGCCGGGCGGCAGGCGTTCAAGGAAGGGTTCATGAAGGCGAAACCCATCCTGCTGGAACCGATCGTCAACCTGGAAGTGACCGTCCCGGCCGACAAGGTCGGCGACATCCAGGGCGACATCGCCTCGCGGCGCGGGCGCCCGGTGGGGCAGGACGTCCTGCCCGGCGGGCTGGCGGTCATCAAGGCGCAGATTCCCCTCGGCGAAGTAATGGACTACAACTCGCGCCTCTCGAGCATCAGCGGGGGGCAGGGTAGCTTCTCCATCGAGGAGTCGCATTACGAACCCGTCCCCGGAAACGTGCAGCAGCAGGTCATCGAGCAGCATAAGAAGGAAGTCGAAGCCGCTCGGGAGTAGCGGTCCGTCCGGCGCCGCCGCGGAGTCGCAGAATGAAGGCAGCCTGGCTTGAGACCGTCGGCGGTCCTGAAGCGCTGCGGACCGGCGACCGGCCGGATCCGGTTCCCGGCCCGGGCGAGGTCGTTGTCCGGGTCAGGGCTTGTTCGCTGAATCACCTGGATCTGTGGGTGCGCCGCGGAAAGTCGTTTCCTCGCCCGTTGATTCCCGGAAGCGACATCACCGGCGTCGTGGATGAGGTCGGTCCCGGCGTCGTCACGTTCGCGTCGGGCGACGAGGTGGTCGCTTACCCGGCGGTGGCCGAGGGCGAGACGGCGCCCGGCGGGTACGCGCCGCTGGCGTCCTCCTTCCGGATCTTCGGCGCCCACCGCGACGGGGCGCTGGCGGAGCGCGTCGCGGTTCCGGCCTCGGTGCTGATCCGCAAGCCGCGTGCGCTGAGCTGGCTCGACGCCGCATGTCTGCCGATCGCCTTTCTCACCGCGTGGCACATGTTGTTCGCGCGGGCCCGTGTTCAGCCGGGCGAAACCGTGCTGGTGCAATCCGCCGGCAGCGGCGTCGGTCATGCGGCGATCCAGATGGCGCGACTCGCCGGCGCCATGGTCTTTACGACCACCGGTTCTCCCGCGAAGGTTGATCGGGCCCTGCAACTGGGCGCCCATCACGCGATCAACTACGTCGCGGAGGATCCCGTGAAAGTCGTGCGCGAGCTCACCGGCGGGCGCGGCGCGGACGTCGTCGTGGATCACAACGGCGACCGGACCTGGGGGACGAGCGTCGCATGCCTGGCGCGCGGCGGACGGCTGGTCGTCTGCGGCGTGACGGAGGGGGCACGGGTTGCGCTCGACCTCGGGTCTTTCTTCTACGCCGCGCAAAGCGTTCTCGGATCCACGCTGGGGACGCTCGACGAACTGGCGACCGTCCTCTCCCTCACGGCCTGCGGACCCCTGAAGCCCGTCGTCGACCGTGTCTACCCCCTGTGCGACATTGCTGAGGCGCATGCTCGCCTCGTCAGCGCAGACCGTTTCGGCAAGGTTGTGATTGTGATGTGAACCGACGCCCACCGACCGGCGGTTCAAGGGTTGAGCCTTTTCCTGGATCGCATGCAACGACTCGGGCGCCGGTCATTGACTTTGTGTCAAAACCGAACCGTGCTCACCCGCCCTTGATGTCACGGAATGAGGTCACGCGAATTCAAGGGTGAGGAAACGTGGTTGTTGCTGGTCCGTGCTCGGGGATCCTGAAGATGCATTTTAAGTCCGATAACAACAATTCTTGTGCGGGTTTCTGAGGGCACGGGTCCGATACATCCCAAGCTCTTACGGAAGTCCAAGGCCCCAGAAGGCGACCGAGAGGAATGCGGATGAGTCGAACCGCTCAGGTATCCTGGCTGGCTAAGGGGAAGCGGGTGTTCCGGGATCAAACCAGACGAGATTAAAACGGGTTCAAATCTCGAAAATTGTGTTGAAACCGAATTGCGGATGCGGTATCTTCACTAGGCGCATCGGGGGTGACCTCGCGAAGGGGCGTCGAGAAGGCGCTGGGGCGGCGCACAGACGAACCCGAAGAGGCGGCTCTATCCGTACCGAGCG